>JAJDCW010000184.1 GCA_029260635.1 Phycisphaeraceae bacterium | reverse complement strand
CTGGACACCTTCTGGTACGAACCCGGCGCCGCCGGAGGCAACCAGTACGGGCAGCCCCTGAACCCAGAAAAAGACGGCTCACTGCTGACCGGAGACGCCAACATCGTGCACGGCCGGTTCACGGTCCACTACACCGTGAACGACGTCATCGACTTTGTGAAGAACGTCGGCCAGGTCAAGCCCGGCGACCCGCGATACCCCTACGTGGCGGAGACCCACCCGATGATGTTCGCCGACGACCTGGTCGCCAGCGTCGCCGAGCAGGGGATCGTGTACGCCGCGGCGCGGATGAACGCCGACGACTTTATCAAAGGTGAATTCAGCCGATCCGCCGCGATCCAACGGATGCAGGACGCGCTGGACGGCCTGGAAGCGGGCATCAAGATCGACCGGCTGGCGGTCGATCGATCCGAGGCCCCGCTGGCGGTTCAGCCCGCGTACAACAGCGTGACCAACGCCGAGAGCGAGCGGTCGCAAAAAATCAACGCCGCCCGTCAGCAGCGCACCAACCTGCTGACCACCGCCGCCGGTGAGGCGCACGACGCGCTGTTCAAGCTGGTCCGTGAGTACGAACTCGCCCAGGCCGCCGGCGACACCGATTCGGCCGAGGCGTTGTCACAGAAGATCGACACCGCGTTCGACCAGCTCCGCATGCCGGCCGACCTGGGCGGGGCCGCGATCGGCGGCGACGCTTCACGGCTGATCAGCGAGGCCAACACCTACCGCACCGAGACGGTCGAGCTGGTGAAGTCCGAGGCCGACAGCTTCCGAACGCTTCTGAGTAAGTACCGAGAGTCGCCCGGGCTCTTCGCCAGCCGGGAATGGCAGCAGGCCCGCGAAAAAATCTTCACCGGCGATGTCGAGACGCTCTACAACAACGGCGGGCAGCTTTATCTGGAACTCAACGCCGACCCTGAGATTGCCCGAAAGCGTGAACAAGACCGGCTCGAAAAAGCCGAGCGCGACGCCGAAATGAAATTTGACCAGTAAGCCCAACGGGCGAAAGCACGGGCACGAGGGCAGGAATCCTATGACTCAAGCCTCCACACAACATGCCGACCCGACCAAGACGCCGCTGTCCCAGGACATGGTCATCAAGTGTATCGGGCTGACCAAGGTCTTCAAGGACTTCTGGCTGCGCAACCGCGTCAAGGCGGTCAACGACATCGAGCTTGATATCCGTAAGGGCGAGGTCTTCGGCCTGCTTGGACCCAACGGCTCGGGCAAGAGCACGACCATCAAACTCATCCTCGGGCTGCTGCACCCGACCGCCGGGCGCATCGCCGTGTTCGGCCGACACCCCCGCGACGTCAAGAACAAGCAACGCATCGGCTACCTCCCCGAAGAAACATACCTCTACCCGTTCCTGAACGCCTACGAAACACTCGAGTACTACGCCCGCCTGTTCCACCAGAAGCGTGGCATCCGCAGACCACGCATCGAGACCCTGCTGGAGATGGTCGGCCTGCAGCACGTCGCACGCAGACCCATCGGTGAATACTCCAAGGGGATGCAACGGAAGATCGGTCTGGCGCAGGCGCTGATCAACGACCCGGACCTGCTGATCCTGGACGAGCCGACCTCGGGCATGGACCCGATCGCCACCGCGGACGTGAAGCGCGTCATCGTCAGCCTCGCCGAGCGCGGCAAGACGATCCTGCTGTGCTCACACCTCTTGTCGGATGTCGAGGATGTCACCGACCGGGTCGCGATCATGTACGGCGGGAAGGTCCGGCGGTACGGGCAGATCGACGAACTGCTTGAACAACACGACCGGACGATGATCTCGACCCCCGCGCTGGACCCGCAGACGGAAGAGCGCATCATCCGGGCGCTGGAAGCCGAGGGCGTCTGTGATACCGCAATCACCCGACCGAGGCAGAGGCTGGAGACCCTGTTCCTGAATATCGTGGCCGAGGCGCAGGCCGCAGGTGTCGTGACCAGCGGCGCCCAGTCCGGCGGGACGATCGCGACATTCCTGGCGACCGGCGACGAATCAGCCGACGGGGGCGACGACCTGATCGACCAGCTCACCACCAAAACCTCTTCGTCAGCCGTCGATGCGCCCCACTCGGATACAGGGCATGCGGAAAACGTGGCCAAGGCACACGAAGACGAGGTCATCGGCTCGCTTACGAATAATAAAGACGAGCCGACGAAGAAACCGCACGGCACCGCACAGCCGGTCGAAGAGCAGGCCGACACGGGCCTGATCGACTCGCTTATCCAGAAGAAAGACCCGCCCAAGCCCTGATATATTTCGGCCCGCGTCTTCTTAAAACGTGGCCGTAGCTGAACGAATTATGCTCAGAAGCTGGAAGATGTGGCTGACCGTGTTGCTCGCCCTGATCGGATTGACCGAGGGCGTGGGCCTGCTGTTGGTCGCGCAGGATTCTTCCGAACTGGCAGGCATCATCCGGTCGTGCGGGCGGATGCTCGCCAACGCCTGGGTGATCTACGGCCTGATCGTGTGGCGCGAGGTGCCCTGGGTCCGCCGCTTCGGCGTCCTCCTGCTGGGGACCGCGGCGGCGCAGCTGCTCGCGCTGGTCTTCTGGACGATGGGCTGGACCGACATGGTCATCGCCACGGCCGGCGCGTACGCGATGGCGGTCATCTTCTACGCCGGGCTCTGGCTGATCCGCATCCTGCTGTCGCCCGGGGTCGCGGTGTTTGGCGTGGCGCGCACGCTGATCGACGAGGCGCTGCGCATGAAGGTCGCGATGGTCTTCATCGTCAAGGTCGCGATCCTGATCGCGGTGTTCCCCTTCATCATCGACCAGGACGACTTCCTTAAATACCGGATCACCTCGTTCCTGACCTGGTCGCTGATGGCGACCTCGGCGCTGCTGAGCCTGATGACGCTGTTCCTGGCGATCGCGACGATCTCACGTGAGCAGGTGCAGCGCCAGATCTTCCTGACGCTGACCAAGCCGGTGAACCGGGCAGAGTACCTCGTCGGGAAGTGGCTGGGGATCACGCTGCTGAACCTGCTTCTGCTGTCGGTCGCGGGTGCGGGCATCTACGCGTTCACGATGCTGCTGAACGCGCAGCCCGCGCGGGACGACGCCGACCGCATGGCCGTTCAGAGCGAGGTGCTGGCAAGCCGACACTGGATCGAGCCGACCCCCCCGAACCCCGATGAGTTGCGGCTGATGTATGACGCCCTGCTGGAAAGTGCCCGCGAAGACGACCCGGAGCGCTACGGCAGCCCGGGCGACCCGCCCGATACGGTCACCCCCGCCGACCGGAACGACCTGCAACAGAAGGTCATGCTCCAGTGGTTCTCGATCCCCAACCTGTCGTGGAAGACCTACCGGTTTAACAACCTGGAGGAGGCGCGGCGGTTCAATCAGCCGCTTCAACTGCGCTTCAAGCCCAAGCTCGCGGGCAGCTCCCTGAACGGGTTTGTCTATATCGGCATGCGCATCAACGGGCGGATGTATCAGAAAGAAGGCATCACCACCGGGGAGGGCTTCCTGAAGCTCGCGGAGAACAACTTTCACGTCATCAACATCCCGCCGGATATCATCGACGAGCGGGGCGGGATGAGCATCGACATCTACAACCCCGCGCCCGGGGGCCAGCGTCAGCCCGTATTGAACTTCAACCCCAAGGACGGCGTCGAGGTCCTCTACCGGGTCGGCGGGTTTGAAGAAAACCTGGCCCGCACGCTCGTTGTCATCTGGATGCGGCTTGTCTTCCTGGCGATGCTCGGGCTCGCCGCCGGGACGTATCTGAGCTTCCCGGTGGCTTCGCTGGTGTGCATGCTCGTGTACTTCACCGCGGCGGGCAACGCCTACCTCGCCGAGTCGTTGCAGTACTACGCCGCGTTCCCCAAAGACTCCGTGCCGTTCTTCCAGAAGATACTCTGGCTGATCTCACGTGTGATCCAGTACGTCTCGGAGGGGGAGTTCTACGATCTTTTCAAGCTGGTTATCAAGCTGATCGCGTCGGGCTTCATGCTGGTGACGCCCTCGTTCGGCGACCTGAACCCGACGCCGCTGATTTCGGACGGCCGGATCGTCCCGGGGCACATGCTCTACCGCGCGGTGGTCTGGTCCGGTGGCGTGTGGACGGGCTTTGTCGGGCTGATCGGCTGGCTGATCTTCCGAAGCCGGGAGTTGGCGAGGGTCACGGTATGATGCAGGGACGCTGGCTCCAATCCGCCGCGGTGATTATCGCCATCCTGTGCGTGCTGGGCTCGACGCTGCTGGTCGCGCCGATCAATCAGCAGCGCGTCGACCTGCAGATCGTCCACGAGACACGCTACGGTGATGCGCCCAAGTACGCGCTGCTGGCCGCGTCGCTGGGCACGTTCCGCGGGATCGCCGCCGACTTCCTCTGGTACCGGGCCGAAAAACTCAAGAGCGAGGGCAAGCTCTTCGAGGCCAACACGACCGCCGGCTGGATCACCACGCTCCAGCCCAGGTTCGGGCAGGTCTGGGTCTTCCAGTCCTGGAACATGGCCTACAACATCTCCGTGCTCACGCACACGCCCGAGGAGCGCTGGGACTGGGTCAACAAAGGCATCAAGCTCCTCCGCGACGAGGGCGTCGTCTACAACCCCAACAACATCGCGATCTACCGTCAGCTGGGCTGGACGTTCTTCCACAAGATCGGCCAAAGCACCGACGATATGAACCGGTACTACAAAGCCAAGCTCGCCGAGGAATGGCAGGAACTGCTTGGAACCCCGACCGTCGGCGCGACCAAGGAGGTGGCGGTAAAACTGTTTAAGCCTATCGCGGGCGCGGCGGACCTTTACTTCTCGGAGAAGTTGGACACCACCAACGCGGTCGACCCGTTGACGCATTTATATGCGGTCCATCCGCCGACCCGTGAGCTGGTGTCGCGCATCCGGGCGATCGGCTTTGAGCCGGACCAGGACGGGCTGCGCGCCTACGGCCGGATCAGGATGTTCGAGCCTTACGTCGGACCCGGAGCCGAGTACGCCGACCCGCGCTACACCCAACTCGCCCAACTCGTCGACGACCCGCAGAACAAAGTAGCACTGGAAGAACACCTGGTCCCGTTTCTCCAGGCCAAGGTCCTGATCGAGGACTACCACATGTCGCCCCAGCGGATGTTGGCGCTGATGGAGAAGTTCGGCCCGATGGACTGGCGCCACGCCGCGAGCCACGCCTGCTACTGGGGCGCGACCGGGGTCGAGAAGGCGGGCGAGATGAAGGACCGGACCAAGATCGATGTCCTGAACACCGACCGGCAGGTGATCCACTCGATGCAGATGCTGATGAACTCAGGCTCGATCAGCTACAACCCGATGAACGGCCGGATCGATACGGTCCCCGACCCGCGGTTCATCGATTCCTACGGCGACGCGATGGTCGAGGCCAACGAACGGCAGGTCCAGGTCGACTGGGCGGGGCAAGGCAACGAGCGGGCCTTCAAGCAGGGGCACGAGAACTTCCTGCTCCGGGCCGTGCTCTACTCCTATCTCTACGGCGACGCCGAAAAGGCCAAGGCCTACTACAAAGAGATCCGCGACACCTACGGCCAGGAGCCGCACAACGTCGTCTCCGGCCGATACAAGCTGAGCCTGGAAGACCTGATCGTGACCGAGATCCGCGACGACTGGCAGATGACCGACCAGGTCGCCCGGCCATTCATCGAGTCGCTGCTGATCAAAGCCTTTCGCGAGGGGTGGGGGCAGGGCCGCAGAAATGTCTTTGAGCGTTATTACGAGCTCGCCAAGGCATTCGAGAAAAAGCTGATCGAAAACAAGAAATACGATAACCCGACCGCCGAGGGCGGGCAGGGCCGGCTGATCAGTTGGGAGAGCTTCGATCACCTGGTCGGCGAGACCTACATCAAGTACATACGTTCCCCCCAGTACGACCTGATAGAGCGTTCCACGGTCTACTACAATTCGCCCACAAATATCCGCGTCGCCACGTACCCGGCAATTAAAGACGTGGTCGCTCGCCACGCCCAAGAGCAGGGGTTCGGCAACATCATCGACCAAATGTTCCCGCCGCCGCCTGAACCCGGGGGCACGCAAAAAACAGCACCCGCACGGGTCGAGGACCAACCCGCGCAAGACACGACCATCGAGCGGAAGTAAACGCCCGCCGGATCATCCGCGGCAAGCTTAACAAACAAAAAGACGCGCTAAAGATCACGCAACGTGACCGTCGCGCTCATCTCGTGAACGCCACCCGGTGCAAGCGCGACCGCGTTCGGGCCGGCGTTGGCGGTTTCGATGCAGGCCATTTCCAGCCATTCCTCGTTGCCGAAGTCGCCCATCGCTGCGGCCTTATCGACCCAGGGGTTCCAGATGACCGTGCTGCGTGACCCGGATTTATCGACCGTGATCTGTCTACCAATCACGGGGTCAGTCAACACGCAGGCCGACCCGGTATCCACATACACCCGGTCGGTCTCACCGGTAAACGTGATGGGTTGATCGGGTTGCGTCTTGCGTTTTGTACCATCGACCTTGTCGAGGTATTCAACCCCGCTGAGCCCCGTGATCCCGACCTGCCGGGCGTCGCCGACGGCAAGATAGGTATGCAGCGCCGACTCGAAGGTCGCTGTTGATTCCGACGTATTACGTACGGCCAAGGCCATACTCAGTTCATGCCCAAACGTCACGCGGTAATCAACCTGATAGGGATCGAACGCCGCTGATAGATTCAGCGACAGCGCATCTTCTTCGCGGTCTACGCCGGCAAGTTCCCAGTCTGTGATCCGGGCCGGGCCGTGAGAGGGCGCGGCCTTGTCGCTGGGGTGTGGTCCAAACCAGGGGAAACACACCGGGACACCCCCGCGGATCGCCTTACCCCGCTGGTACATCGTCGCGTCACTGACGAACAACACCGGCTTATGCCCGACCGGTTGAAAGCCGGTGACGTGCGCGCCGTAGAGATACATCTGCCCGGAACATGAGGCGGTAGTGACCGAGGCCCTCGTCAAGCCCCCCGGCCCTGACTCAAACGTCAATACGCCGGGCACGCCAAACCGTTTATCTACTTCTTGTGCATCCATAGCCTGATGGTAACGCATATCACAGCCGGCCCGCCAGTTGTGTTATCAAACGGTTAGCCCGACTAAAAAAACTATGACCTTCAAAATCCTTGCGTGTAACATACCTAGACGCCCTTCACATGGCTTCGGCCACGTGGAGGATGTTCTTATTTAACAGTGAACGCGGATATAAGATGTGCGCGGTGCAAGTCTACGACCGAAATCAATCGTCAACGAACAAAGCGAAGTGTTCGTTCTGCGCCGGGACGACGTGGTCGAGGATGTCGTGCAAGACCTGGGCGGGGGAGTTCAGCGAGTCGATATCGACGACCATCTCTTTGGGGTAGTGCTGAAGGACCGGGGCGGTTTCCCGTTCGTAGACTTCCCAGCGGTGGCGGATGACCTTGGTGTCCGCGTCGTCGTGTCGGTTGGATTTCAACGCCCGGCGGCGCAGACGCTGGAACATCTCTTCCTCGTCGTTGCACGAGAGGTGGATCACGCTGAGGACCTCGATGTGCTCATCCATCAGCTTGGCCTGCTCGATGGTGCGCGGGATCCCGTCGAGCACCAGCAGGTCGGCGTAAGGCTTGTAGTCCCCGATCACCGTATGGGCGCGGATGTTTTCCGCCCACATCTTCACCGTGACCTCGTCGGGCACAAGCTCGCCGCGGGAGCTGTAGTCGTAGAAGATGCTGCCCAACGGGCTCTTGATATCCAGGTTCCGGAAGACGTCGCCACACGCGCAGTGGTAAAAGCCCGGGATGGTTCCCAAGACTTTGCCCTGCGTGCCTTTGCCCGCGCCGGGGGCACCGAACAGAAGAACAGACTTGTAGCGACCCATAGGACACGATCCCCAAATACTGAACTTAAAGAAGACCATCAAACACGGCCGTCTGACTCATGAGAGACTCACGGCCGGACGGCCGGTCTTTATAAGGCAAAAGTACATATTACGCACGTTTTAGTCGGCCAGAATAATCCGGGGCAGATTCAAACTTTCCAGTGGAAGAGGTCTTAGATTGAACATCATTCATTAAAACACGATTAAATTTATATTTATACTTATTTGTCATGTACTTATGTATAATTACACCCCAAGACTCCGTGCCGATGTGTCTTTATTGGTGGAATGATTCTAAGCTGACTTGATACCGCACCGTATAGGTACTATTATAGCCTTGACAGGGGGATTGAATTGATATTCAGTATCAATATCAACCCCTGAATCGTCGATAGAATCCTTATAAGGCGGTTTCATGCTTAGCCTGACACGAAAAACCGATTATGCCCTGGTCGCCCTGTCGTACCTGACAGGACGCTATGCGGAGTCGGCTGAGCCCGTCAGCGCCAAGCAGATCGCTCAGACATTTGGTCTGCCGCTGCCCTTGCTGATGAATATCCTCAAGGAGCTGGTCCGGGCGAAGGTGCTCGCCTCGACGCGTGGGGTCAATGGGGGATACGAACTGGCGACCGAGCCCGGGCGTATCTCGCTGTTGGAAATCGTTACCGCGATGGAGGGTCCGGTGCGTCTTTCCCAGTGTGCCGACGGCCTGCCAATCGTCGGCCAGGGGTGCAACCTCTCGGACGACTGCCCGATCCGGGGGCCGATCCGTTCACTGCACCGGCGTATCAACCGGTTTCTCGAAGAGGTTACGTTGAAGGACCTTTGGGAAGACCGCATCGAAAGCAATAACACCGGTACTTACAAAACCAATACCAACGACTCCTGCGCTTGCAGCAGTACCCACCCGACGGCCGAGCTGACTGAACTCGCCGGCGTCACGATTAACCAAGGAGCATAAACCGATGGCGCTGAAGCTGCCGATCTACATGGACAACAACGCGACCACCCCGATGGACCCACGGGTGCTCGAAGCGATGCTGCCGTACTTCACAGAGAAGTTCGGCAACTCCGCCAGCCGTAACCACCAGTTCGGTTGGGAGGCGGAGGACGGCGTGAAGCTCGCCCGCAAACAGGTCGGCGAATTAATCGGCGCCGATCCCAAGGAAATCATCTGGACCTCCGGCTCGACCGAGTCCAACAACCTGGCGATCAAGGGTGTCGCCGACATGTATAAGGACAAGGGCCGGCACATCATCACCGCGGTGCACGAGCACAAGGCGACGCTGGACCCGTGCAAGCGCCTGGCGAAGATGGGTTACGACATCACCTGGCTCGAGCCGGGCGCGGACGGGCTTATCACCGCCAAGCAGGTCGCCGAGGCGATCCGAGTGGACACGATCCTGGTCACGATCATGTGGGCCAACAACGAGCTGGGCACGATCAATGAGCTGCCGGAGATCGGCAAGGTCTGTAAAGAGAAGGGCGTGCTGCTGCACACCGACGCCACGCAGGCGGTCGGGAAGATCCCGGTGGACGTGAATGATGCGGGTGTCGACCTGCTCTCCGCATCGGCTCACAAGATGTATGGCCCCAAGGGCGCGGGCTTCCTCTACGTCCGTCGGCGTAAACCACGCGTCCGCCTGACCCCGATCATCGACGGCGGGGGGCACGAGCGCGGCATGCGTTCCGGCACGCTCAACGTCACCGGGATCGTCGGCTTAGGCAAGGCCTGCGAACTCTGCCGGCTTGAGATGGCCGAAGAAACCGCGCGGCTCTCGAAGATGCGTGACCGGATGGACCAGGCCATCCTCAGCCAACTCGAACACGCGGTCATCAACGGCGACCCGAAACGTCGGCTCCCACACACGACCAACATCAGCTTCCCCTACGTCGAGGGCGAGAGCATGATGATGGCGATCAAGGAAGTCGCGGTCAGCTCCGGATCGGCGTGCACCAGCGCGTCGCTGGAACCCAGCTACGTCCTCAAAGCGCTTGGCCTGGGTGACGAGATCGCGCACAGCTCGATCCGCTTCGGGCTCGGCCGATTCACGACCGATGAAGAGGTCGATTACACCATCGACAAGGTCGTCACCGCGGTGAAAAAGCTGCTGGAACTCAGCCCGCTCTACGAGATGGTTCTGGAAGGCATCGACATCACCACCATCGAGTGGGGCGCGCATTAGAAGATTAAAACAGCGCCACGAAGCCCACGTTTAAAAACCGTGAGCTCCCGTAAAACGTATGTAAATAACAATCACAATTAGAAACGGAGCCAAACCATGGCATACAGCGAAAAAGTACTAAGCCACTACGAGACACCACGCAACGTCGGCAGCCTCGATAAAGAAAGCAAGACCGTCGGCACGGGCATCGTCGGCGCGCCTGAGTGCGGCGACGTGATGAAGCTACAGATCCAGGTCGATGAAGCCACCGGCAAGATCACCGACGCTAAGTTCAAGACCTTCGGCTGCGGCTCGGCGATCGCCAGTTCCAGCCTCGCGACCGAGTGGGTCAAGGGACGCACCATCGACGAGGCCCTGGCGATCAAGAACACCGAGATCGTGCAGGAGCTGAGCCTGCCCCCGGTGAAGATCCACTGCTCCGTGCTCGCGGAGGACGCCATCAAGAGCGCCATCCATGACTACCAGGAGAAGAACGGCCTGGACCACGACCACTAGCCCTATCAGAACACACCAAGGCCTTATGACGTATAATCACGGGGCCACAAGCATTATCGAAGGCGGACACCACGCCTGCAACAACAGCAGAACACGACAAGGGACTTGTCATCACCGAAACCGCTGCACGCGAAATCAAGACCATCATCAAGCAGCAGGAACTCGATGCCGAAAACGTCCGGCTACGCGTCGGCGTCAAGGGCGGCGGCTGCTCGGGCTTCAGCTACCTGCTGGACCTCACCGAGCAGCAGCGCGAGACCGACGAACTCTTCGAGGAGCACGACATCAAGGTCGTCTGCGACCCCAAGAGCTATCTGTACCTCAACGGCACCACCATCGACTTCAAAGACGAGGTCATGGGGCGGGGCTTTGTCTTCAACAACCCAAACGCGACCTCGAGCTGCGGCTGCGGCAGCAGCTTCACCGCCTGACCCGCACCACGCATCCGTTACGAATTAACACAGGCCCACGCGATGATCGCGTGGGCCTGTTTTATTATCGTGGTGCGTATTGAAACTGATCGCGTTAAGCCTCTGCGGCCACGCGGCGTACCGTGGCGTTAGCTTCGTCGACTGAGCATGCAAAACCCGCCGGCCGCAAGCAGGATCAGGGACGCGGGCTCGGGGATTACGGTGATGCCGACGCCGCCGACGTCTTTCTTGGCGATGAAGGCGCTGGTGCCCGCCTCGCTCTGAGCCATCAGGGTATTGTCGAATCGCACGGACACCCTCGTCGCGCCGTTAACGAATGGGACGTTGTTTGAGATCAGCGCCTGGCTGAGGTTGACCATGAGTTCACCGACCCAGATGTCGTTGACCAGCGGGCCCGGGCCGTCGCTGACCAGGTCGAAGTCGCCGCCGGAGGGCGCGAACAGCATCGGGACCACCAGATTAATCGGCGTGATCCCCACGCCGTCGACCTCGAGGATGTCCAACTCGAACGTGGCGCTGACGGAGACCGAGGCGTTGCCGGAGAGCCCGCTGAGTGTGAACTCGCCGGCCTCCTCGAACTGAATCATGTCGATGAAGTGCCCGGGGCGCGACGCCATCATCATCGTGAGCACGCCCCGGGTGGTGTCGGACCCGCCGGCACCGGACGCGGAGGCATTGAAAGAGACGGGGTTGAAGTCCAGGCTGTCGCCGGACACACTCGGCGTGCCGTAGAGCGCAGGCGGCAGGGGGTCCGTGACCGAATCCTCGGTGACTTGCAGGAAATCGACGGTGGCCCCGGCGAAGTCGCCGTAGTTAATCGGCGCGGCCCAGGCTTGAGTCCCAAGCCCGGCCACGGCAATCGCGGCCGCAAGCGCCCGGCATGGCGAACAGATCACCTTGGCCATCGGTCTTCTCCACTTCCGTTACGGGTCGCCGCGGACCGAACAGATCACATCATGCCCGTGCATCTATCTATTCTTTCGGTAACCATTTGATATCTTAACTATGCCTCACGCCCGGCCGACGGCAAGTAAAGAAGTGGAATTAAACCTGTTAATTGCAAAACGATGACGCGGCAAACTAGGCTGACTTTAACGGTTGTATCGCTTGTGACCTGACGATGTATCCGCCGATACCACAACGGGTCTGCGAACGCGGTCTACGCGCAAAAAAATGAGCGGCCCGTTGTGGTAAGCGGGCCGCTCTTCAGCGTTCAAGCATCCCTCCGTAGGATGTTTTGAAACCTAATGGATTAAATATCAGGCCCTGCGTCGGCCCATCATGGCCAGGGAACCCAGTGCCAACAGGCCCAGCGTCGCGGGCTCGGGGGTCACGGTGATCCCGATGCCGCCGACGTCTTTCTTGGCGATGAAGGCGCTGGTGCCTTCTTCGCTGAGCGTGGACAGCGTGTTGTCGAAGGTCACGGACACCTTGGTCGCGCCCACGACGAACGGGATGTTGTTATCGATCAGGGCCTGAGTGATATCGACCATCACGAAGCCTGACCATTGGCCGTTTACGAGAGGACCCGGTCCGTCCGCCGCCAGACTCCAGTCGCCGCCGGATGGGGTGAACACCATCGCGGTTGCGATATTGACCGGGTTGATCGCGACGCCGTCGACTTCCTCGATATCCAGGAAGAACGTAGCCGTGACAGACGCAAACGCGTTGCCCGCCAGGCCGGTGAGCGTGAAGTCGCCCGCCTCGTCGAACTCGACGGTGTCGATGAAGTTGCCCGGCAGCGAGCGGAGCATGAGCGTGAGCGTGCCGTCGGTGATATCCGTGCCAGCGGCCCCGGACGAGAATGAGTTGAACGAGACGGGGTTGAAGTCCAGGCTGTCGCCGGAGACGGTTGGAGCGCCAAACAGCGGCGGCGTATCGGTGCCGGAGTCTTCGGTCACGTCCAGGTACATCACGGTCGTGCCGGTGAAGTCGCCGTAGTTGATCGGCGCGGCTGTGGCCGTGGCGGTGCATGCAAATAGAGCCGCCATCGATAGCGTCGCGGCGCCCATGTCGTGTCGTAACTTCATCTGTTTCTTCTCCTCACCGTTTAAATCCAAGCGACACATCCTCATCCCGATTCGAAGGATGCGATCACTCAGCAGGTTTCTCTCCGGCAGGGCTCTTTTTCAAGAAGCTCTGCATCCACCTATCCTATAGGATAAACCCTTAAATACAAGTGTTATTATGGGTAAAGACGTAGGATTGTCAGGTTGTGTTAAAATAGGCTCTCGCAACACCTCCCCCCGGATACCCCGCCCTCGGATATCCCCCCGAATACCCCCGGTTGCCCCCGGATGCCCCCCAAATTGCCCCGATGAATCCAGAAACACCCACCTACGCCTCCCGGGCCGGCCAGAAGCTGCATACCGCCCTGGAAACCTTCGATCTGGACGTCTCAGGCCTGATTTGTGCCGACCTGGGCTGCTCCACCGGCGGGTTCGTCGATTGCCTGCTCCAGCACGGGGCCAAACACGTCTACGCGGTCGATACGGCCTACGGCGAACTGGCCTGGAAACTCCGCCAGGACCCCCGTGTGACGGTTTTAGAGCGTTCCAACGCACTGCATCTGGAGCCCGTCGCTGTCTGCGACCTGGTCACGGTCGACCTGGGCTGGACGCCCCAGCACCTGGCTATCCCCGCCGCCAGCCGCTGGTTAGCCCCCGGAACAGTGGATTCCCAGAGAACCGGTGGAACAGGGGCTGCCGCAAAATCCGGGGGGGGGCGGATTATCTCGCTGATCAAGCCACACTACGAGGACACGCGCAAAGCCTTCGCGGGCAAGAAGAAGGGCACGCTCGATGATGACCAGGCCGGGGTGATTACGGAACGCGTGATTCAAGACCTTGAAAAACAAGGCTTTAAGACACTCAAAACGGTGCAATCCCCGATCCGGGGCGGAAAAGGGGGGAATCTGGAGGTTTTAGCCCTGTTGCAGCCTTTACAACCCGATCCGGTTGACTAAAATTCACCCCGAAATGCCCTTTACGGGGTTGTAATATCAGTTCTTGAGTATATTATATATTAATGTGATACAGGCTTGTGTTTGGTTGACCCGTGTCTTTGATTTGTTTGGATACCGCAAGTTCCTGGTTCGGGCGGCAGGCTAACGCCCCATGTTTCAAGACCATTCCAGCCTGTGAAGGCGGCGGAGTCCGGCAGCGACAGACATTCATCCGGTGGCCGATCGGCCCCGAGTTATTTATTTCACGGGTAGCCAACCCCGACACCCGTGTAGAGGAACGGACATGACAACCCCCAAAACAAAAACCGCCGGCTTCACCCTGATCGAGCTGCTGGTCGTGATCTCCATCATTGCGCTGCTGGTCGGCATCCTGCTGCCGGCGCTGGGCGCCGCCCGCGCCAGCGCCCAGAAAGTCGTCTGCCTGAGCAACGTCCGGCAGGCCGGCGTGGCGATCTATTCTTACACCACCGCCAACGAAGAATACCACCCCGTTTATATGTCCCGGTGGGTACAAGCCCCCTGGCAGATGGCGCTGGCTCGGTCCAACGCCCCGCAGATTTCCAGCAGCGAGCCGGGTTTCTGGTGGACGTCGCTGATGGTGTCCGAGGGCTACCTGCCCGGCCCGCTGGCGTTTGATTGCCCGACATTCGATGTCATCCCCGATACCAAACTCAACACACAGCTCGATGAGATGACCGCCGGTGTGACTAACGGAGATACCGCCTGGGCCGGGTGGAACTTCTCCGAGTACGGCTACAACGCGTACTTCCTGGGTTCGGGCCTCGGTATCGAATGGAAAAATGACCGGGCCCGAAGGAACTCCAGGAGTCTTGCTTTCAGCGCCCCCAAGGTGGTAGAGAGTATGTTTACCGCCACCGCGCGCACCATTGACATTACCAACCCTTCGGAAACACTTGTATTAACTGACTCCCGCAACTACGCGGTAGAGACCCGATTCAAGAATGCCGGGTACGACTTTACCTACGGCGTTTCTTACCTGTACCCCAGGTCAGATCCACCGAACAGGACCGACCAGTACGGCTTTGCCGACCCGCGCCACAAGTCCTCGGTCAATGTCTACTGGGCCGATGGTCATGGCGACAGTTTCGCCATCGATGATCCCGATGAGCCTTACGGCCCCGATGAACTAACCGACACACTCCTTTCTCCACATGACAACAAGTGGGACCTGCAATAGGACGACTTAACACCTAGTTACTGTCTCGTCTCGAACACAGAGCAACACACATGAATACAAAACGCCACCCAACCGCCTTTACCCTGATCGAGCTGCTGGTCGTGATCTCGATCATCGCGCTGCTGGTCGGCATCCTGCTGCCGGCGCTGGGTGCGGCACGGGCGAGCGCTCAGCGGGTTAAGAGCCTCAGCAATGTCCGTCAACTCGGGACCGGCATCTTCACCTACGCCGCGGACAACAAGGACTACTTCATCCTCTACAAGTCCGGCTGGAACAGTGCCCCGCACATCAACGCGCTGAGGCCGGCACCAAATCAACCCAACGGCGACCCCGGTTTCTGGTGGTCCTCGAAGCTCGCCGACCTGGATTACCTCCCGGCGGGGGGCATCTACGACTGCCCGTCGTTTGACTCGAATTTCACCGAGCACCTCGATGCTTCCGTCGATACACCGGCCGACGTCGCGGACCGCGGCTGGAACGTCATCCAATACGGGTACAACTACTTCTTCCTGGGCTCCGGTCACGGCCTGAACTGGTTAGAGCAGCGTGCCTACCGTAACGCGGGCGACATCGCTTTCAGAAGCCTGTTCACCAAGGAAACCCCGCGCATCGACCAGGTCATCAAGCCCGCCGAAACCATCGTCCTGGGCGATTCCCGGAACTACGCCTTTGAGCTCGCGCGCAACGGTGAACTCTCCTTCGGCATCGGTTATCTTTACCCATCCTACGACGTACCGAGGCTCCAGTACGGCTACGCGGACCCCCGCCACAAAGACTCGCTCAACGTCTTCTGGGCCGACGGCCACGGCGAGAACAAGCAGGTCAAAGACACGGACAACCCCTACGCCCAGGACGAGCTGACCGACGCCCGCCGTTTCCCCCGCGACAACAAGTGGGACCTGGAATAACCCGCGTCAGTTGCCCGGTCCCCGCAGTTTGATGCATACGCCACGGCTTTACCTGTTTTGACGACGGTTTCAGGCCCCGCCAGAGGACAGAAAGCCGGATTTATCCGGTATTTAGATGTTTTCCAAGTAATAGGTGTTTACAGCCCGCCACTATGAGTTATTATGTAATGGTGGGAATAATCCACCGCTTTAGACAATGAGTACCCTGTACAAGCGTGTGGGGCAGGGCGGCGGGTTCTGTTTGAAGACGAGTCAATCCATTTAGTCAGGGACCGTACGGTATGAACAAGCCTCGTAAGACTGTGGCGTTTACGCTCATTGAGTTGCTGGTCGTGATCTCGATCATCGCCCTGCTGGTCGGTATCCTGCTGCCCGCACTGGGCGCGGCGCGCGAGTCGGCGCGGGGGCTGGTCTGCCAGACGCATGTGAAGAACCTGTCCACGGCCTTCGCCACCTACGGCACGGATAACAACGGCTGGTGGCCCGGCTGGGCCAAGATCGGTTCGACTGACTTGGAAAACGCGGTCGCGGGCGCCTGGATCCCCACCGGCAGCCTAGTCAGCGTGGGCGTCGATCCCGCTAACTATGCCAATGACATCACCAAGGGCAGCCTCTGGCCTTACGCCCCTGACAAAGGCGTGTTCGAGTGCCCAAGCGACCCGTTCGCTCACGACAGTAGCGGTGTCAGTTACACAATCAGCCACCACATTTACCGCAATGTCCGGGCCGCCTTTGCGGCTCAGACCGCGATGGAACCCGCTGTCGAAGTCAATGTCCAAGGCCCCCCGAACGTGATCATGCGCTACCCGCAATCGGACAAGTTCCGTAACCCGTCCAACCTGATCTTCATCGTAGACGAAGGTGGGCCTGCCGAAGACCTCGTGGGAAGTGGCCCTGACATCGGGGTAAACGACGGATACTTCCAGGACCTCTGGAGCGATCAACCCGGCGGCAACCGCGGTGTCGCGGACCGGACCAAGTGGTACCACGCCGGTGGTGCGGCCTTTGGGTTTGGCGACGGCCACGGCGAGATCCGCAAGGAAAGCGACCAGGAAGTCTACGGCTATTCACGGGGCCAACTGGTCGGAAAAAACAGGAATCGGCGTTTTGAGTACGGCGCTATCTGGGACCCGGCGGGTATGGCACCCCAGATCGCGGGTCAGCCGTAATAACCGTTACAAACCCGTATTTTGAGGCCAAAATGGCCGGATTATGCTAGAACTTTTGGGGCCGGGGCATTAGAATGGTGAGGTGCCCTCGGGCATCGACGGGCCACACGGAGGTGGGTTGCCGGGACCGGGGCGACGGCTGGTTTGAGAAGCAGGAGAAGTAACACCACTTCGTGATCGGAAGTTGATGGGAGAGTCATCGTAAAACCCAATGATTACGCGGCGCGACCCCGGCTTGGCCGAGTCACAGTTCTGTCGCTTTGCGCGGCTGGCCGCTAGAGATAACCCCGGGGGACCGGGGGCCGGGACGTATCGTTTGTTTACAAATGCTCTGTTTTGTTCCTCAATTTAGGAGAAGGATAAGATGAATCGATTTCCCATGAAGACCCTGCTGGGGTGCGTCGCCGCGGGTGCTGCGCTTTCGACCGCCGGGACCGCGATGGCCGTGCCTTACGCCACGGCCGTGGTGCAGACCGGCAACACCGTTGACTTCGTCCTCAACGAGACCGCCGACACCGTGACCGTCCTGCGTGACGGCGGCAGCGCCCTGGTCCTGCCGGGCACCGCCGGCGCCCACTCGTTCGACATGACCGGTTTCACCGATTACAGCATCACGGTGGACCACTCGACCGCCGCGGGCTGGGTCGAAAGCTCCAGCAGCATCGCCAACGCGGCGTTCCTGAACTTCGAGCGCCCCAACGCCGTGAAGGTCAACAACAACCCCGGCAGCGCCAACTTCGGCAACATCTACGTCGGCAACCGCTCGACCCTCCCCGCCGCCAGCGGCCGGCTCATGGGTGACGGCATCTACATCCTCAACTCGACCGGGCTGAACGCCGGCGGCGAAACCATCGACGACACCACCGCCGCGAAGAACGGCGGCGACCCGCTGGCCTTCACCGCCAGCAGCAATTCGCCCTGGCGTATGACCATCGGTGGAGACGACAACCTCTACATCGCCGACTGGTCCGACGCGACCGGTGGTGTCAAGGTTATGAGCCCCGACGGCTCGAGCGTCTCACTGCTTCTGGCTACGGCTGGTGGACCCTCCGGCGGCGTCGTCGGCGGCAACCACGGCTCGGTCGTCTCCCGTCCGGTCGTCTCCGGCTCGCTGGGCACCGACCTGACCCTCTGGACCATGGACGAGGACCTGGCAGGCTCCGTCGCGGGTACCGGTAACCACATCTGGCGTTACGACATCGGGGCGACGACCTCGGACTACGCCGGCGCAGCCAACCTTGTCGTGGATGCCAGCCTCGATGGCACCAACTCCGACGGCACGGTCATCCTCTTCGACCTGAATATCGGCGTCGATGCGGACATCAACCGTGACCACGTCAGCGGCAACTGGATCATCAGCCAGCCGCGTAACGACGGCAACGAGACCGGTCTGCTGATCCTGGGTGCCGACGTTAACGGCGACCCCGATCTGACCAACGTCCTGTTCAACTCCAAACAGTTCTCGATCGACAACGGCCTGGACGGCGCGACCGATGATATCCTCTTCCCCGAGTTTGACGGGAACCAGGACATCTTCCGCTTCATCAGCCGTGTCGAAATCTCCCCCGACGGCAGCACGATGGCGATCCATCGCCGTTCACAGGGCGCAGAGAACCCCTACCTGGGCACCGAGCCTGTTATCCTGATTCCTCTGGATGGCAGCGGCGTCCCGATCCTGGATGTGTCTGACACCGTCGGCAACCCAACGCTGGGCATCACCGAGATCGCCATGGTCAGCCAGGCCAACGGCAGCCGTAAAACGCTGAGCTACGACCTCGCGGGCAACCTGTACGCCGGCTCCAACGCCGACGAGCAGGTCACCATCTGGGGCCCCGGTGGCACAACCTCGGCTGTGACTGCTTCCGACGGCACCTTCACCATCGACGGCGTCTGCTACGGCGCTGCCTGCGGCGGTGGCGGCCTGGTCGGCGACCTCAACGGCGACGGGTTCGTCGGTATCGACGACCTGAACATCGTTCTGGGCAACTGGAACCTGAACGTCCCACCAGCCAACCCCCTGGCCGACCCTTCGGGTGACGGGTTCGTCGGCATCGACGACCTGAACCAGGTCCTGGGCAACTGGAACGCGGGCGTTCCACCCACCGGTGGTGCCGCGGTTCCCGAGCCTACCACGCTGGCTCTGCTGGGCCTGGGCAGCATCGCCGCCCTGCGTCGTCGTCGCTGAACCAGAACCCACAAGGTTCAGTTAAGTTAACTACTTACACGGCCGCTCACCCCACGGTGAGCGGCCGTTTTCATAGGTTTTACCCCCCTTCGAACGGTATAGCGCGGGGCCGAAACCCGCGGGCAAACCTTAATTTATCTTGCAATTGAGGCCCCGCCTGCGGTACATTAATAGAGAGTACTTCAAGACGTTATTCGATCTGGAGGCTAAAAAATGGGTATGTATTACCGAAACAGCTTCGCGCTATGCCTGTCAGCATTCGTTGCGCTTGCCGTAACGGCTCCGGCTCAGGCCATCCCGCCGATCATCCTGCACGAGTTCACGTTTGACACCGATGCAAGCACGCTGGGTGTGACCGGCGGCTTCGCCGGGATCGATGAAGTGCATGGCATCGACGGCACGCTCGGCCTGGCGATCGGTTACGACCAGATATTCAATGGGCCCGGCGACATCTCGCTGGTCCCGTTCGTCTCGTTTGCCCAGGTCGATGCGACGTTGACCGGCCCCGGTCTGTTGACCGGCACGGACCTGGACAGCCACCTGAACCTCACCGGCCTGGATGGCACGATCCTCCACAGCCTGACCGGCACGGAGCTGGTCTTCACCGGGGTCGATGGCGGGGGGCAGCCCATGAGCGTCCGGGCGTCACTCAATCACGGGCGGCTTGACCTGAAGGGCCAGAACTTCGCCGGCTGCTGCGACTTCTTCAACTACCGGCTTCAGGCCACGCTGGATTCACCCCTCAAGGGCGATCTGAACCACGACGGATTCGTCGGCGTCGATGACCTGAACACCGTGCTCGCCAACTTCGGGAACGATGTTCCACCGATGCTCAACGGCGATGCCGACTGGGACGGCTATATCGGGATCAACGACCTCAACGAGGTCCTGGCCAACTGGAACACCGGCTCCGCTCCCCCGGCGGCCACGGTCATCCCCGAGCCGATCGTCCTGGGCCTGCTGCTGCCGGGCCTGGCCTGCTGGATGATGCGGCGGCGTGCATAGACCCGCACGGGCACTCCAATTATAGAACCCACAAACCACCCACTTTCAGGTAGAATGTCCCGACTGTGTGCGGTGTGGCCCATGTCTATGGCCGCCCGCCTGTCGCCGGGCGTATCGGTTTCCGCAGACCCTACTTGGAGGTGTATTCCATGGCCGAAGTTCTGATTGATGATGTCGTAAAGATCTACCCCGGCGATGTGCGTGCCGTCGACAACATCACACTGCACATCCAGGACAAAGAGTTCATCGTCCTGGTCGGCCCGTCCGGCTGTGGCAAGAGCACGACCCTCCGCATGGTCGCTGGCCTCGAAGAGATCTCCGAGGGCACGATCCGCATCGGCGACCGCGTCGTCAACGACGTCCCGCCGAAGGACCGCGACATCGCCATGGTCTTCCAGAACTACGCCCTGTACCCGCACATGACGGTCTACAAGAACATGGCCTTCGGCCTGAAGCTCCGCAAGGTCCCCAAGGCCGAGATCGACCAGAAGGTCCGCCACGCCGCCGACATCCTCGGGATCGAGAAGCTGCTGGAGCGCAAGCCCAAGGCCCTCTCAGGCGGGCAACGCCAGCGTGTCGCGCTGGGTCGGGCCATCGTCCGCGACCCGGCGTGCTTCCTCTTTGACGAACCGTTATCCAACCTCGACGCCAAGCTGCGAGTCGAGACCCGCGCCGAGCTGAAACGACTTCACCACCGCCTGCAGACCACGACCATCTACGTCACGCACGATCAGGAAGAGGCCATGACCCTAGGCGACCGCGTCGTGGTCATGTCAGACGGCCTGATCCAGCAGTGCGACACCCCCCTGAACGTCTACAACCGCCCGGTCAACCGCTTCGTCGCCAGCTTCGTCGGCACCCCGCCGATGAACTTCCTGGACGGCCAGCTCACCGGGGCAGGCAGCGATGTCTTTTTCGAAGGCGGCGGTGTCAAGATCAAACTCGAGCCCGAGCAGGCCCAGCAGTGTCAGGGACGCGTCGGCCAGGACGCCGTCATCGGCATCCGCCCCGAAGCCCTTTTCCCAAAACCAACCGACGGTGCGGCCAATGAAGACCAGACCGTGAACGTCACCGTCGGCGTCGTCGAACCGCTGGGCAGCACCATGGACATCTACACCAGAACCAGCGAAGACAAAACACTCGTCGCCCGCATCAAGGCAGAACCCATGACCGAAGACACCCAGCTGAAGATGTACCTGGACATGACTCGGGTCCACATCTTCGAGCCCGGCACCTACGGCGCGAACCTGACAAACAAAGACGCGGTCGCGGTGTGAGTTGCCGCTTTCGGCTTAGCGCTCACGCACAAGCACAAGTCACCCGTCACTATATTCAGAGTCAGGCATAGACCTGTATGCAGAGCTACCAAATCACTGGCCCCACGGGTCTCGACGCACTGACGCTATCGGATGTTAAAGAGCCACAGGTCGGCCCGTCCGACGTGCTCGTCGAGATGAAGGCCTGGTCGCTGAACTACCGCGACTTGGCGATGCCGCACGGCGGATACATCGGCAACGACAAGGTCAAGACTAACCCGCCGCTGGTCCCGCTTTCGGACGGCGCCGGCGAGGTGGTCGCGGTGGGGGACGCGGTGACACGGTTCAAGGTCGGCGACAGGGTGGCGGGCATCTTCTTCCAACGCTGGCTCGGCGGGGAACTGACCGGCGAGCAGATCGGTTCGGCGCTGGGCGGCGCGATCGACGGCGTGTTGGCCGATCGGGTCGTCTTCCATGAAGAGGGTTGCGTTTCGATCCCCAATGGGTTCTCGTATGAACAGGCGGCCACGCTGCCCTGCGCAGCGGTCACCGCCTGGCAGGCCTTGACCCTGGGCAACCTGAAAGCCGGGCAGACCGTCCTCTTGCTGGGCACCGGCGGGGTCTCCATCTTCGCGTTGCAGTTCGCCAAAACCTTCGGCGCACGGGTCATCATCACCTCCAGCAGCGACGAGAAGCTCGAACGTGCCAAACAACTCGGAGCCGACGAAACCATTAACTACAAGCAACTCCCCGAATGGCAGGAGCGCGTCCTGGAGCTGACCGGTGGTGTCGGGGTCGATAACGTGATCGAAGTCGGCGGCGCCGGCACGCTGGAGCGGTCATTCACCTCGGCCAGGGTCAGCGGCCGCGTCAGCCTGATCGGCGTCCTTACCGGTCAACCTGATAACAACCCGTCGCCCATGATGGCCCTGTTCAAACGCCTGACCCTGCAGGGCATCTACGTCGGCAGCCGAGACATGTTCGAAGCGATGAACCTCGCCATCGAACAGAACCGTATCGAGCCCATCATCGACCGCACGTTTGGCTTTGAAGAAGCCCGCGCCGCCTACGAATACCTCCAGAGCGGGGCACACTTCGGTAAGATCACGATCACACGTACAGATGTAGCCTGATATACCTTTGATGGAAAAATAGGGGCCTCTCGCTCTATTGACCGCTTGTCAATCTTGATGCGAGATGGGAAGGGATGAGGCAATCGGGGCGGCCAGATTCGAACTGACGACTTCCTGCTCCCAAAGCAGGCGCTCTACCAAGCTGAGCTACGCCCCGTAGCGAGGCGGTATCTTATCAGGGCCGTGCCCGCACGGCGAATTGGGCTGCCGGGCGTATAGATACCCTGGATTGAACCTGAAAACAGGCCCCGAGCGGGGTGCCCGGGGCCGGGGTCTCTGGTCTGTACGAACCGATGGGGGTTACTTCGCCAACTCGACCTTAACCGGGACCGGGTTGGTGATGATGTCGAAGACCGGGGAGCGGTTCTTAGCATAATCCAGCAGTTCTTCGATCTGCTCGGCCGGGGCGTCGGACTCGATAAAGAACTTCATGCGGACCTCTTCGTAGCCGCAACGTACCTCGTCGGAAAGGTTCAGCAGGCCCCGCAGGTCCAGTTCGCCTTCCAGTTCGACACGGACCGAGTTGAGCTTGATCCCGCGCGCGGCGGCGTTGACCACAAAAGTCGTCGTCACACAGCCGGCGACGGCGGCCATCGCGTACTCGACCGGGTTCACCCCGCGGTTCTCGCCGAGGATGATCGGGGGTTCGTCGTGGTCGAATTCCATCGCTTCGGTGCGCGAGGTGTCTTCCTGCCCCGCGCCGTAGAAGCCCTTGATACTGCTGCGTGCGTGTGTGCCGTCGATCCAGTTGTGCTTGGCGCGGAACTGGAAGCGCGCCAGGGACGGGTCCTTCTCGATCAGGCCGATCGTGTCGATCAACTGGGACACGTTGATGCCGTTGAGATTCTGAACGGGTGCGGCGGGGGTCTGCGATTTCATGACTGTGTTCCTCTTATCTGGCGGATGGTGTGTATCCACGGCTGCCTGCGGTGGGGGTCTGGCGGATATCATCGGCCTAGATCGTCACTTGCACAGTACATACCGGGTACACCCCCCGGTGTACTTGATGTACACCCCCGCGTGACGGATACTTGGGCATGGTTTTTCATAGCCAATACAAGCTCGTAACGGAATTGTTTGGCGCGCCCGAGCCACCGAAGACCGGACGGGGAAGGCTCATCCACGCGGCGGTCGGGCTGATCTACGTGCACGGCGTCCCGGCGGTGGGGATCGACCAGGTCATCGCCGAAGCGGGCGTCACAAAATCAACTTTCTACAAGCACTTTGAGAGCAAGGACGAGCTGCTGATCGCTGCGGTCCAGCTGCGCGACAAGTGGGAAGCCAAGGCCTACGCCGACGCGATGAAAGAACTGGGCGGTGAAGAACCACGTGCGCAGCTGCTGGCGCTGTTTGATGTCCTGGATATCTGGTTCAACGACCCCGATTTTTTTGGGTGCCAGTTCATCAATGTCGCGGCCCAGGTCCCCAACCCACACGACCCGCTGCACGCGGTGGCGGCGAACCATAAGCGCCAAAGCCGGGACAATTTCAGGGACCTCGCCAGGCAGGCGGCAATCAAAGACCCCGAAGCGTTCGCCGACCAGTACACCGCGCTGGTCGAGGGGACGCTGATCCTGCGCCAGGTCCACGGCCGGAACGACGGCGCCAAAGTCATCAAGCCCGCGGTCAAACAGTTGATCGATCAGGGATAATCCCAAAGACAGTTTGTTTGTCTGCGGCCCGGTATCAGCCTTCTTCTATAGCCACGGCGGGCTTCAATGTGTACGCAAATGTTTCCGTATCAAAAGTAAATCTGACGGGGCCCGGATTCGGGACATAGGCCTTGATATTGACTGTGTCGCCACCACTATCGAGGGTGGCGGCACCCACCGCCGGAAAAGTCGCTTGGGCGGGCTCGGCGAGGCCGGCGTTGATCTCCCAACCGCCGTTCGCGGTAAATTTGAATTCGATCACGCCCGGATCAGCGATATCGAGCACCACCGACCAGCCCGACCCATCGTCCTGCTGCATAGGTGTGGCCTGAGGGTCCCAGTCATTAAACGAGCCCGCCACACTGACACTTTCGATTGACGCTTCTGCTGTGGTCGTGTCCGGCAATGCGATAAATACCTGGCGGTAAATCGTTGTCCCGGCAAGCAACAGCATCACCGGTAAAGCAACCAGGAGCAAGACAGACCTACGCCCCGGCCGATCCGATGTGCCGATCGACTTCTTGAGAATCAAATGGTCAAGTGATATTCGCCCTGGCCCTGTCATCATCAGCGTAAGAAAGATCCAGAAATACAGCTGTGCAATATGCAGGCCGGTCACCGGGGTGACGCCGTGGAATTTGAACGCCGCAACCCCCATCGTGAACGCCGCGAAGAACGCTGCCGGCCGGGTAAATAATCCCACGATCAGCAACGCGCCCCCGATAAACTCCGACAGCGATGCCGCGAACGCGAACACCGTCGGCATCGGAAAACCCATCCCCGCGACTTGATCGGCGATCCAACCCGGCTGCGGGATCTTACTCATCCCCGCGCTCATGATCGTATACCCCGCGTGCAGCCTCAGCGCAAGCAGGCCCACACTGGATAGAAGACTGTACGAGTCGTTCCCACCAAAGAACCAACGCATCCAACTCGATCGTAAAAGCCCACCCGTGCGCTTGATTGAACCCGTATCATGAGTCATAACCCACCCTTTCAACCCAATGAATAACGACAATCTATATTCGTACGGATCGTGCTCCCGGATGCAACATCCTTAAAGAAACTACTTTTAATCGTAAACCCCCTGATCAGACCTGCGCCAGGTACGCCGCCAGCAGGTCTCGGCAGGCGTTCAGGTCCTTGGTGTGGACCATCTCGGTGACGGTGTGGATGTACCGGGTCGGGCAGGAGAGCGTAAACGCCCTGGTCCCGGCGGCGGCACGCTGCAGCGCCGCGGCGTCGGTGCCACCCTTGGGCAGGATCGACCGCTGATTGGGGATCTTCGCCTTCTTCGCGACCGCCTCGAAGGCTTCGAGTACCGACAGGTCCGCGATCGAGGCGCCGTCCATCACGGTCAACGCCGCGCCCTTGCCCTGCTCGGTCACGCGCAGCTCGCTGGGGACGCCCGGCGTATCACAGCAGAGCGTCGTGTCGATCGCGATGCCGATGTCGGGTTGCACCCCGTAGGCCGCGGTGATCGCGCCGCGAAGGCCGACCTCTTCCTGGACGGTAAACACGCAATGCACCTCGCAGTCGTGCCCCCCGGATTTCGACTTGGCGAGTTTCTTCACCGCCTCGATCGCGACCCAGCAGGCGATCCGGTTGTCCATGCACTGCGACACCACGGTATCGCCGACCTTCTCAAACGGTGCACGCAGGACGACCATGTCGCCGATCCTGACCTTCTTGCTGACCTGCGACGCGGGGATGCCAAGGTCGATCGTCAGCTCTTCGATCTCGGGGACCTTCTTACGGTCTTCGGGGCTGGCGATGTGCACGGGCTTGCCGCCGGGGTTCATCACGCCTGGCAGGTCCTTCTTGGGGTCGTTCACGTCGGGGCAGACGCTGACCAATCGCGCAAACAGGTTGCGTGTGTCGAACCCGCCGACGGCGTTGACGCGCAGGAATCCCTTCTCGTCGATGTGCCGGACCATGAATCCGATCTGGTCCATGTGCGCGGCAAGCATGACACGCACGGGTTTCTTCCTGGATTTTGAGCCCGGCCCGGATTTCGGGCGGGCCTTGCGCACGCAGATCAGCGAGCCCATCGCGTCGGTGCGAACCTCGTCGAACAGGCCCTTGATCTCAGACAAAATCAGCTTGCGGACGCGGTGTTCCCGGCCGGGGACGCCGGGGGTCAGTGCCAGTTTTTCTAATAGCTTCATAGCCCGGGAGTATACCCGCCCGGCGGACGCCCGGGCCAGTCTCCGCCCGGGGCGCTATTGGCGGATGTGCCAGAACTTCTGGATCGCCAGCGCCAGGTCGATGTCTTTGCTTGTCACCTTGCCCCCGGCGTCGTGCGTGTTCAGTGATATCGTTACCGTGTTGTAGACGTTAAACAGCTCGGGGTGGTGGTTGTGTTGCTCGGCGAGCAGGCCGACTCGGACGATGAACGCCATCGCCTCGCTGAAGTCGGCGAACTGGTCGCTGCGCGTCAGCTTGTCGTCGCTGTACGACCAGCCGGGCAGCCGGGCCAAAGCGCCGTCGATTTGTGCATCGGTCAAGGGTGTAGACATGGAAAGGCTCCTGTTGAGCCTATTGTATTCATCTACCTGAAACACGCGAATGCAGCCCGCCGACAATGTCGGCGCGGCCAGCGACAGGTGCCGCGCCGACGTTGTCGGCGGGCTCGTAGGCTAGAGCAGATTGCGTGACTACTTACACCCGTCACCCCCGCGAATGCGGGGGTCCATGTCTCAGGTCAGATAGGATCATGTGGATTCCCGCCTGCGCGGGAATGACGGCAGGTAATCACGCTGGAAGCGTTAGAGCGTGATATCACGTCTGTTGTATAGATGTGGTCATTTATCTGCGGTTACGTGAAAGCAGGAACGACGAACCCAGCCCAAGCAATGCGATCCCCGCGGGCTCGGGCACGGTGGCGGCGGGCGGCGGGGGCGGTGAGCCCACGTTCCACACGGCGAGCACGGCGTTG
Source organism: Phycisphaeraceae bacterium (assembly GCA_029260635.1). Taxonomy (GTDB): domain Bacteria; phylum Planctomycetota; class Phycisphaerae; order Phycisphaerales; family Phycisphaeraceae; genus JAJRRS01. The sequence continues at coordinate 15,520 of JAJDCW010000184.1, read as the reverse complement.
AGGTCGTCGATGCCGACGAACCCGTCGCCGGACGTGTCCGCGTCGCCATCGCCCGGCGGCGTGCTCTGATTCCAGTTAGCCAACACGACATTCATGTCGTTGATCCCGACAAAACCGTCGCCATCGATATCGCCAAGCAGCAGGGCGTTGAGCAGGTCCAGGTCCGCCTGGTTGACAGTGCCGTTGGCATCGACATCGTACTGCGGCTCGTCGGTGCCGCCGGTGAGTGTCGCGGCCAGCAGGTCGGCGTCGGCCTGTTCGACCACGCCGGAGAAGTCGGTGTCGCCCACGATGAGCTGCGTCTCACTCACGTCGCTCATCACGATGAACTGGTTGCCGTTGAGTAGCGGTACGTTCTGGAACCCGGCTACGTTGAACGTCTGGAGCGTCCCGAACGCGTCGATCAGCGCCATCCCGTTGCCCAGCACGCGGGCGAACACGGTGAAACCGCCGTTCTGGTTATCGAGGTTCGCCGAGTTGTCGCCGTAGTTGAAGAAGAACTCGTTGGTGGCGCTGTCGGGTCCGCCGTGTGCCGGTCCCTCCGGCGGGGGCGCGAGCTTGGCCATCGCCAGTGTCCCGCGAACGTTGGATCGGCCGAACTCGTTGAGCACCGGCCCGTCGGATGGGATGTCCACAAACGCGGAACCTGACCAGGTATACCCGCCGCCCTGCAGGACGAAGCCGGGGACACTCCGGTGCATCACCACGCCGTTGTAGTCCCCGTCATTGACGTAGTTCAGGAAGTTATCCCTGGTCAACGGGGTGTCGTCGAACAACTCGATGTAGACCGAGTCAATCGGCGGGGTAATCAGCCCGACATTGAACTGCATCTTGACGATCGTGCTCGCCGACGCCGGGTTGAGACCCGCGACCGATACCAGGACCGCCGAACAGACGGCCAAAAGACGAAAACGCATTGAACGCATACTTGGGTTCTCCCGCACCGATCGGGTCGGCGACACATAAGCCTACCCGACACCACCGGCCGGGCCATCCGAAGTCTCGTAATGCCCTGTGGTTAGGTTCCTGGCCGTCCATATACACGCCCCGGTCGGCATAAACCTCATAACCGGAACGTATTATAGCAGCCAAGGCCCGGAAAATACAGCCCGCTGAACGCCGTTCAGCGGGGTTATTGACCTACCGTCAGCGACGACGGATCAACGCCAGGCTGCCTAGACCCAGCAACGCCAGCGTCCCCGGCTCGGGGACCGGCCAGACGCCACTGCTCTCGATAAAGCCTTCCTCACCCGAAAAAGAAACCAGCATCTGCCACGTGCCTCGGGCACCCGAGGTCGTGCTGATATTGCCGATGAGGGTAGGACCCGTATTGCTGGTATCGGTGTTGGCCCAACCCGATTGAAAAACCTGCCCTGTAAATGAGGTGCCTGAGCCGCCAAATTCGATGATCGGCAGAGGCCCGATGTGTGTGTCGTCGCCGGGGATGCCCACCCAGGTATCCCAACGGAGACGTTCTAGTCCTAAACCGGGGAATTCCCATATTGCCGGCATCGGACGATCAAAATCATATTCCGGGTCGTTGTAGAGCGACCCTTCAGAGAACTCTATACGCAACGCGGTGATCAGCCAGTCTTCACCGTCGCCATCCGCGATCACACTGTACGCGTCGACCCCAGGGATCGTGTTGGTTGGATCGAGTTGGAACGATACCGTAGGTGCCGCGTAGACGGTGAGTGGGGCAAACAGAATCGCCCCACACAGAACAACGGAACCCACTGATGCGGGTAGACGGGCGGCCGCGGTTAACATGCTTACTCTCTCCTCTCCGGGTTTTCTCTCCGCGTCAGCTCAACGCCTCAGCAGTAAACTTGTACCAAACACGCCCAGCAGCGACAACGACGCCGGCTCGGGGATGTGGCCCTCGTAGACCCCCGCCGTACGCAACGTGGTCCCGTCTGCGAAGCTCAAGATCAACTGCCAGGTCCCCCGCGCATCATCGGACAGCGTGATATTTCCGATCTGGACAGGCCCGGTGTCGGTGGTGTTGGTGTTGAACCAGGTCACGCTCACCGCATCCACACCCGTGCCGCCGATATTCAATGGCCCGCCGCCCAGGTCGCCCCCGCCGCCCGCGATCCCGGCCGTGCCGTCGTTGGCGATCCCCACCGCCGAGTCCCAACGCAACTGCGGCACGAACCCCCACAACGCCGCCTGCGTCGTGTCGGAATCAAAGCCCGCGTCGTTGTATACACTCCCGGCCGTCAGGTCGATCTTCAGGACCGCCCCGGTCCAGTCCACGCCCTGGCCGTCCACGAGAATCTTGCAGGCTGCGGTCCCCGCGATCGTGTTCTCGGTATCTATATTTAGAATACCCCCGGTCGCGCCAAACGCCGTCCCGGCAAACAACACGCAACACGCCGACAATATCACGATGGACTTGAACATGAGGAACCTCCCATAAAATAACTTGCCGAATAAAAAACGTTCATCCACGCCGACGACGCAACAGCGCCAGCCCACTTAGGCCCAGCAGCGCCAATGTCCCCGGCTCGGGGTAAGGCGGGGGGAGTTCGAAGCCCTCCACCAGGCCCATCGCTCCCGACTCGATCACACCGCTGGTGCTGACCCTGGAGTCATCCGCAAAGACCGCGAGAAACTGCCAAGTCCCCGCCGCGTCTTCTGTAAGCGAGATCAGGCCGATCACAGCAGGCCCGATGTCGGTCGTGTTCGTGTTAAACCAGCTCACGCTTACCGCGTCTGTGCCCGTCCAGCCAATGTTCTGAGGTCCGCCGCCGAAATCCCCCGCGCCCCCAGCGATCCCGCCGGAACCATCGCCCGGGATACCAACGTAGCTGTCCCACTTCAGCGCCGGCACAAACGCCCACAGCGATTGCTGCTGACTATCGCTATCAAACGAAGGATCGTTGTAAACACTGCCGTTGTTCAGATCGATCTTTAATACTGCCCCGGTCCAGTCCACCCCCTCGCCGTCCACTACGATCCCTGTCGCAACCACGCCGGGGATCGTGTTCTGCGGGGCGATCCCAAAGCCACCCGTAGCGCCGTAGGCCTGCACACTCAGCACGGTAATCAGACTCAACCCCGCCAGCCATGATCTATTCATCTGCCACCTCCAAATTAAAAACGTTAAGCCGAACCGGAACCACGCACCCTGACCAGCATCAACCCACTCATACTCAACAAAGCCAACGACGTCGGCTCGGGGGCCATCACGCCGTTGATGACCGGGCCGGAGGTCCGCACCTGCCCGCTCGCGAAGCTCGTGATCAAAGACCAGACACCCGCCGCGTCGTCCGTCATCGAGATATTGGCGATCTGCACCGGGGCGGTGTTGTCAGTCGCGGTGTTGAACCAGGTGATCTGCGCCGCACCAACACCTGTACCGCTCAGGTTCTGAGGGTGAGGGCGTATACAACAACCACCCGCGATGCCCGCACTCCCATCCCCCGCGATCCCGATGGCACTATCCCACCGCAGCAATGGCACAAATCCCCACAACGCCTCCTGAACGCCGTCCGAATCAAACCCCGGATCGTTGTAAACGCTCCCGGCCGTGAGATCGACCTGCAACACCGCCCCGGTCCAGTCGTCCCCCTCACCGTCTGCGATCAACGCGTTAGCGATGACGTTCGGGATCGTGTTCGTGGGGTCAATCTCAATGGTGCTGGTCGCGGCGGTGGCGGGGCAGGCCACGGCAAGCAGACAGAGGGCGATACCGGTAGCGACGGAGCTTCGGTAGGGCATGTGATGTCTCCCGGACCTGGGGGAAAAAGACCACCCGTCAGCCTACCAGAAGGCGGGGCCTAGAGACAGGGTTTTTAACGTGTTATTGGTGAAATAATGCGCTTTTGATGCCCAGAAGACCTCTGCGGGCTATCAGCCCGCAGCTATGAAAAGCCAGGCCGGGTGAGGCGATTCAATATTCTCTGGGTCATACTCAGCGTCGGCGGAGCACGGCCAGGCCACCCAGGCCCAGCAGGGCCAGCGTGGTCGGCTCGGGGACCGCGTTGCCGGTGGGGGGCGTGCCGGCGTTCCAGTTGCCAAGGACCGTGTTCAGGTCGTCGATCCCGACAAACCCGTCACCGGATGGGTCGGCCAGGGGATTCGCAGGCGGGACGTTCTGGTTCCAGGCACCCAGGACGATGTTCAGGTCGTCGATGCCGACGAACCCGTCGCCGTTGAGGTCGCCGGTGAGCGTGAGCACGGGGGGGGTGAGGTCCCAGCCGATATCGGTCAGGCCCGCGGCGTCCAGTTCGGTGAAGAACAGGCGGCCACTGCTGCCGCTGGGCGTCATCACGATTTCCTGCGTGGCAGTGCCGCCGTAGACCGTACTCAGCGTGCCGTTAATCAGGTGGCCGCCGGAGGTCTGCGGGTTCGAGTTGCCGTTCGCCGCGTAGGAGGCGGCCCCTGTGAAGAAACCGCCGCTGACCAACGAAGACCACTCGCTGCTGGTGCCGAAGCCCAGAGCGTGCCCAAGCTCGTGCAACGCCGTCGAGAAGAAATCGATGTCGCCAGCGGGGTCGGATGTATGGTCGAAGTGCCAGTCACCGGACGGGTTCGGGTCGAAGGTGATGGCCCCGCCCCAGTTGGCGAAGCCGCTGGCCTCCTCGCGATCTTCAACGTCTGCCGCAAAGTCGTCGGTGATCTGATTCAGCTCATCGATCTCACCGGTGGTGAAGCCGCCGCTTGGGTTGCTGCTCCAGCCCCAGCCGCCGGGGCCGCCCTCGCCGATGGTCGTCCCACTGAGCGGTCGTGAACCGGCGTAGATAATGTAATCGTCCGCGGCGATCGTCTGGTCGGTCAGCACGACGTTTGTGCCGTTGGTGGGATGTGAAAAATTAAGCGTCCACTCCCAGGTGACCTGCCCGTCAAAAAACTGGCTGTTGTACTGGGGCGGCGTGCTGATCTCGCTGAAGGTGTCGTTGGTGATCCCGGAGAAGTAGTCGGCCGCGGCGTCGAGCGCGTCGCGTGCCTGCTGCCCCGCGACGGCACCGCCCGGATTGCCCACGCCGAAGAAGTTCGTCGAGTCGTAGGTGTAGTCGATCACGACGTTGACCGCCGAGGCGTTGACCGAAAAAACCAGCACACCCAACACGCCGATAGCATTTGTCCGAATGGATCGCATACACCACTCCCAATCTTGATATTTCACGGTGGTTTGCCTGCCCGCAGGGGCACACGGCTACTTCCCGCAGGTAACTATGCCCGAGATTAGGCCTCAACGCGGTATTTTGCAAGGGTATAACGATGATATCCGCGATAAATCCGTATTAAGCGGGCACGGCAAGATGGGTAAGGCCGCTGAACTCATCGCCAGACCATGAGAGAGCCGAGCCGAGCCGGTTCGGACGTGAAACAAGTTAATCACGTGTATACGTCCGATGGTTCTACGCCGGCTCGTCAAGCCGGTACTGCTTGATCTTCTTGTAGAGCGTGCTGCGGTTGACGTCCAGTTGCTTGGCGGTTTCCTGGCGGTTCCACCCGTTGGCTTCCAGCGCCGCGAGGATGATCTGCCGTTCCGGTTCCTGCAAAGCCGATGACAGAGGCATCGGGTTCCACCCGTCGACCAACGCGGGGATCGCCGCGGGACCGGCACCCGCTTTGCCGGACGCGACCGATGAGGCATTTGCAAGCACCATCCCCGGATTCATGGCCGCCAACACCGGCTCCGGCAGGTCGGCAGCCTGGATCTCGTTGGCCTTGCTCAGCACGACGGCCCGCTCGACCGCGTTCTCCAGCTCGCGCACGTTGCCGGGCCAGTTGTATGACCGAAGCGCCTCGATCGCCTCGTCACTGAACTTGCGCTGCCGGCCAAGCTCCTTGCAGTGCTTGTCCAGGAAGTGTTCCGCCAGCACCGGCACGTCCCCGACACGGTCGCGCAACGCGGGCATCGCGATGTTCACGACGTTGATCCGGTAGTACAGGTCTTCTCTGAACAGGCCCGTCTCGACCATCTCCGCCAGCGACTGGTTCGTCGCCAGGACAAAACGCACATCCACGTGGATCGTCTCGGTCGAACCCACCGGCTCAAAGGCTTTTTCCTGCAACACGCGCAGCAGCTTGAGCTGCAACGCGGGGGTCGCCGAGTTGATCTCGTCGATAAAAAGTGTCCCCCCGTCGGCCGCCAGGCACTTGCCGGGCTTGTCGTGGTCCGCGCCGGTGAACGCGCCCTTCACGTGGCCGAACAGCTCGCTCTCTAACAATGTCTCGGGGATCGAACCGCAGGCGAACGTGATGAAGGGGCCGCCGGACCGCGGGCTCATCGTGTGGATCGCCCGGCCGACCATGCTCTTACCCGTACCCGACTCGCCGGTCACCAGCACGGTCGTCTTGCTCTCCGCTACCGTCTCCACAAGGTCATACACCTTCTGCATCTGGTAATCATGCCCGACAAGGTTCCCCATGCCGAACCGCTCGGACAGCTGGGTCTTCAGCGACTTGTTCTCGTGGACCAGCGTGTGCTGATTGACCGCCTTGTTCACCGCGAGCCGCAGCTCGTCATCGACGACCGGCTTAGTCAGGTAGTCCACCGCGCCCAGGCGCACCGCCTCGACCGCCGTGTCGATCTTGCCGAACCCGGTGACGACAATCGGGACGACCGACTCGTGGTTCTTGCGCATCCCCCTGAGTAGCTCCATCCCGTCGCAGCGCGGCATGTTCATGTCGGCGATGAGGATGCCGAACCCGCCGCCGACTTTTTCCGTGGCGTCGTCGAGCATGGTCAGTGCTTCGCTGCCGTCACACGCGGTCGCGGTGGCGTAGCCCTCCCGGCCGAGGAAGTCGGCCAGACTCTCGGCCACGATCGGGTCGTCGTCCACAATCAGGATGCGGGCTTTATCAGGCATGTTGGTTCTTGGGCAGGGGTGAAGTCAGGCTCGATACCGGGCAACGAAGCGTCAGTTCAACGCCCCGGGGATGGCGTGGTGTGAGTTCCAGTGTGCCGTCGAGACTGCGTGCGATCTGTCGGCTTAATGTCAGTCCCAGGCCGTGACCGGCACCTTTGGTTGAGACGTCGGTGCGGACCGCGCCCTGGGCATCGATCAAAGAAGGGGCGAGGCCGGGGCCATTGTCGCGCACACACAGTTGCAGTTGTTCATCTACAACACCCGCGACTACCTGGATCTGGTTAGGCCCGGGACTTGTTTGTGAATTGCTATCCGAGACCGCCTCGATCGCGTTGCGTAAGCCGTTAGCCACGATCGGGAAGATCGGCCCGGCCGAGAGTTGTCCTGCGGTGTCGTCCACCGACAGGTACAGCTCAATCCCGTAACGCTTCGCGGCGGGTTCGTGCAGCAGGACAACCTCCTCGAGCATCTGCCCCAGCGTCTGAGCGCGGTCAAACAATTCCATCGGCCCGGGCGCTTTCTTCATCCAGGCGTGGATCAGCGACACCATCTGCCGCATCGCCCGGTCGGTGGTCTGCAGGCGGGCCAATAATGCGACGGGGTCCGCGCTCTCGGCTATAGGATGCGTGCCCGGCTTGCCGCTATCGCGAAGCGTGTCGATCACGATCCCCAGGTGACGCAGCGACCCATCCAGCAGGTTCGCCAGTTCATGCGCCATCTGGTCCGCGGGTTCGGGTGTGGTGTCAGAGCCCGATCCGCCCCGGCCATGCTTGTTCGTGTTGTTGTTTGCAGGCGACATCCTGTTATGGATATCGAACGGCTGACGGCCCCGGTTAAGTGGCACGTCGCGGAAAGGCAACATCTAAGAAAAACCCAGACGGTGCATCCATACCACAGTCCGGCCTGGGTGGGCGGTTATCGGGCCTATCATGCGGCCTCGGTGTCGCCCTGCCCCGTCCAGGGGGCGCTGGGCCAGTTGGATGGGATTTCTTCCTGACCGTGGTGGTTGATCCGACAACGCCGGATGCCTGCGCCGTGGACCTTCATCAGTGCTTTGTTGATCAACTCCCCGGTCAGCACCCCGGTGGCCCCAGGCTCGGCTGACTCAGCCGAGGCGTCGGCCTTACCCAGACAGACGTTCAACTCGCAGGACCGCCCCGAGGAACACAGCCCCAGCACCGCCGCCACGATCGTGTCCCCGTCCTTCGCCAGCAGGCTCACGTGCGTATCCACGTCGCCGGCCTCAAGCGTGCAGCCCGTCGACTTCGCAAACTCTAGCACGGCTTCTAACTCGTCGGGACGCAGTTGGGTCACAAGAATAGGCATCACAATAGTCCTCTCGCGGCTGAGTGTAGGGGTGCCGCTAACAGGCTATCGGTCATAATCGGGCCCGGGTTGTGTCACAGCCGGATCAGGTCAGACCCAAAGCCTGAGCGTCACGGTCCGATAGCATCCCGCCGTCGCTGCGTGTCTTGACCGTGCCGTCCCGCTTCCAGGAACGCTCGCAGCGAGGCTCGTCTCGAAGGTCGTCAATATCAGGCGCGTCCAGTGACGCATCCAGAGCAAAACGGCTCACGCCGCAGAGGTCTGCAAGGTCCGTCATATCGAAGGCCGAAACATCCGCATCTTTGACTTGTGGCACAGACACGCCGCAGTCCAGCGGGTTGTCGATCCCCTTGACCTGGCGTGCCTCCTCGATAGATTTCAGCCAGCCGTCACGGGCCGTCATCACCGCGCCCCAGCCGTCGTTCATCGGGATCTGCTTCATGCAGCCTACATCCTGGAACGGCAACAGGTGCACGCACGCCTCCTTGTCCCCGGTCAACGCCCGCCAGGCCTCGTCGGCGGTGTGCGGCATCAACGGTGCAAGCAGACGGATCAGCACCGTCGAAACCCGGTAGATCGTCGTCTGCGTCCGCCGACGACGCGCGCTGTCGGGATTGTCGCAATAAAGCCGGTCCTTCACCGCGGTCAGGTACACGGCGCTGAGCGTGTCGTTGCAGAAGTTAAACATCGCCTCGTGCGCTTTGCGGAAGTGGAACCCCTCATACGCGGCCGTCACCGTATCCGATAGTTTCGTGACTGCGCGGGTCATCCAGGCGTCGATACTCGAAGCGTCCGCGTCCTCAAACCGTGTCTTGTCCTGTTTGAAGTCGAAGCCGTCAAGGTTGCTTAACAGGAACCGCAGTGTGTTGCGCACCTTGCGGTACTCCTCGCCCGCCAGCCGGAAGTATTCCGAGTCGACCTTGATGTCGTTGTCGGTATTCAGCCCACTGACCCACCACCGGCAGACATCCGCGCCGTAATCCTTAAATAACTCATCCACACTCAACGCGTTCCCGTCGGACTTGGACATCTTCCGCCCGTCCTTGTCCACCATAAACCCGTGGGTCAGCACGTTTGCGAATGGCGGCTTGCCCAGCGAACCCAGGCACGGCAGCAGTGAGAGCTGGAACCACCCGCGGTGCTGGTCCGAGCCTTCAAGATAAAGGTCCGTCACCGACGGCGCATCGTCAGGCTTCGCCAGCCCGCGCTGACGCATCACCGCATTCCACGACGAGCCCGACTCGAACCAGACATCGAAGATGTCGGCACCCGCCACAAACTCGGCGGGGCTGCCTTGCTTCGCCCAATCGGGCGCGTCCGGATCGCCCACCGCGTCGTAATGCACCAGTAATTCATCCGGGGCAGTAAAGAACCAGGCGTCACTGCCTTTCTCTCTGAACAGCTGCGCCACCGCCCGCACGCTCGCCGGTGTTAATAATGGCTCGCCCTCGATTCCCTTAGGCGGATAAAACGCAGGGATCGGCAGACCCCAGGCGCGCTGCCGACTCAAGCACCAGTCCGGCCTGGAGTCCAGCATCCCGCGCATCCGGTTCTTGCCCCACTGAGGGATAAACCCGACGCCCTCGGCGGTCACGTCCAGCGCGCGCTCACGCATCGTGCCCGAAGTGCCAGCCACATCAAAAGACTTATTCACATCCACAAACCACTGCTCGGTCGCCCGGAAGATCACCGGGCTCTTGCCCCGCCAGTCGTGCGGGTAGCTGTGGCTGAACTGCTCGGCGTGGAATAAATGCCCGCTCGCGCGTAGCCGATCCACGACCAGGTCGTTGCCCTTCCACACACTGACCCCACGCAACCACTCCGGGGCCGTGTCATCAAACGTCCCATCATCCTTCACCGGACAGTAGACATCCAACCCCTCACGCAGACCGGTCTGGTAATCCTCAACGCCGTGCCCCGGCGCGGTATGCACCAGACCCGTGCCGTCTTCGAGTGTGACGTAGTCGGCCGACACCACTTTGCCGACCCGGTCGATAAACGGGTGCTTGTATTCAAGCCCAACCAGTTCGACCCCTTTAACGATTTTCTTGGGTTCGGCCTCCTCACCCAGCACCTTCTTCGCCAACTCGACCGCAACAACAACTGTCTTACCATCAACCTCATACTCGCCGTACTCGTAGCGTTCATGTACAGCAACCGCCAGGTTTGCTGGCAGCGTCCAGGGCGTCGTGGTCCAGATCATCAACGAACCTTGACCATCGACACGGTCGAACTTCACAAACACACTCGTGTCTTCCCGGTCGTAGTACTCGAGCTCCGCCTCGGCGAGCGCGGTCTGGTTCTCGATCGACCAGTGCACGGGTTTGAGCCCCCGGTACACCACATCGCGGTCAACCAGATCGGCGAACACATCCAGCACCGCGCCCTCGTAGCGCGGGTTCATGGTCAGGTAAGGGTCTTTGTAGTCCGCCAGTGTCAGCAGCCGCTGCATCTGCCCGGACTGCAGCTTCACAGACTTCTCCGCGTAGGTCTTGCATTTTCGGCGGACCTGGATCGGCTCCATCTGCTTGGCTTTGTCGCCCAGTTCCTGCATGACCTTGTGCTCGATCGGCAGGCCGTGGCAGTCCCAGCCGGGGACGTAAGGCACGTCGTAACCCGCCATCGTCTTGGTGCGCACCACAAAGTCCTTGAGCGCCTTGTTTAAGAGGTGGCCCAGGTGCAGCGACGCGTTGGCGTAGGGCGGGCCGTCGTGGAAGGCGTACCGCCCGGCGGGGTGATCCTTCTCACGCAGCTTCTGGTAGAGCCCCATCTTGTCCCAGCGCTTCTGGCTCGCCGGCTCGTTCTGCACGAGGTTCGCCTTCATCGGGAACGCCGTCTTCGGCAGGTTCAGGCTTTTTTTGTAAGTCTTTGCGTCTGTCTTTTGGTCGCTCATGGTCTTTAGTTCCAATGAAAAAAGCCCCGCCGGGTGGGCAGGGCTCTTGTGATAGATCGTGTGGGATCGCCTGGCCCTACCGTGTTCCGGGAGAGTGAATGATAATCAGGGCGATGCTAATGGGAAATTCAGCGCTCATATCGGTCGGCATTATAGGGATCAGGTCGGCTAATGTGAAACCCCGCTTGAATCTCTCCTCAGAAGCCCACGGCTCGGAGGCACGGAGGGGCGTCCAGCCGTAACGATAGGGGAGGGGGGTCAGAGCAGGCCCTTGAGGGGCAGGCTGATCTGGTCGAACGCCTTGGCCGGCAGGCTGACGGTGTCCCACTTGGCGCTGCGGGGCTTCATGTGTTCCGCGTAGTCCGACAGCCGGACGGCGAGCACGGCGTACCACCGCTGGTTGTACTCAAACACCTCGTGGAACAGCGCGTCCGGCGGCTGGGCATCACACCAGAACAGAAACGCAAATGCCGGGTCGAAGTCGTCCCCGAAGATGCCCTGCCATTTGCGCAGACACTTCACGTCATCATTGGTCACCCAGTTCTGAAACGCCCGCCCGGTCTTGCCGGAGTGCTTGCGCCCCTTCACATCTATCAGCAGGTTCTGGCCCGATTCGGAGTAGACCACGAAGTCGAAACTCTTGAGCTTGGCCTTGGTCCCGGCCAGCGCGCCCGGCGTCAGCGCCCGCTTCGCCTCATCCACCGCGACATAGGGGATGGCATTGGCGCGGAGGTAATGCTCGAACGCGCGGTCGTAGTGGAAACGGCGGTTAGCCATGAATTGCACTAGGTTTTTTTCCGGCGTCGCCGGGAACTGGCGCCGCCTCCGCCGATGATGCCGAGGTCGACGAGCACCGCGATCACGACGACCACCAGATAGAACCCGGTGACCGAGCCGTTGCTGTTGACCGCGAAGGCGTAGGCCAGCGTGGTGAGTGGTAGAAAAAAGAATCCGAGCACGGGCCAGTGCACCGTCTCATATGCGCGGGGAAGATAGTCACTGAACAGCCACACCCCCACGATCACCACGCGTGGGAAAATCAGCGACAATAGTCCGAGGAGGCAGGGCATGTAGATAGTATAATATGAGACAGGGGTTGATGGTCCAGAATGATCAGCCAGGCATGGTTGCCCCAGATTTCGCCGACACCATAAACAATCATAAACCCTGAATGACGAGTCAGTAACTCAGCCGCCAAGCTGTTGCAGGAGTTGCTCCGGGCTGGTCGCCGACTGCTCCCCGCTGCCCAGGTCCTTCAGCTGCATCCCCTCGTCGTCCACGATCACCGCGAAGCGTGCGTTCACCGCGCCGGCTTCTTTTAAGAGCTTGCCGACGTTGCGTGTGGTCTTGTAGCTGAACCGTGCGTGGATGCCCTGTCGTCGGAGTGTCGCGGCGATGCCGGGCACGCGCTCGGCGCCGGCGTCACTCGCACCGATCAGGAACACGTCGGGCACGGCCTCGACGCTGTCGGGTACCAACCCCTTGTCCTGCATGACCAGCGAGATCACGACGTCGCCCATCCCGAACCCGACCGCGGGGGTGGGGGGGCCGCCAAAGAGTTCGATCAGCTTGTCGTATCGGCCGCCACCGGCCACGGCACGCTCGGCGCCGGTAACCTCATGGACCTCGAAGACGGTCCCTGTGTAATACGCCAGCCCGCGCACGATGCCCAGGTCGTACTCGCACCAGTCGGCGACGCCGAAGGCTTGAAGCTGTTTATCTAACGCGTGCAGTTCTTCCAGCCCGTCTTCCATGCCAAGCGAACGCGCCAGGTGATCGACATCCCCGGCCGGGTACTTTCGCCGACACATCTGGCTGAACCGCTCGACCTTGTGCTCATCAAGGCCAAGCTCCTCGGCACCCTTGGCAAATTCTTCCGGGGGGATCTTGTCACGCCTGTCCAGCAACGCAAAAGCCTCGAGCATCTTGTCGTCCGGCACGCCCAGCTTGTTGAGCACCTGCTTGACGACCTCGCGGTGGCTGACCTTGAACTTCAACTGCGTCGGCTCAAGGCCCACGCTCTGAAAAAAATCGACCGCGGTCGCGATCACTTCCGCGTCCGCGCTGGCGTCGTCCACCCCCAGCATGTCGATGTTCCACTGCCAGTGCTCGCGCACCCGGCCACGTTGAGGGCGCTCGGCCCGGCAGAGGTTAGGCGTGCAGAACCACTTGATGGGCTTGGGCAGGCTGTTGGCCTTGGCCGCGACCATCCGCGCAAGCGTTGGCGTAAACTCCGGCCGGATCGCCAGACCACGCCCACCGCGATCTTCAAAGTGGAACAGCTCCGAAACGATCCCGTCGCCACTCTTGGCTTTGTAAAGATCAAGCGATTCGTAGATCGGCCCGTCCACCTGTTCGAACCCATTGCGGATCGATACCTTCCGCCAGGCATCCGTGAGGTGGTTACGCCAGGCCATGTCAGCCGGATAGAAGTCGCGCGTGCCTTTGGGGGCTTGGAATTTCATGTCATGATCTCTGACTTGTGATGGCTGTTGACCGATCTGACAACTCAGCGATCACACATCAAACTTTTATTTCACCGCCACGATGTACGCGATCCAGCAAGGCTCGCTCGTGGTCTTGGTCTTCCGGCTCCACTCGCCGTCGCCCTCGCCGTCCTTGTCGGTCCCTTCCCAGTAGACGTGGACCTGGCTGAACCCGGCCTGCTCAAGTAGCTCGCGCACCTCGGGGATCGTCCAGAAACGCCAGTGGTACTCGAACGCCTTCTTGAGCTTGCTGCCGTCCTTGAACTTGAAGTGGATGTAGAAGCTGGCGTCGTGGGTGATCGGGTCGTAGGTCGCCTGCTCCCAGATGTACTTGAAGTTGCCGACTTTGCGGACATCGTTCTGATCGTCGGTGATGCACTCGCCGCCGCCCATCATATCCATGACCATGATGCCGTCGTCGGCCAGGTTCCCGTGGGCGATCTTGAAGTAGTCCACCAGCTCCTCACGGGTCTTGAAGTACCAGAACGAGAAGTTCTGGGCCGCGAGGATGTGGGCCTTGGGCGTGCTGTTGGTCCGGACATCGTCCTTGATCAGCGTGACCCGCTCCTGCTGTTCGGGCTTGAGCTTGGCCAGGTTGTTGGCTCGGCCCCAGTTCAGGGGTTCGTCGTCCAGGTCCACGCCGTAGGCCGTCCGCCCCTCCTGCTTGACCCATTCGCAGCAGACCGCGAAGGTCCCGCAGAAGTCCTCCCGCAGCACCTTGGCCGGCCGGTCGAAGGCCTCTTTGTAGGCCTGCTCGAAGAAATCCATCTCGTGCTCGGGCTCCTGGACAGACTTCTGGTACAGCTTGTACTTGTCCGCCTGGTCCGCCAAGGATTTGCCCACGGATTTACCCCCGGTCTTACCCCCGGTCTTACCGGCCTTCTTTTTATCTTTGGTCTTGCTCATGTCGGCATCATATAGACTTGGCCAGAGCGTACAATCACCCCCATGAGAATCATCGCCGGCACACACCGAGGCAGACGCTACCTGCCCCCCAAAGACGAGAAGACTACCCGCCCGATCACCGACCGCGTCAAGCAGAGCCTGTTCGACCGGCTCTGGTCCCAGGGCGTGATGCCCGACGTGCCAGACCCCAAGCTGCCGCCATCCAGGCAAGATCCCGACGTTTCAGCCGAGCCCTTCGAGGTCCTGGATATCTTCTCAGGCACGGGCAGCCTGGGTCTGGAAGCCCTATCCCGGGGGGCAACCCGCTGCACCTTCGTCGATATGGACCGGGACATCATCGGCCGGCTCGAACAGAACCTCGCCGACCTGGGCCTGGCGGACCCGGCCCGCGTCGTCAAAGCCAGCGCCCTGAACCCCGTCTGGCTCGCCCAACTCAAGCCCGAGTCGATCCACCTGATCTTCCTGGATCCGCCCTACGCCATGGCCGAGGACGAGCAGGGGTGTCAGGACCTCGCCAAACTGATGCAGGAACTGCACCGCGTCGCCGCCCCCGACTGCTTCCTGAGCTTCCGCACCGCCACCGAGACCACCCCCCAACCCGTCGAGGGCTGGGAAGGCCCGACCAGCCACGCCTACGGCTCGATGACGCTGCACTTTTTCATCCGGGAATGACCGCATGCCCGAACACAACTTATCGAACGGCTGGATAAGTTGTGCCCAATTGCTCGTGATGCCCTGGCGATTGCCGAAAGCCGTATTTAATGCTCGGCTAATGACGGCGCGCTTGTGCGGCGCTCTATCTGTCGGGTGGATCGTCGGCACATTCTTGTTGTGGCTTGCGGTGGCAATAGATGAGCCGTGGGCTTACTGGTCGGATGTGTGGGATCAAGCACTAGAGGGATTAAAATTAAGCATATTTATATCCTGCTACGCCGCCATAATGTTCGGGTTATTTAGTTATTCACTCTACGCACTCGACGTCAAACATCACCGCGTGAACCTCTTAACTTTAGCGCCTACGTGTCTAGTGACACCCTATACCGTGTGGATTATGGCTGTCAGCGTGGTAAGTCTCTCCAACG
>JAJDCW010000183.1 GCA_029260635.1 Phycisphaeraceae bacterium | reverse complement strand
GTGATCTGGAGATAGCCATAGTGGGGCTGCGCGTTGATCTCTAAGGAGAGCCCAAGGAAGCCGGATTGCCCGACCCAGTCTTCACCTAAACCTGCAACGCCGGAGAATAATGCCCCGGGTCCCACTTCATCGCCCTCGTTTAGCATCTCGCCAAGACCGATAGGGTCGGCTATCGAGCCCGTGTAAGTGATCCCGTCTGAAGGCAGATTAATCATGCTATCGATCAGGTTCCCAAACTGTGCTTCGGTTGGTGTGTTACCGGTTTCAAAGTATGTCTTGAGAACAACACGGCTTTCTATAGCCGCATGTACTGCTGAAGTGCTCACCAAAACACACGCCAAATATCCGCATCCCAGGATCGCGCGGCATAGACTGATATTACTAGTCATTGTCTTTCTCCTCTCCTCTAATCCTCCCACCCACTGCACTTGAAACGAATACAAGCAGCCCTACCATCATATCGCACCGCCAATGGGTTTCATAGATAAATCGATCTATGCCCAGCAAGAGGCGGTGGGTCTAAGTCGATACATATCGAACTCGTCTGCACGCCACCTTAAGAGCAACCCTGAACGTGGCTACAGGCAGATGCATCTGGCATATCCCAGCTACCCCAACCTACCCCGCAAATTCACATCGAAGAGCGTACGGAAGAGCGTACTTCCCCAGAGCGTATAGATTTGAACGAACAAGCCCTCCGCAACCTGTTGGCTGGGAGGGCTTTATCAAAGCGGGTGATCGGATTTGAACCGACGACATTCACGTTGGCAACGTGACGCTCTACCACTGAGCTACACCCGCATAGATTTCCGAGTCCATGATTTTAGCGACCCGGCGGTGGGGTTCAAGTCTGGCTGTCAGGGCCTGATTCAGGCCCGCCAGCCCCTATCGTATCGGCCGATCCGGGGCGGGTGTGGATATCCGGGCCGGGATATCGTCGTCTTTGCGGCGGCAGGGGGGTTGCGGTACTGTCTTGGCGTTGAACCCACAGGTACACGTGGCTGGCGGATCCCCTTGGATTCTCCGTCCAACGCGTGTAAAAGGGAAGTGGGGTGCTTGAGGCAGGTCTATTATCGGGCCTGACCTCGAAACTCCCCCGCGGACGCGCCGCCGTAATGGGTGGCCTGACCAGACGCTGGTTGGGCCTGCGTCCCGCCGAAGATGCCACTGACGAAGCCCGCAACGGGTGAGTTGGGAAGGCGGGCGGGACGAAACCCTGAGCCGGAAGACCTGCCTGAACGGGTGCCGATCGTATCCTCGCGGACAGGATGCTCGGGCACGTTCCGCGTCGCCGTCTCCCCTCGTCGGCCCGCCTTCGCCCCAGCAAACATCGTGAGGACAGACATTTTTTTTCAGTCGAGGGCTGCTCTGCGCGAAACAGGGCGAGGAGAATTCGATGTTTTCAGGTTCCTGGAAAACGTTGGGATGGTTCGGCGCGATCGGTACCTGCGCCGCGGTTTTGTGTGCCCACGCACAGGCCGACCGCTACGCGGACACGCTGGGCTACTTCGAGCCGGGCAACAATGTCGACGCAGTCTTCGGCTCCGACCCCGTCGAGCTGTACGACAACGCGCTGGCCGCGCTGGGCGGCCCCGGCCAGCAGGTGTCACTATCGCAGGGCACGTTCACCGAGACCGTGTCGCTCGGCGGATGGTCCGATGACCCCGCCACGGGCACCCACAACCAGTCACCCGGCCTGGTCATAGGCTTCGGCGTCGAGGTGTTCAACATCCCCGGCGACGACCTGCTCGTCGTCGGCAACGCGCCCTCGGCATTCAAGTTCTATGAACCCGGCTTCGTCGAAGTCGCTTTCGAGTCCGACGGCGGCGGCGCCAAACCCAGCGGCTGGCAGGACGAGACCTTCTACCTCCTGCGGCCCGGCAACTTCGACCAGATCAACGACCCGCGCACCGCCAACAATCCGATCAGCATCACCAACAACCCCGACTTCAGCCTGACCTACTCGGCCCCGTTCGATGACGACACCAACCTCCCGGGCTACTTCGACGTCACGCCCGGCGGCGACGCCTTCAACTTCGACGACGCGATCGACGGCAACGGCGACCCCGTCTTCATCGGCAGCATCGCCTACGTCCGCCTGCGCTCCGTCTCCGACAGCGCCTTCCCCTTCGGCACCTTCCTCGCACCCGAGGTCGATTACCTCCAGGCCTACACACTCGAAGGCGACTATAACAACGACGGGTTCGTCGGCATCGACGACCTGAATATCGTCCTGGGTAACTGGAACACCTCCGTCCCCTCCGGCTCTTTACAGCATGGCGACGGCAACGGCGACGGGTTTGTCGGCATTGATGACCTGAACCAGAACCTGGCGAACTGGAACGCCGGCAGCCCGCCTACCGGCGCAGCTAATACCGTCCCCGAGCCCACGTCATTGTTTATCTGCCTTACCGCTTTAGGCGCACTGACCACACGGCGGCGATAACCCACTAACAACGACATGACCCAACACGTCTTCCAACCCGATCTTCCCGCCACGCCGTCTAACCGACGGCGCGGCGGCTTCACGCTCATCGAGCTGCTGGTGGTGATCTCGATCATCGCGTTGCTGTCAAGCATCCTCCTCCCCGCGCTGGGTAGCGCCCGTGAGTCCGGACGCGCCGCAGTGTGTCTGTCGAATATCCGTCAACTGGCGGTGGCGAACGCTGCCTATGCCGAAGACCACAGCGGGTTCTACGTCCCCGCGTCCGAAGACATCTTCGATCCCGCCGGCAACACCCATCGCTGGCACGGCCGACGCCTCTCCGCCAACAGCGGCACACCCGAAGACACCACCTTCGACCCCTCGCGTGGGCCGCTCGCTGAATACCTTGGGCACACCGGCAGCGTCCGGTTCTGCCCCACCTTCGAGGACATATTCGACCACGACACACCCGGCGCGTTCGAGGTCGGCACCGGTGGCTACGGCTACAACCGTGCCTACATCGGCGGGCGCAACGACCTCTTCGGCACAAGCGATAAGTCCGCAAGACATACCGCGCGCACAGCCGACCCGAAAGACCCCACACACACCGTCATGTTCACCGACGCCGCCTTCTTCAAGATCGTCGCCGGCCACAATAGGATGATCGAATACTCGTTCGCCGAGACACCTTTCATCCAGAGCTTCCCCGGCCCGCCATCCACCGACCGCTGGTCCCCCTCCATCCACTTCAGGCATCAGCAAAACACGCACGCCGCCTGGGCCGACGGCCACGCCGACGCACGGGCCATGACGTTCACCAATCCACAGTTCCGGGATTTCTACCGCAAACTCAACCTCGGCTGGTTCGGCCCGGAGTCCAACGAACTCTTCGACCTGCAATAACGAATCAGATCAGCCGCGAAGGCGCGAAGAAGGAAGAAGTTGTGTCCGCAGATTTCGCAGATGACAAAGATTTTGGATCAGTCTCACGGGCTTTATCTTAATCTGTGTCATCTGCGAAATCTGCGGATTATTCCTGTCTTCTTCGCGTCCTTCGCGCCTCAGCGGTAAAACTCTCACCCCCGCCTCGACTGCCCCCACAAGCGTGCTACAATCCCCCGCCATGAGCGAGAACACCAACGAAAAAGTCGTGATCATCGGTTCCGGCCCCGCCGGCTGGACCGCTGCGATCTACGCCGCCCGTGCCAACCTCAACCCCTTGGTCTTCCCCGGTCGGGCCACCGGCAAGGACCTGCTCCCCGGCGGGCAATTGATGCTCACCACCGATGTCGAGAACTACCCCGGGTTCCCCACCGGTATCGAAGGCCCGGACATGATGCAGGAGTTCGCCAAGCAGGCCATGCGCTTCGGCACCCGCGTCGCCACCGACGAAGGCATCCAGGACAGCGAACAGGTCAACAAGGATGCCCCGCTCTACACCCCGTTTCAGAACGTCAAGAGCGTGGACCTCTCCAAGCGCCCCTTTAAGGTCACCGGCGACAACGGCACCGAGGTCCTGGCCGAATCCGTCATCATCGCGACCGGCGCCAAGGCCAACTGGCTTGGCCTGGATAACGAGATGCGCCTCGCACAGTCAGGCGGGGGGGTCAGCGCCTGCGCCGTCTGCGACGGGGCGCTGCCGATGTTCCGTGACGCTGAATTAGCCGTCGTCGGCGGCGGCGACTCCGCGGTCGAAGAGGCCAGCTACCTGACCAAGTTTGCTTCCAAGGTCTACATGATCGTCCGCCGTGACGAGCTGCGCGCCAGCCAGATCATGCAGGACCGCGCGAAGGACAATGCCAAGATCGAGATCCTCTGGAACACCAAGGTCGCCGACGTGCTGGGCGACAAGGTCATCACCGGCATCCTGTTGGAAGACACCAACACCGGCGACCAGCGCGAGCTGCCGCTGAAAGGCTTGTTCATGGCGATCGGCCACACCCCGATCACGGGTTTCCTAAACGGCCAACTGGACTTGGACGACGCCGGCTACATCAAGCTCAAGGACCCGTACCGCTCGACGACCGAGATCGAGGGCGTCTTCGTCGCCGGCGATGTCGCCGACCATGTGTACCGCCAGGCCATCACCGCCGCGGGCATGGGCTGCAAGGCCGCCATCGACGCCGAACGCTGGCTCGCCGAGCAGGGCATCGATTGACGCAGGTCGCCCAGCCTCCCCGGCTTCCATAACCCACACAGACCGCGGCATCTATCCCAAAGAATCGTCTGTTTCCGCTAGTTAGGCTGTAATCCACGCACCCGGCAGGATACAATACAGCCTCGTCGGTCAGTTCTCGCGGAGGCGTATCATGTCGTTGCGCAGCGGTCATTTTTTTTGCATAGTCGTACTCGCTTGCGCGATCAATCTGCCGATGCCTTGCAATGAAGTTCAAGCCACCGAACTGAAAAACATCATCTTCATGATCGGTGACGGCATGGGCCCGGAACACGTCCGCGCAGCGGGGATGTACACCGGCGGCCCGATGTCGTTCGAGTCCATGCCGTATCAGGGCCTGGCCACCACCTATTCCGCCGACAACGCCATCACCGACTCCGCCGCCTCTGCTACGGCGATGGCGACCGGCCAGAAAGTCAACAACGCCGTAATCTCCCAAAACCTGCCCGGCGACGGCAGCGCGTTGCCCACGCTCCTGGAACACTATAAGTCGCAAGGCAAACGCACCGGCCTGGTTACCACCGCCTACATGACCCACGCCACGCCCGCCGCCTTCGCCGCCCACGAACCGCATCGTAATAACAACTCACAGATCGCCAGCGACTACCTCAACGACAGCAGGCCCAATGTCCTGCTCGGCGGTGGCGGCAACGGCATATCCATCTCCTCGGCGCAATCCGCCGGCTACACCACCGTCACCAGCCGCTCTCAGCTGCTCGCCCTGAATACCAGCTCGACATCGCGCGTGTCCGGCCAGTTTGGCTCGACCCACATGCCATACGAACTGGATGGCCTGGGCAGCCTCCCGCACCTCTCCGAGATGGCGACCACCGCGCTGGACATCCTAGACAACGACCCCGACGGCTTCTTCCTCATGGTCGAAGGCGCGAAGATCGACCTCGCCGCCCACAACAACTGGATCGACCGCAACGTCCGGGAAACCATCGAGTTTTCCAACACCGTTCAGGCCGTGATGGACTGGGCCGCCGGCCGCGAGGACACGCTCATCATCGTCACCGCCGACCACGAGACCGGCGGGATGTCCATCCAGTCCGACAACGGCGTCGGCAACTACCCGACCGTCTCCTGGTCCACCACGGGACACACCGCCGCCGACGTCCCCGTCTACGCATGGGGTAACCACGCCAACCGGATTACCACGTCCATGGACAACACCGACTACTACGACCTGCTCACCGACCTCGGTATGACAGGCGACTTGGACGGCGACGGCTTCGTCGGTATCAACGACCTGAACATCATCATCGGCAACTGGAACACGGACGGCTCATCCGACCCACGCTCCGACCCGATCGGTGACGCCTTCGTCGGCCTGGACGATGTCAACCAGGTCCTCGCCAATTGGAACAACGGGACGCCTCCCGGCCTCGCCGAACTCGTCCCCGAACCCGCCAGCACGTCGATACTGCTATCCATCTGTCTCCCCACGCTCATGCACCGGTCACGCGCGGCGGGATAATCTTGATCCGCGTATCGCATTGTTGGGCTATTCAAAGAACCACGGGTCCAATAATTCTTTTTCAACAGTATATCCAATGGTCCGCGTGGTCTCTGGCCGACGAACTGGTGGCGGAACGCCTTACCCGTTGGCCTCATCACGAATCGTGGCACAGGCACCGAATCGCAAGGACCACACATGCACCATCCTCGCCGGGCAATCAGGTGGGGGAGTCTGTTTGCCGTCGTCGCTGTGGTGTGGGCTGTGCCGCTTAATATTTCAAAAGGCGCTACCGGGGAGCAGATCGCGCGGTTCACCGCATGGGACGCTCAGGCCGGCGACGGCTTCGGCTCATCCATCGCGGTGGGGCAGCAGGTCGCACTGGTCGGCGCACCCACCATCGGCACAACACCCAGCCACGGATCGGTGTACGTCTACGACCTGAATACCGGCGGGATTGAATTCACACTCACGGCGTCTGACTCCACGGTCGCCGACGGATTTGGCTCATCCATCGCGGTTGATAATGCCACGGCAATCATCGGCGCAACGTTCGGTGGCAGCGACACCAGCGCCATCGCCGGCGCGGCCTACCTTTTTGATCTGCAAACCGGCAACGAACTGGCGAAGCTTACCGCGATCGACAGCGAATCGCTTGACGGGTTCGGCACATCCGTCGCGATCAGCGGGACCACCGTGCTGATCGGTGCCGGGTCCGACAACCACGACGCCGGTGTCGATGCCGGGTCGGCCTACCTCTTTGACATATCGACGGGCACCGAGATAGCCAAGCTGACCGCGTCCGATGCCGTGCCCAACGCCCGGTTCGGATCCTCGGTCGCTTTAGCCGGCAACACCGCTGTGATCGGCGCGTCCCACGATCCACAACTGGGTAACGAATCGGGTGCGGCCTATGTCTTTGATACCGTAACGGGATTACAGAGCCACAAACTTTTCCCCGAAAACCCCGTGCCCGGGGCGCACTTCGGCCGATCCGTTGCGACGGCCGGCGGCCTGGCCGTGATCGGCGCACCCACCGGCGGCGATCATTCCGGCCCCGGCGCAGCGTACGTCTTTGATCTAAGCTCGGGCGAACAGCTCTACAAACTCTCCGCTTCGGATGCGACCGTGAGCGACCACTTCGGCATGTCCGTCGCACTGGGTCTAAACATCGTGGTCATCGGCGCGACACACGGCGCAGCCGATGAAAGCAGTCTCGCCGGCGCGGCCTACGTCTTCGACCTGACTACAGGGGAGCAAATCGCCAAACTCAACGCCTCGGACACCCAGGCCATCGATTACTTCGGCGGAGCTGTCACTGTGATGAACAACACCGCCGCGATCGGGGCCCGTGGCAACAACACCGCCGACGGGGTCGATGCCGGGGCCGCGTATCTCTTCGATCTCTCCCAACCGCTCAAGGGGGATATCGACGGCGACGGATTCGTCGGTATCAACGACCTGAACCTCGTCTTTGCCAACTGGAATCAAGGCATCCCGCCCGCCAACCCACTGGCGGACCTCACCGGTGATGGATTCGTCGGCATCGACGACTTGACCCTGATCCTGAGCAACTGGAACACCGGCACGCCACCCGCGAGCCAGGCACCCCTGCCCGAACCCGCCTCGGCAACATTTCTCTTAGTAGCTTTTTTGGCAGCCTTTACAGGCCGTACCCGACCCAGTTCAGACTAATTATTAAGCCCATTTGGTGTGACCCGGTCAGAATACGCTTGACAACGGTTCTGCGGGACCTTATATTTAACCATATGGTTAAGTATGTAGGCCCATCCCTCGACGCGACCTTCGCCGCCCTGGCGGACCCGACCCGCCGCGCGATCGTGGCCCGGCTTGGTGAGGCCGGCCCCAGCCAAGGTGTTGCGGTCGGAGAACTGGCTGAGCCTTTCGAGATGTCCGCCCCCGCAATCAGCAAGCACCTGCGCGTCCTCGAACGGGCCGGCATGCTCACCCAGCAGCGCGACGGCCGGGTACGCCGGTGTCGGCTCGACCCCACCCCCATCAACGAAGCCTCGCGATGGATCGAGCATCACCGCGCCTTCTGGAATAACCAGCTCGATGCGCTCGCTGACTTCTTAGAAGGGCCTAACAAAGAGGACGCCGCACATGATTAACCCCACCGACCTGCCCGCGCACAACGACGTGGCTGTTGAGGTTTCGCGCGTCATCCACGCGCCCATCACGGCCGTGTTTGACGCATGGATACGGCCGGAGTTGCGGAAGCGGTGGTGGGCTTGCGGGTCTTGCGATGTCTGCGAGATCGATGCCCGTGTCGGGGGCCTGTACAGGATCGGGACTCACGACAGCGGCAAGGGTCAGGCCTATATCGCTGTGGGTGAGTTCCAACTGATTGATCGGCCGACCCGTCTGACATACACCTGGTCCTGGCAGCAGCCCGAGGATTTTGTAGAAGACTCGCTTGTCAGCGTGCGCTTTGAAGAGGTCCAGAACGGCACGAGAGTCCACGTGACCCATAGCCGGTTCGCGACACAGGGCCACGCCTCGCCGCACCGGGACGGCTGGGAGCAGGGCCTCGAAGCGCTGGCGTCGTTGCTTGAATCAGAAGTGTAAGACCGCCGTGACAGTTGCTATCAACCTTAACACACCTATGGAGACACACGATGCTGATCCACAAACTCAACGCCCTCTGCGCCACACTGATCCTCATCCTCGTCGCGGCACCCGCGATCAGTGAAACACATCAAGCCGTCGATACGCCATCCGCCCTTGACCGCTTCAAGTCGCTCGCCGGCACGTGGGAGGGCACCGTCATCCACAACGACGGCGAACCCGAAGCCGCCACCGTCACATACCGAGTCACCGCCGGCGGCAGCGCCGTATCCGAAACACTCTTCGCCGGCACGCCCAACGAGATGCTCACCGTGTTCTATATGGACGGAGATAAACTGGCGCTCACCCACTACTGCATGCTCGCGAACCAGCCGCGGATGACCGCCCCCGACGCTGCCGCTTCCGACACAGTCGCTTTCAGCTTCTCCGGCGGCGACAACATCGAAGACCCCAACCAGGGCATGCACATGCACGAGGCAGCCTACACCTTCACCGATGCGAACCACCTGAGCTCAACCTGGGTCATGCACCACAACGGCGAACCCACCGGTCAAGCCATCATCAAGCTGCAACGCAAGAAAGATTAACACTACCTGCTCACTTGGTGGAAACGTCACCATGCACAGCGACCCGAAACTAACCGAACGCCTGCGCGTCTCTGCAAAAGACGGCCCACTTAAAGAGCGGGTCATGTTCGGGGGCGTCGCCTTCTTCCTCAACGGGAACATGTGCGTCGGCATCTACCACCAGGACCTGATCCTGCGCATCGGCGAAGACCAGGCTGAACTGGCATTGAAGAAGCCGCACATCAACCCGATGGACATCACCGGCAGGCCCATGCGAGGCTGGGTCATGGTCGCCCCGCCCGGCTGCAAGACTAAACGCCAACTCGACGGCTGGGTTGCCACGGCACAGCACTTTGTCAGCACACTCCCCATTATAAAGAAACCCACGGCCCGGCTTAAGAAAAAGAAGTAACCGTCTGCCCGAAAACTAATTCACACGATTCATTCATTACCACCCCCGCCCCGAAGGAGTTCACCGATGACCGAAGCCATAGGCAACTACGTCCGCCTGACACGACTGATCCGCGCACCACGCCAGACCGTTTACGATGCCTGGCTCAACCCCGAGGTGCGCACGCAGTGGTGGTGCGCCTCCCCCGAGATGACGCCCGGCGTCTGCACGATCGAACCTACCGTCGGCGGCAGGTACCGCGTCGGCATGGTCGCGCCCGACGGCAACGAGCACATCGTGATCGGCGAGTTCACCGAACTAAGCCCGCACGATAAGATCTGCTTCACATGGACCTGGGAATCCAACCCCGACTTTGGCGGCGACTCCCGCGTCACCGTCGAACTCTTCGACGCGACCTTCAAGGATGAACCCGCCACCGAACTATTACTCACCCACGAACGCCTGACCCAGCCCCTGGAACGCAGCGACCACACCACCGGCTGGCTGGGCTGTCTCAAGAGCCTTGGCAAGCACTTCGCCGACCAGGTTGAAGCCGCCAAAGCATAATACCACTAGTTTTTATAGATTTGACACACACCAAACAAAAACCTATCATATTGCCTTGTCGTGTATCGATCCGTTTTAACCCCCCAGCTTGAAGGAACCACCCCATGCCTACCGACACCCCCGAAATCTCAGAAGCCCTCGCCATCGGAAAGCAGCTCGCCGACTTCTGTAACCAGGGCCAAAACCTCGAAGCCATCAACGCCCTCTACGCCGACGATATCGTCAGCGTCGAGGCCTGCGACATGGGCAACCCCGAACTGCCCCCGACGATGAAGGGCATCGACGCCGTCCGCAAGAAGAACCAGTGGTGGAGCGAGAACCACGAGGTCCACGGCGGTAAGGTCACCGGACCGTTTCCCCACGGCGACCAGTTCATCCTCATATTCAACTACGACGTCACCTCCAAGTGCGGCCCCATGGCTGGCAATCGTATGCAGATGGAAGAGGCCGGCCTGTTCACTGTCGAGAACGGCAAGATCACCAAAGAAGAATTCTTCTACGATATGGGCGGGTAAAACCGCTCAATTTCAATAACCTCCCCCTCACCCGCCCGCCAACCAGACCCCCTTCTGCACCGCGGGCGGTTTTTCTATTGAATGCGTCAAATCAGGTTTTTTACACCGATGCCCTCAGCAAACAAGCAGGCAATCGACAACATCAAAACCCCTAACCCCCGCCCTTGATCCGATACACCTCCGCGACCAACGCCTCGGCATCAGTCGGTGGCTCATCGCTGGATAGCGCCCGATCGATCCACGTCGTGGCCTGGACGCGGTTTTCACCGAGCTGTAACAAGACCTGAAGCGCATCGCGCGTCAGGCTGCCGGGGCTACCGGTGGGGACTAAAACCGCTTCGCCATCGGCGCCGGTTGGGCCAACCGATGGGGCGTTCAGGAAGCGATCGACCTTGCCCTTGAGTGTCACCGCGATCGTCTCGGCGGTGCGCTTGCCGACCTCGGGCAGACTCTGCAACAGCGCCAGGTCACGGTCCGCGATCGCGCCGGCGATCTGCGAGGTCGACAAAGTCATCGCACGCAGCGCACGGCGGTGCCCGATCCCCTTGCAGGTCACGAACAGCTCGAAAAACTGCTTATCGGTCGCGCTTAAAAACCCCGCCAGCCGTGGAAAGATCGTCGCCCCCTGGGCCTGGGACTCCAGGTAATACAGCGTGTGAAGCGTCACGTCCCGGCCGATCGACCCGCCTAGCCGCGCGGATGTGAAGGCGGGCAAGAGCACCTCGTAGGTCATCCCGCCTGGGAGCCTTAGGTAAGCCTTTTCCCCCTCGATCGATTCCAATATGCCCTCAATCCTTGCGATCATGCTGCCGATAATACCCTCAGGAGGCCCGCACGTCCTGACCGGGGCACGACCGCTTGCCGACACCGGCACAACGACCCGCGAAAGACGACCCAACCCATGCGTATCACCGCCTACATCCTGGCTGTCACTCTCGTCGTCGGTCTGCTCGTAGGCTTCGGCCTGCACGGCGCCTGGCAGCAACAGCAGGCGCTGCGCACGTACCAACCCATCAACACCACGGTCAGCAAGAACGACGTCCAACACAGCCGGTTCGGCGGCTACACACCGGACCTGCTGTACAGCTACACCGTTCAAGGCAAGACTTACGAAAATGACCAAGCCGCGCCGCTATTCATCAACGGATCGAGTAACTGGGCCGAGTCGATCACCCAACGCATCGCTGCGGAAGGATCAACCGCCTACATCAACCCGGAAAACCCAAGCCTGGCCTACCTCCTTCCGGTCGGGAGGTTCCGGCCATACGGTCTGGTCCTCGCGGGCTTCGCGCTGCTGACTATCAGTGTCTTCCCGATGCGCGCCGGCGGCGTGCTATCGCGCAAACCCCTGGCGATCACCGGCGGCCCGTTCGACTGGTACGACCTCAGCCCCGGCGGGACATACCCCGACCGCGCGATGATCTGGTGCGCCGCCTCGGTGTTGTGGTATCTGCTCGGTGCCTCGGTGATCGCGCATTACTACCTCGCCACCCCGCCGACCCATGAAGTCAAGGCCGCGGTGATCTCTGCGTTGTACCTGTTAGCCGGGGCATGGCCCGCCTGCCTCGCAATCTCCGCCTGCGCCGTCGCGACCCGGCTCGGTGCGCCCAAGGCCTGCATGACCAAGAAGACCGTCCACCTCGGCGGGCCGGTCATCGTCCGCATCGAACAGCCGTTCCTCCGTGAAACGCAGGTCCGCGAGGTCCGCGTCACCCTCACCTGCTACCGACGCAACGGCCTGGGCTCGGAGAAGTACTACGCATCGTCCCAGTTCGCAACACAGGACCGCATCGTCCGGGCCGGCGAAAAGGTCCATGGCGAGTTCACCTTCGAGGTCCCACAAAAGAAGCAGCACCCAAGCACGCATTTCACGCGCCTGGATTACCCGCGCACCGACTGGCAGATCGAGGTCACAACTAAGACGCAACGCTCATCGGTCACCGTGAACTTCCCCATCCTCGCCGAGCAGGTCAAGCAAGTCGCCAAGGCCGCGTGATTACTTCACCTGTGACAATTTAATAGGGCAACGATGCTTCGCGCTCTGAGTCACGGCTTCAAGCACGCGCTGTGTCTGATACGCGTCCTCGAAGTCAGGCAGGGGAACAACCGGCTTCTTTCTGCCCAAAGTAAAACACATATCCGCCACCTGGTTGATGAAGCTGTGCTCGTAGCCGATCGCGTGCGCGGCGGGCCACCAGGCCTCGGCGTAGGGATGATTAGGCCCCGACACATTAATCGTTGACCAGCCCTGCTCGGCCTCGGGGAGCGTGGCGTCGTACCACTGAAGCTCGCACATCCGCTCGAAGTCGAAACGGATCGCACCCTTGTCGCCGTGGATCTCGATGCGGTTGCCGTTCTTGTCCCCGGTGGAGAGCCGGGTCGCCTCGAAGGTCGCGACCGCGCCGCCCTTGAACTCCGCGGTAAAAAGAACCGCATCATCGACCGTGGACTTGGCCTTCTTCTTCGCGGTCTTCGCGCCCTTCCCGGAGATCTCCCCGCCCGCACCGCCGGCAAGCACGACGCGTTCCTTGATGAACGTCTTGAGGATCGCGCCGTTGATCTCACGGATCTCGTCGCCCATGATGAACCGTGCGGTGTCGATCGAGTGGGCACACAGATCGCCCAGCGCGCCCGACCCGGCGACGTTCCCCTGGAACCGCCAGAGCATCGGGGTGTCAGGCCCGGCCCAATCCTGTAAGTAAAAACAGCGAACATGATAAATCTTCCCGAGCCTCCCGGCACGCGCCATCTGGTACGCCAGCGCCACCGCCGGGCAACGCCGGTAGTTGTACCAGACGAACGTCTTGTTTCGGGCCTTGGACTTCGCCGCCTTCTTCGCCGCCTTGAGCATCACGCGCGCATTGTCCAGCGTGTTCGCCAACGGCTTCTCACACGCGACGTGCTTGCCCGCCTCCAGCGCGGCGACCGCCATGTCCCGGTGCACGTGGTTGGGCGTCCCAATATCGACAAGCCCGATCTCGTCGTTATTGACCACATCATTCCACCGTGTCGTGTGATTCCGCCACCCCCATCGAGGCGCGAAGCTTTCAAGGTCGGCCTTGTCGCGCGCGGTGATTGTGTGCATCACCGGGTCCACCGGCAGGTCAAAATGCATCGGGGCTTTGAGGTAGGCATTCGAGTGCGTCCGGCCCATGAACTTCGAGCCGATCAGGGCGACGTTTAACGTTCGTTTACTCATCGTGGCGGAACACCTGTTGAAAATGAACCAATCCATACAACTCGAGACAAATCACATATGCGTAGCCCAAACCGCCAAAAGCATGTGCACGCCCGCCGCGGCCGCCCCGCCGAGCAGTGGGCCGACGATAGGAACCCATGAATACGACCAGTCGCTGGAGCCCTTGCCCGGGATCGGCAGGACCGCGTGCGCGATGCGCGGCCCAAGGTCGCGTGCCGGGTTGATCGCGTAGCCCGTCGGCCCGCCGAGTGACAGACCGATTGCAAAGACCAATAAGCCTACGGGGACCGCGCCGACCGATCCGAGGCCGACCTTGACGGATTCGCCGTTGAACGTAACCGGGGCCCCGCTGATGGTCGATGCATCGGGGTGGGCAAAGTGAAGAACCGCGATGAGTAAGACGAAGGTACCGATCACTTCGGTCACGGTGTTCCAACCTAATGACCGAATCGCGGGGCCGGTGCTGAATGTGGCGAGCTTAGTCGCTGCATCGTCGCTGGCGGCGTAGTGCTTGTAGTAAGCGAAAAACGCCAGAGACGACCCAACGATCGCGCCGATCATCTGCGCGAGGATGTAGCTGGGCACCTCGGCCCAATCAAATGAACCAACAATTGCCAGACTGATCGTCACCGCCGGGTTGATGTGCGCACCGGAGTACTGCCCGACGCAGGCGACCGCCACGAATACCGCCATGCCCCAACCGGCGGAGATGACGATCCACCCGGAGTTGTTGCCTTTGGTCCCGGTCAACACGACGTTGGCTACAACACCCGTGCCCAACAGCAGCAGCAAGGCGGTACCGATCAGTTCAGCGATAAATGGACTCATGCGTGGCCTCCAAGGATGTTGATGTTGTAGTTAGTCTGACCTTCTTAGTAACCAGATCAGCCGTTGTCTTTAGGCTCCCAACCCTTGGCGCGGTCCACCGCCTCACGCCAACGATCCCGCAACGCGCGGGCCTGGTCGGCGGGCATCGCGGGCTCAAACGTGCGGTCGGCCTGCCAATGTGAGCGGACATCGTCGATCGACTTGTAGTACCCCGTCGCCAAACCTGCCAAGTAAGCCGCCCCCAACGCGGTGGTCTCCAACACGGTCGGGCGAACGACCGGCGTCTGAAGGATGTCTGCCTGGAACTGCAGCAGCAGGTTGTTCGCCGCGGCGCCGCCATCGACACGCAGCTCTTTTAGTTTCTCGCCCGAGTCCGACTCCATCGCGCTGACCAGGTCGGCGACCTGAAAGGCGATCCCTTCGAGCGCCGCCCGGGCGATGTGGGCCGAGGTCGTGCCACGAGTGATTCCCAAAATCGCACCGCGCGCGTAGGAATCCCAATCCGGTGCGCCTAAGCCAGTGAGCGCGGGGACGAAGAATACACCGCCGGAGTCGGGCACGCTTGACGCTAACCCTTCCACGTCGGGGGAAGTCTTAATAATCTCAAGCCCGTCACGCAGCCACTGCACGATCGCGCCGCCGACGAAGACGCTGCCTTCCAACGCGTAGGTCGTGGTGTCGTCGCGGTTCCAGGCAACGGTGGTCAGGAGCTTGTTCTTGGATTCGATCGCCTGCGTGCCGGTGTTCATCAAGAGGAAGCAGCCGGTGCCGTAGGTATTTTTTGCGAGCCCGGGCTCGGTACAGACCTGTCCCATCGTCGCCGCCTGCTGATCGCCGACCAGCGACCCGATGGGGATGCCGTTGAGCACGGAACCGTCAGAGATCTCGGCGTAGACCTGCGAGCTTGGGCGGACCTCCGGGAGCATGCCGCGCGGGACGTTCAAGGCATTGAGCAATTCGTCGTCCCAGTCGCCGGTATGGATATTAAATAGAAGTGTGCGTGAGGCGTTGGAGTAGTCCGTGATGTGAAGCTTGCCGCCGGTGAGCTTGTAGACCAGCCACGAATCGACCGTGCCGAAGGCCAGCTCGCCGCGTTCGGCGCGTTCACGCGCGCCGGGGATGTTATCGAGCATCCATGTAATCTTCGTCCCTGAGAAGTACGCGTCCAGCACCAGCCCGGTCTTCTTAAGGAACAGGTCGGCCAGACCGTCCGCCTTGAGCCGGTCGCAGTGGCCCGCGGTCCGGCGGTCCTGCCAGACGATCGCGTGGCCGATAGGCTCACTGGTCTTCTTATCCCAGACGACAGTCGTCTCGCGCTGGTTGGTAATGCCAACGCAATCGATGTCTTTTGCGTGAAGGTTCTTACCTGCGAGTGCTTCGGCGATGACACCGCTCTGGCTGGACCAGATCTCGTGGGCGTCGTGCTCGACCCAGCCGGGCTTGGGGAAGATCTGTTTGAACTCTTTCTGCGCCACAGACACGATCGACCCGCCCTGATCGAACACGATCGCACGCGAGCTGGTGGTGCCCTGATCCAGTGATACGAGGTACTTCAATGCGCTGCTCCTGCCTGGGTCGCCGAAAGGCGTCACGAGATACGAGAGAACTTGAACACGCCATGAAACCGATGTGGACGTGTGATAATCCCAAGTGTCCGATCAGCCGTCAAGGCCGCGGCGGGGGATGTAGCAGAATCAAGGGGAACAGGGAAGCAGAAAATGCAGAAATAAAATTTTTCACCGAATAGGCGCAGAGGAAGGCGCGGAGAAGAACAAGACGGGGAATGTTGCCAGGATGACAGGGTTGAAGGGATAGGATTGGCGCTCTGACCGCACACGCTGGATCATGTCCATCCCGTCATCCTGTCTACATTCTTTGTATTTCTTCTCGGTGTTCTCTGTGTCCTCTGTGGTTAATGCTTGATCCTTTGCCCTTCGTGGTCTGCAGGTCGTGGCCGACCCGGCCAAACTCGCTGTGTCCAGCTCTTGAAAAACACCACGATGTTCCGGCGTGTAACGGCAGGGGCGGGCCGCATCGGGACCGGGCCGAGGCCGCGTCCTGTTGATCCGTCATCTGGTCGGGGCGTCCGCTACCAAGTCCCGTCACCCAGTGTGCCTTTTGAGCACACCTTTCCGTGGGGGCAGCCCGCGAGTCCCGGTCCTTTTAATCTTTGGATACTCAGGGCAGCTGTCGATCGCCGTCGTGGGGTTGTCGGCAGACGTGGCTTAAAGAAAAGCCGCGCCTCCACCCTTGGGCGGTGCGACGGGTTCGTGCGCATGGAGGTGGTCATTTAGAAGGAGCGGATCGTCGTAAATTGTTGCGCGAGCAATGAACAGACGATTTATCCGATTGGTACTATTTTTTTGCGAATGTGTGTCGCTTTGCGCGCGCAAAATCAACTAAGATTGACTGTAATAAGTGTATCCTGCTGGGTCTTGACTTGCGCTCATTGCGGAAGTATTTTATTCGCATCTTTCTATCAACTGCCGCGCAGAGCTGTCATGTTGTTCAATCAAATACAAATCTGGGAGGTTCATCATGGGCGCATGGGGAATGAAGACGTTTGAGAATGACACGGCAAGTGATTGGATCTGGGATCTGGAAGAATCAAACGACACCTCGGTGCTTGAGTCGGCTCTAAAACCCGAAGAATACGAAGGGTATCTTGAAGGGCCAGATGGAGAGAATGCCCTTGCGGCATGTGAAATTATCAATGGTATTCTGAACAACCCACGCGAAGGATTACCGGACAACGCCATAGCATGGATCACCTCACACAGTAACCTGGATATGACGCCGCTGATTCCAGGCGCACTGAAAATGCTTAAAAGAGTGCTTGCAGATAATTCGGAGCTGAATGAACTCTGGGCAGAAAATGAAACCGACTATCCTGCTTGGAAGTCAGGAGTTGAAGAACTCATCAAACTTCTGAGTAACTAACTGGTAACGTGTGTAAACCAAGACTATCTCGTACGCGCCTCAATCACATTTCCACACTTCCCCCGGTTGCATTTCTTTGACTTCGACACCCTTGGGTTTGAACTCGCTGATGTCGTCGGTGAGCTGAGGGAAGGTTTTGTAGTGGATGGGGATGACGGTTTTGGGTTTGACCCATTCGGCGGCGTAGGTGGCGAGTTTGGGGCCCATGGTGAAGCGGTCGCCGACGGGGATCATGGCGATGTCGGGTTGGCCGATCTCGCCGATGAGTTTCATGTCGGAGAAGAGGGCGGTGTCGCCTGCGTGGTAGATCTTGTGGCCGCCCATCGAGATGATCAGGCCGCAGGGCTGGCCCATGTATCGGCCCTGGTAGCTTGAGGAGTGGAAGGCGGGGGTGAAGGCGACGAAGCCGAAGTCGGTGTAGACACGTCCGCCGGGGTTGCCGGGCTCGCAGTTCTCGTGGCCTTGCTCGGCGCAGTAGTTGCAGATTTCGTAGGCGGCGATGACGGTGGCGTTGTTGCGTTTGGCGATGGGGAGTGTGTCCCCGAAGTGGTCTTCGTGGCCGTGGGTCAGGGCGATGTAATGACATGTAACGTCGTCGGGCTTGTGGACCGCGAGGGGGTTGCCGGTGAGGAAGGGATCGACGGCGAGGGTGTGTTTGCCATCATTAAAGAGGAAGCCGGAATGACCGAGGTATGTGATGGTCAGGGGCATGGGCGGGCTCCGAGTTGGAGGGGTGACGTGGGGGGCTGGAGTGGATGGGGCATCAGGTTAGGAACTATTACAAAAATATACCAGACTAAGGCATCTATTAGGCCTCGCTACGCCGCAAGCGGCTTGGGCGGGTTGGATGATGTGTGTGGTGGGCCTTGTGTTTGATGGCGGCGGAGGAGGCCCACGTTTAGAAAACATGGGCTTCGGGGTTGAGTGCGCGGGTTAAGCTGGGTTGAAAGAACATCTTGTTGAAGTCGCGGGTGTTCGTTAGCACGATTCTAGTATAGCCGACACATTCGCCTGATAATTGTGCAATAACTTAGGTGTGCGAGGGGGACGCGCAGTTTGTAGACGCCGGGGGCGGGCGTAATCGTTGAATCCGGGGTTTAATCGTTTTGGCACGAGGTTTGCAATATGAGTGGCGTCCCGATGGAAAGTCGGGCACAAGGAAACGAGGGCAATGCTGTAGCCGCCTGTCGTCCTTAACAACCGCAAAGACGAGTCATGCAGACGTGATGCTGACTGCGCGGTGGTTGCGTTTGCTAAGTTTGAGATGTAAGGAAGTATGAGATGAAAGCGTCGATGAAATGTTACCGGGTTCGTTCGCCGTTGCAGTGGGCGGTGAAGTTGTGTGTCGCGAGTTGTGTCGTGTTGGGTGTGGTGCTGTACGGGTTGTTACCGATGCTGGGGGTCCAGGCCCGATACCTGATCGCGGCAACGGTCGTCGCATTGGCGGTGCAGGCGATCGGGTTGATGGTGATCGTCGCCGCCTGCCTGGTTGGGCCGCTGTTCGCCAGTTGGCGTGTCCGGTTCCGGCATGTAGCGCGGACGCCGTACCAAAGTTACCCACCCCAACAACCTGTGGCCGGGTAAGTCCCCCGTATAAACCCTGATGAGGTATTGATAAGCCCCGGGCAGCATGCGGGCCGGGCTGTCGGCGGACAGATATGAACCGCCGACTGAAAGCCTGCTGATTTTGTCCTCCAAGTGATCCCGTAGCCAGACATTGCGGCGTTCTGCCGCTGATCTGCCTACGGGATTTTTATGCGCTTTAGGCGTCTTGAAACCCGGGCGGGCGGGCGTCGGCTACGGCGGGCGTCGGATGTGGGATTCCTGGGGCGATTGGCCCGATCCGCGCGAACTTTCTAGCATACCTGACGTATTGGTTAACACCCGTCATTGGCTTATCTTAAATGGCCCAGGGTTATAGGACCGAAGGACTTAAAGCATATGGCTCACGACTATGTGAAAGACGGCTTGGAACTGGACGGCAACGCGGGCAAGATCGGCTTTGAGATCGCTGCGACGCTCTTCGGCGGGGCACTTCTGATCTGTGCCCTGATCGCCAAGTTCACGTTCGACACGGAAGACCCCTCGAAGCTGCTGGCGGGCATCGCGACGGTCCTGCTGGGCACGCCCCTGGTCTGGGTCGCCCTTAAAGACTTATGGCAGGGGCACATGCATATGAACGAGCTGGTCGCCCTGGCGGTGCTGGCTGCGTTCGCCAAGGGCTGGTACATCGAGGCGGGGTTCATCGCCTTCTTCATGATCCTGTCGGTGTTGATCGAAAATAAGACCGCGGTGCGGGCTCAGCGGGACATCGAGGCTCTGGTCAGGATCACACCGACCAAGGCCCACAAGGTCGATGAAGGCCAGGAGACCGAGGTGGAGGCCCGGGACCTGATCCCCGGCGACATCGTTCGCGTCCGGCCCGGCGACAATATCCCCGCGGATGGGCTGGTCGTCACCGGCGGCTCCACCGTGAACCAGGCCAACATCACCGGCGAATCCATCCCCGTGGACAAGGTCGAGGGCGACGAGGTCTTCGGCGGCACGATCAACCTGACCGGTTCAATGGATCTAAAAGTTACTAAAGCCGGTGAAGACACTACTTTGGGTCGCGTCAAAGATATGATCCAGGAGGCCGAACGGACCAAGATCCCGCTGATGCGGATGATCGACCACTACGCCGGCTGGTACACGCCGACCGTGGTAATGCTGGTCTTTATTGTCTGGTTCTACACCGCCCAGACCGGAAACCCGGAAGATGCGGCGATCGCGGCGATCTCGATGCTTGTGGTCGCCTGCCCGTGCCCGCTGATCCTGGCGACGCCGACCGCATTGGTCGCGGCGATCTCTGCGGCTGCCCGGCTGCGTGTGCTTGTTAAGAATGTCGAGGTCCTGGAAGGGGCCAGGAATCTCACGGCGATGGTATTCGATAAGACCGGCACGCTGACCACCGGCAAGCTGGAAGTGACCCGGCTGGCACCCGCCGAAGGCGTCGAGGGTGCGGACCTGCTGCTGGCGGCCGCCACCGCCGAGCAACGCTCACGCCACCCGGTCGCCCGGGCTGTGTTCGAGGTGGCTCGTAAGGCCAAACTGCACCTGCCCGAACCCAGCGAGTTTCACGAAGAGGCCGGCAAGGGCGTCCGTGCGACCGTGGACGGCAAGCAGATTCTCGTGGGTCGAGGCAACTGGATCATCCAGGAACAGCCCGGCGATCACATCCGTTCGCAAGTCGACCAGGCGATGGCGGACCCCGAGGCCGAGGGGCTTTCGACGCTGTTTGTGGTGCAGGACGGCCGGCTCATGGGCTGGCTGGGCATGGCGGACAACACCCGGCCACAGGCCGCCAGCGCGATGGATGAACTGCGTGAGATGGGCATGAAGCGGCTGATCATCGTGACCGGCGACCGTGAATCGGTCGCCAAGCGGATCGCCGCACAGATGCACACCGAGTACCGCGCCGAGGTATTGCCCGGCGAGAAGCTGGAGATGGTCGACGACCTGAAGTCGCGTGGCCACCGTGTCGCGGTGATCGGCGACGGCGTGAACGACGCGCCCGCACTCAAGGCCGGCGACATCTCGATCGCGATGGGGGCCGCCGGCTCCGACGTGGCGATCGAGTCGGCGAGCATCGCGCTGATGAGCAACAACCTGAATCGCATCCCGTTCCTGATCGGGCTGTCCCGTCAGACCAGCCGGGTCATCAAGCAGAACATGGCGATCGGCGGCGGGTTCATTTTGATCTTCCTGATCTTCGCGGCGGCGGGTCAGGTCCCGCCGGTGGTTGCGGCGATCCTGCACGTGGTCAGCTCGCTGATCGTGGTGTTCAACTCGGCACGGCTGGTCCGCTCCGGTGAGGACATCGAGCAGGAAGAACACCGTGCCTTGGAAGCGGCGACGAAGACAAGCACCCCCGACACCGATCCGGTGCCGGGCCAGGCCGTACCCGCTTAAACAGAAACAATACCGATTTTAGTATTCGTTATATAGATACGCGGCATCAATGGGAACACCGCACGAGACAAACAGATAATCTTGCCGAATCAAAAACGCATCAACCTGATAGCTGAATACCAGCGAGCCCTACCCGACCTCACGGTTCTGGAACAGGGCGATCGCGACGGCGATTACCGCGACGATCTGAAGCGCGGCGTACCCGGACACCAGGCCGAACAACCCGGCGGTGATCGGTGTGCCCTGGGTGATGGCGTCGGCGGGCCAGAAGAACTGAAGGTTCGGCACGACCATGTAGATCAGCTTCGCGGCACCGTAGATGGTCTTCTGATAGAGGGCGATGTCCGCACTCCAGATCACCGACAGGCTCTGGTAGTAGTCGGTGCCGGCGGGGATCGACAGCCGCATGTTGACCATCTGGCTCAACGAATTGCTCGCGAGCCCAAGCAAAAAGACGCCCACGCAGATCAGCAGCGTCATCACCTGGCCCAGCCGGGTACTCGCCGCCACGGCAACGCCGGTCAACACAAGCACAGCCTGGAACACCAGACCAAGGCCGACGACCACCTGCCCCAGCTCCCCGTCGTGATCGGTGAAATCGGTTATGGGCGATTGCAGGCCCCAGTCTTTGTTGATCATCATCACCAGCGCGAACGCCAGCGTCTGTGTGAAAAGCAGGCTCACCGTAAAGCTCGACGAGAAGACCCGGCCGTAGAGGTAGTTCGCCATGGTCGCGACGCTCAAAGCGATCAGCGCCCCGCCGAAGCCGAACAGGATCACGGGCATGTCGAAGTGATCGCTGGCGGTGGACATCACGCGGTGGCGGATCGTCAGCGCCAACACGATGCTCAGCAGGAAGAACGCGGTCGCGATCGCCGCGGAGATGCCGACGTACTTGCCGATCACGAACAAGGGTCGGCTGACCGGCTTGCTCACGACGGTCAGCACGGTCTTGTTCTCGATCTCGTTGGAGAACACACCCGTCGCGGTGAAGGCGGCGAGCAGCAGGCTGACCAGGAAGATGGTGCTCAGGCCCATATCGATCAGCAGCTTGTTGTCGTCCTCCATGGTGTAGGCCGCGAGCTGCGGGTTGATGACCATGGCCAGGGAGCCCAGCAGGATCAGCACCACGAAGATCGGCTGGCGGATCGATTCGGTGAAGGTGTTTTGCGAGATGGTCGCGAGCTGTTGAAACATATCGGTCGTCTTGTCCGGGTAAACGAAACTGACCCCCGGGGTGCCAGGCCCTTGACATCTGGAACGCCGGGGAGTCACAGGCCCCTATCATACGGCGGTCGGTCGGCAAAGGTTTTAACGAATATCAAACACCGGGGCGAATAAGAATAGGCTAATTGACATCACGGTGCCGACACAAACCGTCACCACGAACAGGGAACACGATGAGTCACGACCAACAATCTTACCGCCGGGCCGCCAACGCCGTCCTCATCGGGCTGGCGATCCAGGTCCTTTTGACGATCCTCACCGCGCTGACCGGGCTCTACGCCGGGTCCACCGCGATCAACACCATCGCCTGGTACTTCCTGGGCGGGGTGCCCATCTGGGTGATCCTCTGGGTCGTCTACAACCAGCACCGGCTTGAACGGGTCGAGGCGTTGGAGACCGAGCAGCTTGCGGCGCAGGACGCCCAGGCCGCGGCGCTCTTCGATGAGGCCGGGCAGCAATTACAGATCGCGCAGAAGCGGCTGGACAATCTATATAAGTACGGCCTGAACATCGTCAGCCTGCTGGTGTCGTTCTACCTCATCGTGGTCGGTTTCGGGATGCTCCGGTCCGCGGTCGGCGAATACCGCACTACGCACAAGATCGAAGAGCCCGCTTTCATTGCCGACATCGCCGCCCTGTTTACGTCCGACGGCGGGTTCTCCGGCTACAGCGCCGGGGTCGTCGCCATCGTTGCGGTCGCCATCGGGTTCCTGGCGTTTATCGTCTCCCGCTACATCGCGGGCATGACCAAGGTCCAGGAGTGGAAGCTGCTGCGCGGGGGGGCCGGCTATCTGATGGGCAACTTCGTGGTCACGTTCCTGCTGATCGTGGCGGCGGCGTTGCTGGCGTGGGACCTGAAGAACTTCTTCCCAGCGCTCTCGGTCATCGCCCCGGCGGTGATGATCCTGCTGGGCTTCGAGATGCTGCTGGGATTCATCTTCGGGTTCTACCAGCCAAGACGGCCCGGGCAGATGCCCCGCGCCGCGTTCGACAGCCGTATCCTCGGCTGGCTGACCCGCCCGGAGTCACTGGCAAAAATTGTCAGTGAGGCGATCGACTATCAGTTTGGCATCGAGGTCTCGGACAGCTGGTTCTACCGCCAGCTCTCCCAGGCCATCCCCAAGCTCATCATCGTCGGCCTGCTGATCCTGATCGGGCTCACCTCCGCGGTCATCGTCGCGCCGCACCAGCGCGCGATTATTACGAGCCTGGGCGCGCTGACCGACAACAGCGAGGTCGGCCCGGGCCTGCACTGGAAGCTGCCCTGGCCCCTGGGCAAAGCCTACAAGTACGACGCCTCGCGCATCCACGAGATCAACGTCGGCTCCTCGGCGGAGAACTTCAACCGCAACGTCGCCATCCTCTGGACGACCCAGCACTCCGGCGAGGGCGAGACCTACATGGTCACCGCGCCCAGCCGGTACGCTGGCGAACGGGACGAAGAGATCAAGGCCGCCGCCGGTGAGCTGGCCGGGGGCTTGGGCGTGATCAAGTACCGCATCGCCGACGACGGGCTGCGTCAGTACAGCAGGCTGGCGCTGGACGATCCCGGCCACCCCGCCGACCTGCTCAAAGCCCTGGCCGAGCGGCGATTCAACGTCTACTTCGCCACGCACGATATTGATGCGCTGTTGACGACGGCGCGCGTCACAGCGGGTGCTCAACTCCGCGAACAAATCCAGGCCGACGCGAACGACATGGGCCTGGGGATCGAGGTGGTCTACGTCGGTTTGGAAGCCGTACATCCGCCGATGGAAGGCGACGTAGCCAAGAAGTTCCACGAACAGATCGACGCGCGCCAGGAGAAGAAGACCAGGATTCAGGAGGCGCATCGCAAGGCCGTCGCCCAGCTAGCCGAGATTGCCGGCACACAGGACAAGGCGCTGAAGATCGACGCCGCCATCCAGGAGGTCGTCACGCTTCAGCAGTCGCTGGAAGCGATGCGTCTAAGCGACGGCTACGACCAGGCCAAGGCCGACGCGATTTCCGAACTGGTCACGCAGAAGAAGGTTGGCATTGAGAAGCTTTTAGATGAGGCGGGCGGCCAGGCGACGGTGCTGATCCATCAGGCCCGCGCCTACCGATGGGAACACGCGTTAAGCGAACGTGCCCGCGCAATGCGCACCGCCTCACGCTTCTTCGCCTACCAGCAGGGGCCGAAGTACTACATGGCCCGCGAGTACCTCA
>JAJDCW010000182.1 GCA_029260635.1 Phycisphaeraceae bacterium | reverse complement strand
CAAGGCTTGTCAAAGACAAGTATACGCCGGGCTATGAGAAGCTTGCCGTGGTCAAGATGGAGGGTTGGGGGCGGTCGATGCTCTGGGAGGACACGGGGCTGAGGTGGGTGATCACGTCGCCGCACATCCCGAACGCCAAGGCCTGCGCGTATTACGTAGCGACGGGGATCGTGGGCGAGTTGCACACGGTGTCGATTGGTGTGGGTTACACGCAGCCTTTCGAGTTGTTCGGCGCGCCGGGTCTGAATGGAGATGCGTTGGCGGACGCGTTGAACAACCGCTGGGCCTCGCCCGGCGAGTACTACCAAAAAGTGGTCAACCGTGAGCTGATCATGTGTGTGTCGACCAACGCACCGCTGGGCGTGACGTTCAGGCCCGTGTGGTTCAAGCCTTTCTACAGCCGGTTCCAGGGCGAGGTCTGCCAGGGGGTGCAGGTGCACCTTGATCTGGACAAGACGGTGAACCTGGTCGAGACCAACTTCAAGCTGGCACAGGCGCTCGGCGGCGAGTTTATCTTCGGTGACGGCAAACGTGACCGGTCATTCGACATCGCGACCGGTACGAACAAGGCCCGGATATTACTGATGGAAGGGATGCCGTTGGACGGGTTGTTTGCGCAGTGGCGTCAGAACAGCGAAACCTTTCGACGGGACCGGCAGAAATACCTGCTCTATCCGACGCGGTGAATCGGGGTGTGGTGAATAGGCAGGGCCCAAGTTCTATTGGTATTTGGGGCTCGGGTTTATGTTCCTGTGTGGGGGATACATTTCAATCACATATATCGTTAAGCCGATGAATCTCAAAGGGTGTTCGGGCGACAGATGTAACGGCCGGTGAACCGACCCCCGCCCGGGGCTTTGGATGGATGTCCGGGTGGAATCGTGGTTTAGATCGATTAAAAGGGGTGTTCGAGGTGCCGGAATAGTTATATAATCTACGGCTCGGCCGGGCTGATCGGTCCGGTTTGTGTGAATGAAACCTTCGGTTGAAAAGAGGCCAAGATGCATCGAGTGTTGTTGATGGGGGCCGGGAAGATCGGCGTGGCGATCGCGAACTACCTGTCCAAGACCGGCGACTTTGACGTGCGGGTCGCCGATGTGGACCAGGGGTCGCTGGACCGGCTGGCGAAACTCGCGGATGTGGAGACGCTCAGACTCGACGCGACGGACCCGAACGCGCTGATGGCGGCGATGAAGGACCGGGACTCGGTGATGTCGGCGTTGTCGTTTGCGTACAACCCGGCGATCGCGGAGGCGGCGCTCAAAGCGGGGCTGAGTTACTTCGACCTGACTGAGGACGTGCAGACCACCAAGAAGGTCATGGAGGTTGCCAAGGACGCCAGGCCCGGGCAGATCTTCATGCCTCAGTGCGGGCTCGCGCCGGGGTTTGTCAGTATCGTCGCGCACGACCTGACGACGCGGATGGATTCGCTGGACACGGTGACGATGCGCGTCGGCGCGTTGCCTCTGTATCCGTCGAACGCGTTGAAATACAACCTGACGTGGAGCACGGACGGGCTGATCAACGAGTACTGCAACGAGTGTGAAGCGATTTATGACGGCAAACTTGTGAATGTGCTGCCGCTTGAAGGGCTGGAGCACTTCTCGGTGGACGGCGTGCGTTATGAAGCCTTCAACACGTCCGGTGGGCTGGGTACGCTCTGCGAAACGCTTGTCGGCAAGGTCCGCACGCTGAACTACAAGACGGTCCGCTACCTGGGCCACCGCGCCCTGGCTGCTTTCCTGGTCAACGAGCTGCGGCTCAGCCACCGCCGAGATATGTTCAAGGACATGCTCGAGCACGCGGTCCCGATGACAGACCAGGACGTGGTGATTGTCTTCTGTGCGGTGACGGGTCAGAGTGATGGCCGGCTCTTGCAGATCACCGATGCACGCAAGGTTTACCACGGCAAGGTGAACGGCCGGGAGTGGAGCGCGATCCAGATCACGACCGCGATGGGGATCTGCGCGGTGCTTGATATGCACGCCCAGGGCAAGCTCACCAGTCAGGGTTTTGTGAAACAGGAAGAGGTCTCGCTGAAAGACTTCCTGGCGAATCGTTTCGGCAAGCACTACGCCGGCGACGATACAGTGTTGATCGAACCCGCTGACGGCTGATCGTTTTCTGTTGTATTGTTCGTATTAATCCTTCATTCAAGCCCCCGTGAGACCCGATATGCAGCCCAACGACTTTATGCCCAAACTCGGACTAACCGAAGCGATGTCCGGCCTGTTCTACGGCGGCAAGGCCCAGCCCGCGGGCGGCGATTCATTGGATGCCCACAGCCCGATCGACGGACGCAAACTCGGAAGCGTGAAGCTCGCGACGCCGAGCGATACCGGGAAAGCCATCGACAGCGCGGCTGCGGCGTTTAAGCAGTGGCGCACCGTGCCCGCGCCGGTGCGTGGCGAGTTGGTCCGTCGGTTCGGCATGAAACTGCGTGAACACAAGCAGAATCTGGGCGCGCTGGTGGCCTGGGAGGTCGGGAAGATCACCGCCGAGGCCGAGGGCGAGGTCCAGGAGATGATCGACATCTGCGACTTCGCGGTGGGCCTGAGCCGTCAGCTATATGGTTTGACGATCGCCAGCGAACGCCCGCAGCACCGGCTCACCGAGCAGTGGCACCCGATCGGCCCCATCGGCGTGATCAGCGCGTTTAACTTCCCCGTCGCGGTCTGGGCGTGGAACCTGGCGCTGGCTTTAGTCTGCGGCGACACGGTCGTGTGGAAGCCCTCGGAAAAAGCGCCGTTCTGTGCGCTGGCGTGCCAGAACCTGTTAAACGAAGTGATTGCCGAGTTTGATGAGGCGCCGGCCGATATCAGCACAGTCGTGGTCGGGCTCCGCGACACCGGCGAGACCATCTCGAACTCCGGCAGGCTGCCGCTGGTCTCTGCGACCGGGTCGATCCCGATGGGTAAAGCCGTCGGCAAGGCGGTCGGCGCCCGGCTCGGTCGATCGTTGCTAGAACTGGGCGGCAATAACGCGATGATCCTCACGCCCAGCGCGAACCTGGACCTGGCGTTGCCCGCGATCACCTTCGCTGCGGTCGGCACCTGTGGCCAGCGTTGCACGAGCATGCGCCGACTGATCGCACACAGTTCGGTGAAGGACACAATCGTTAGCCGGCTGGTCAAGGTCTATGAACAGATCAAGATTGGCAGCCCGATTGAGGAGGGCACGCTGATCGGGCCGTTGATCGACGAGGCGGCGGCGAACGCGATGGACGCAACAATCAAGAACGCGCAGCAGCAGGGTGGCAAGCTGCTGACCGGCGGCGGGCGTGTGACCCAGGGCGTGCCTGCCGGTGGTGTTTACGTCAGGCCCGCGATTATCGAGATCGCGCACGATGCCGAAGTCGTACAGACCGAGACGTTCGCTCCGATCCTGTACGTGATGACCTACGACGACTTTGATGAAGCGGTCGCGATCCATAATGATGTGCCGCAGGGGCTGTCCAGCGCGGTCTTTACCGACAACGTGCGCGAAGCTGAATTGTTCTGCGGACCGACCGGCAGCGACTGCGGCATTGCCAACGTCAATATCGGCACTAGCGGCGCGGAGATCGGCGGCGCGTTCGGCGGCGAAAAAGAGACCGGCGGCGGCCGGGAGTCGGGCTCCGACGCTTGGAAGGCCTACATGCGACGCAGCACACAGACGACCAACTACTCCACATCGCTGCCCCTGGCGCAAGGGATCAAGTTCGACGTTTAAAGTTATCCGTTAAAAAATCTTCTATATGGGGTGAATCCACCGCTCGCTAGTGAGCGAATGAATGGGGACGGGATTTCATGGGATTTACTTATGGCGAACACAACCCTTGTCTGGCTGCGTCGGACGCTGCGCCTTGCAGATAACCCCGCATTGATAGCCGCGTGTAAGCGCGGGGGTGACGGTGGGGTGGTGATTCCTGTCTATATCGATTCGCCGAGCGACGAGGGAGATTGTCCGACCGGGGCCGCGAGCCGGTGGTGGCTGCACCATTCGCTGGAAGCATTACAGGCGTCTCTGACAGATAAGGGTGGCGGGTTGGTCTTGCGGGCCGGACCTTGTGAGAATGTGCTGTGGGAATTGATTGAAGAAACCCGCGCAGACGCGGTGTAT
Source organism: Phycisphaeraceae bacterium (assembly GCA_029260635.1). Lineage (GTDB taxonomy): Bacteria > Planctomycetota > Phycisphaerae > Phycisphaerales > Phycisphaeraceae > JAJRRS01. Next base: position 4,404 of record JAJDCW010000182.1, on the reverse strand, counting down.
TGGGATCGGTGCTACGAGCCGGCGGCGATTCAGCGTGACAAAGCCATAAAAGAATCCCTGCGTGGCGATGGGCTCGAAGCAGAGAGTTTCAATTGCAATCTGCTGTTTGAGCCCTGGGACGTGCAGACGGGGCAGGGGACGCCCTACAAGGTGTTCACCCCTTTCTGGCGGACATGTCAGCAGCGGCCCGCGCCGGATAAGCCGTCAGCTAAACCCAGGCAGATACCCGGGCCCAAGAAGTGGCCGAAGAGTTTGGCATTAGATGATTTGGGTCTTTTGCCGACGATTGATTGGGCCGGTGGTTTGGCGACGGCGTGGGAACCCGGCGAGGTGGGGGCGGGCAAGGCGCTTAAAAAATTCAGCGGCGGCGTGGTGGGTGATTACGAGCAAGGACGTGACCGCCCCAATCAATCGGGAACGTCGCGGTTGTCACCGCACCTTCATTTTGGTGAGATGAGCCCCCGGCAGATATGGCACCGGCTGACGTCGCAGATGTCGTCCGGGCTTGAGGGCGAAGACCGCAAGGGCGTGTGGGCCTTCCTTCGCGAAGTTGGTTGGCGTGAATTTGCGTATCACCTGCTCTATCACTTCCCGGAAACGGCGACACAGCCGTTACGGCCGGAGTTCGCGGCGTTCCCCTGGCTGGACGATCCGGCGGGGTTGTCGGCCTGGCAGAAGGGGTTGACCGGGTACCCGATCGTCGATGCGGGGATGCGCCAGCTCTGGGAGACGGGGTGGATGCACAACCGGGTGCGGATGATCGTGGCGTCGTTCCTGGTTAAAGACCTGCTGATCGATTGGCGGGAAGGGGCGGCCTGGTTCTGGGACACGCTGGTGGATGCGGATCTGGCGAACAATACGCTGGGCTGGCAGTGGGTCGCGGGCAGCGGCGCGGATGCTTCGCCATACTTCCGTGTGTTTAATCCGACACTTCAGGGCAAAAAGTTTGACCCGGAGGGGGCGTATGTCCGCCGGTATGTGCCGGAGTTGGTCGAGTTGCCCGCGAAATACATCCACGAACCCGGCAAGGCCCCGGCGGACGTGTTGGCCGACGCGGGGGTTGAGTTGGGCAGGACGTATCCCCACCCGATCGTCGATCACGGTGAGGCCCGCGACCGCGCGTTACAGGCGCTGGACACCATAAAGAAAAATCGATGAGTAAGCCTATCCGATTCGAGAAAAACGGCCGCAACACGGTCGTGCTGGCTGAGCAGTACCTGCCCCGACCGATCGACGAGGTGTTTGCGTTCTTCAGCGATGCGCGGAACCTGGAACGGCTCACCCCGCCGAGTGTCCGGTTCAAGATACTCACGCCGACACCGATTGAGATGAAGATCGGCACGCTGATAGACTACAGGCTGCGCATCAAGGGGCTGCCGATCCTTTGGCGGACGCGGATCTGTGACTGGGACCCGCCCAACCGATTCGTGGATGAGCAACTCAAGGGGCCTTACCATCTCTGGTATCACACGCACTGGTTTAAACGCGACGGCGAAGGCACCCTGATCGGCGACCGTATCGAGTACCGGCCGCGAGGCGGGGCGTTGATCAACACGCTGTTCGTCAAGCGCGACGTGCGGACGATATTTACCTATCGCCAGAAGGTCATGGCCGAGCTATTCCCCGAGGTGGTATCGTGATGACGCTCCTGCTGATCCACGCCGCCGCGACGCTCTTCATGACCGGACTGATCTGGTTCGTGCAGGTCGTGCATTACCCGCTGATGGCGAAAGTCGGTGCAGACGGGTTCAAGGAATATGAAACACATCATCAGCGGCTGACGACCTGGGTGGTCGGGCCGGCGATGCTGGTGGAATTAGCGTGTGCGGGTTGGCTGGTGGTTCAGCCGGTGCCGGACATGCCGGGGTGGTTAGTGTATGCAGGGTTGGCGTTGTTGGTCGCGATCTGGCTGTCGACGGCATGCCTGCAAGTTCCCCGCCACAAAGACCTGGAACGCGGATTTGATATGAATGCTCACCGTCGCCTGGTCAATAGCAACTGGATCCGCACCGTGGCGTGGTCCTTGCGCGCGGTGTTGGCGCTGTGGATGATCGCGGTTGTGTGAGCGTGTCGCGGCTTAGCCAGACGTCAATTGATCGGGCGTGTTGGCTTACGAGCGTCGTCGATATAAACCAATACACGCCGATCCGAGCAGCAGCCCGGTTGAGGGCTCGGGGATCGAGTTGGTGTTGGCCGGCGGGGTGCCCGCGTTCCAATTTCCCAAGACCAGGTTCAGGTCATCGATGCCGACGAACCCGTCTCCGCTTGGGTCGGCCGCGGGATCGCCCGGTGGGATCGATTGATTCCAGTTGCCCAGCACGGTCGTCAGGTCGTCGATGCCAACGAATCCGTCGCTGTTTACGTCGCCGTTTAAACCGGTGACGAATGCGAGTTCGCGGATGACAATATGTGCGCCGTCGCCTAGGCCATCGAACCAGAAACGAATACCATCGACATCTGACAGCATTGCCCCTGGTGAAGAGATGGGGGGTTCGAGGGATGAAAGTGGTACAGTCACGGTGGTTCGCGTCGTCGTTGTCGGTAGAGAGGCAGATCCCCAGGAGAGTAATCGGCTAGAGCCTTCTGTGGTGTCAGTGAATAATGTGATATCGACCTGGCTGGGTTGATTGATGGGGTCGTACCACGGATTTGGTAGGCCGGGGTCTAGCGTGTCAATCGTTACTTTGATAGCGGTGATCTCAAGCGTTTCAAGATCTAAATTCAATGAGTTTCCATTGCGATATGTGTTGCCATAGATGTATTCAGGTCCCTCGCAGAAACGCGAATTAGGTGTTCCGCCGTAGTCCCAGGTCCCTTCGGCCGGGTCGTGTGTGACAGGCATAGTTCCGGTGTTTACACAGCTATCAAGAATGACTTTACGCTCGCCACCGAGTGTATGTGTCGGGTTGAGCCCCGTCTCATGTACGCTAAAAAATCTGTCGGATGGTACGAGTGTCTTGCTGGACGGACCACCGGTGGTGAAGTCATCGATGAGGATGTCGCCGGAGGCGATATCCCCGGTGCTAAGAACCAACATGCCTACGAGCCATATTTTTACGCTGTATCGTCGTAGGGGGCCGGCCGACCTTATAGCATTCATCAATCAATTCCCCGTGTTGAACTAGTTTGCGTATCAAGCACGCACCTACCGGTGCGGCCGTGCTGCGAAAAGCGAAACGAGCCTTTTCGATTTTACTTGGGATCAAAGCCTATGCAACACTTATTGTCTGAATCGCATTAATCTAAACAGAATCCAAAGCACCCGGTGTTACATGGCGGCGGTTAGATGTGAATTATTTGGCTTTATGCCCGCTGACCGCCCCTAGTGAGGCACTTCCTTCACCGCGTTGCGGTTCCAGGAGGGGACGCGGACCTGGACGACGCCTTCGCGTTTGACGATGGCCTGGCAGGCCAGCCGGCTGCTGAGTTCCACGCCGGGGGCCTCGTCGACGCGGTCCAGCTCGTCGTCCTCGGCCTCGTCGAAGCACTCCTCGCCCTTATCTATATAGACGTGGCAGGTGGAGCAGGCGCAGACGCCGCCGCAGGCGTGCTCGATATTGATCCCGTGATCCAGGGCCAGTTCGAGGATCGACTCGCCGATGGCGGCCTTCAGGTCGATCTCCTTCTCGTGTTTCCCGGTCAGGGGCTCGGGGTCCTCAAGGATGAACTTGACGGGCACGATCTCGGGCCCGAGGTCTTTGTCATTGGCTTTCATATGCATGAGCGAACGGCTCCAAAGCGGTTTTGTGTTGAATATCCCATTGTAGGCGCTATCTGTTAAGGGGGTAAGCCGTCCTTTGTGTGGATTTCTGGGGTCAGCCCCGGGGCGGTCGGCAGGATTTGGTGGCACATCGACTCACCCGATAAGCTAAACCCATGAATGAACACAAATCTGATGGGCGGCCCAGCGATGTGGACGAGCAGATGACGGACGCGAAGTCGGGGACGCTGTGGCGTGTCTTCCACCCCAGCCGGGCCGCGCTGGCGGTCGCGGTGGCGTCGCTGATCGCGGCGTTGATGGTCGGGTGGTACGTCGCGCCAACCTGGAGCGTGCAGCGGACGGCGCTGGATGTGTTCGTGAGTGAAAAGGATGAGCACAAGGGCGAACTTGTCCACAAGGTCCGCAGCAAAGAGGTCAAGCTCGGCACGGTGACACCCGTCGTGGATGCGCAGCTGACCGAGGCGAAGCTGACCAAGCTGGTCGCCGGCGAGCTGCCTGCGGTGACGTCCGAGATCGTGTTGGTCGAGGAGGTCGTCGACGGCGAGCCGACACAGGTTTATCAGAACGTGACGGTCGCACGCCACTGGGGGCCATGGTCCCTGCTGCCCGCCGCGGTGGCGATCGCGTTATGCCTGCTCACAAAAGAACCGTTGACCGCCTTGTTTGGCGGGATCGTGGTGGGC
>JAJDCW010000181.1 GCA_029260635.1 Phycisphaeraceae bacterium | reverse complement strand
GGATGATGACATCGGTGGTCTGGCCGTAGACCCCGCCGTAGGGCTGGTGGATCATGACCTTGGCGTGCGGGAGGCAGAACCGCTTGCCGGGATGGCCAGCGGCGAGTACCAGTGCGCCGCCGCTCATGGCCTTGCCGACACAGACGGTCGAGACCTCGGAGCTGATGTGGTGCATCGTGTCGTACATGGCGAGCGTGTCGTCCACCGCCCCGCCGGGCGAGTTGATGTAGAGGCTGATATCGACGCCGGGCTTGGTGCTTTCCAAGTGCAGCAGGCGCATGATAACACTGGTCGCGGAGGCGTGGTTGATCTCGCCGACGAGAAAGACGACCCGGTTCTCCAGGAGCATCTCGTCGATAGTCATCTCGCGGTACCGCTGCATGGGCGGCGGCGCGAGCTGAGGATTGGGGTAGTGCCCGGCCATGACGGCCATCGCGGCGGGCATGCCTGGGATGGGGCTGTCGCCTGTGGTATTGCCGGAGGCAAATCCGGGGGCGGGCTGATTAGACTTGTTCGAGAGGTCGTAAGCGTTCATCCGTGAATCTCACTTTCAGCGGGGGTCGGGTAATGAAGGGCACATGATAGCGGCTTGAGCGAAACGGTGGGAATCGAGGGGATCGGGGATCGGAAAGATGCTATGTGTCAACGCCGTCCCTGAACGAAGTGAAGAGGCGGGTCATCCAACCGGTCCCGCAGATTCATCTGCTATGGGTTCATCTCACATCGCAGGTAAAAAAACAGACGCCCCGGTTGAAGGGCGTCTGTTGAGCAAGTGTCTGGTCGGAGAACCAGAGAGTTTCCTGGAGTCGGGTCTATCGGGGTCAGCCGTGGCTGGAATCGTCGTCCCGGCCGGAGGTGTCTTCCTCAAGCATCTTGCGGAGGTAGCGGTTTTCCCGGCGGGTGGCTTCGAGGTCAAACACCAGATATTTGATCGATAACCGCAGGTAATCCAGCGATTCCTGGAGGTCGCCGACGGTCTTTTTGAGCTTCTGGTGGCGTTCTTTGGTCTTTTGGGCCATTTTTTCCAGCTTCTCACGCTCGGCCTTGGGCAGCGTCGAGATCTCGCCCATCAGTTCGGCCAGCTTGGCTTGGAAGGCTTTTTCGTCCATGGTCACTATCTCCTTTTCCATCCGGCCCGTCATTGGGCTCGACAGGAAAAGGGGTTACAAGCGGCTTGCCAGAAAGTAACGACCATGTAAAAATCTTCGCGATATGCTTAATTCAATTATTATCAAATATTTACGTGCAAAAGCCCCGCGAGCATCCGGCTGACGGCTACTCCGGTTTGTGCGGATGGGGATTTTTTGCAACCCCCATCAAATCAGAGAGGCGCGTAAGAACCCCGCAAAACAAGCCACGCCAACGCCTTACTTCCCATGCCAACCGAATCATGGGCCGGTTCAGTTTAAGATCACCTTGCCCGTCCCGGGCGTGATCTTGCCCATCACAAAGGCGTTTTCACCCTGTTTTTTCAGCTTCTCGATGACCGCCTCAGCGAAGTGCGGTCGGACGATAATCGTGTAGCCGACGCCCATGTTGAAGACCTTGAGCATCTCGGCGTCGCTGACCTTGCCGTGCTTCTGGAGGAACTTAAATAGCGGCGGGACGTCCCAGGACTTGAGATTGATCTTGGCGTTCACGCCGCCGTGCAGGGCGCGGTTGACGTTGCCGGGCAGGCCGCCGCCGGTGATGTGGGCCATCCCGCCGATGGGTTTCTTGACCTTGTAGGAACGCAGCAGTGAGACGATCTGTTTCGAGTAGATGCGTGTGGGTTCCAACAGGTGCAGCCCCAACGGACGCTCGGGGGCGTCGTCGGCTTGCAGCTGCGGGTAGGTCTTGTCCAGATCGAGTTTGGCCTGCTTGATGATCGCGCGGACCAGGGAGTAGCCATTGGAATGGATGCCGCTGGAAGCCAGGCCGAGGATGACGTCCCCGGCCTCGACACGCTGACCATCGACGACACGCTTAAGCTCACAGACGCCCACCGCGAAACCGGCCAGGTCGTAATCCCCCTTCTTATAGACATCCGGCATCTCCGCGGTCTCGCCGCCGATCAGAGCGCAGCCGGCGAGTTGGCAGCCATCGGCGACGCCCTTGACGATCTGCTCCATGTGTTCGGGGACGACCTTGTGGACGCCGACGTAATCCAGAAAGAACAGCGGCTCGGCCCCCTGGACGATCATGTCGTTGACGTTCATGGCCACGCAGTCTTGGCCGATCGTGTCGTGGATGCCCATCTGGACGGCAAGCATGACCTTCGTGCCCACACCGTCGGTGCAGGCGACGAGGACCGGGTCTTTGTAGTTACGCTTAAAGAGCCGTTCGTTGTAGTCCAGGCGGAAGCAGCCGGCGAAGGCCCCGTGCTTGCCCAGGACCCGGGGGCCGTAGGTCCGCTTGAGGTGGCCCTTGATGAGGTCCACGGTGCGGTCCCCGGCCTCGATATCAACGCCGGATTCGGCGTAGGTCATCCCGCCGGAGGTACCCCCCGAACGGGCCTGTTTACCTGATTTGCCGTTTTTCTTGGCCATAGGCCGGTAGTGTACGTTCCAGGCAGGCGGCGTAAACCCGGATCGGGCAGGAATCTTGGGAATCTACTGGACTATGCCGGTTTTAGGCCGTATTGTTTGACGGTCAATCAGGTCCGGGTGGGGTCGCGGTGTGTGATTTTCTTCATGGCCTAGTCAAAGGCCCGAGCCAGCCAGCGGATCGGTTAACAGCATGTCAGATCAGTTACAGCAGACATTCTGCGAGCACGGCTTACGCTGCACCCGGCAGCGACGAGCCATCTACGACGCGCTGACCAGCAGCAAATGCCACCCCACGGCCGACGAGCTGTTCCAGATGGTCAAGAAGCTGGACGACGGGATGAGCCTGGCAACGGTTTACAACACCCTCGAAGCGTTCTGTGGTGCGGGGCTGGCTTACAAGATCGCCGGCTGCCGCGGCAACGGCTCAACGCGCTACGACGCCGGGGGCGACGACCACCTGCACCTGCGTTGCCGAAAATCCGGCCACATCGTCGACGCCCCACACGATCTGGGCGAACGCATCCTCGAACACATCCCCCAGGAACTGATCGAAGAGCTGCAAGACCGCATCGGTTTCACCGTCAACAAGGTCCAGCTTGACCTGGTCGGCGAATTCAAGAAGAAGCCTTGCAAGACGTAACAGATTCCCATTCACAAACGAGTTGCCATCGGGACCCCGGCGTTTCGTGTCGGTATTGCTGCCACGTTATCGCGTGAAGAAGTATTAACTCGGATTCATCGGATGGATCGGATCAAGAGCAATCCACGTTCACCACAACAATCGCCGAGATAAACAAGAGGTCAGAAACAGTTATGAACGCAGATGAACGGTGATAAAGAGAGGATATTCTAGATGGATTTCATATCCGCGTTTATCTGAGTTAATGGATGGATTATCCCTCTGTGCGCCCTTTGCGGTGAATAATCTTCTCGTATTCATCCGATCTATCCGATTCATCCGACTACAGGTGCATCCGCCGGGTGTATACGAGCCATTCGATCAGCATGACCGCCAGCGCGGCCCAGATAAACCACCGCCAGACCTCACGGCGGAAGGTCGAGGTGGTCGCGGTCGTGCCCGTCGCGATCGAGCTGACATTGAGGATGTCGGCGGTGCGGATATCGCTTTCATCCGGCGCCAGGAGGTTGACGCCCAGGCGGTCGAAAGGTGGCTCGATGGGTTGGCTTGCTTCGTACAGGCCGGCGCGGGTGAAGACCGGGAGGACGGTGGTGCCCTGCGTCCGCACGACGTCGATCGTGACCGGACCGGTGTAAGAAAGATTGTCACCGGTATCAATAGGGATCGTCGCGATGTCGCCGGTGCGGTAGGCGATGCCGGCATCGTCGGCCAGCCCGCCTAGGCCAAGCGTCTGCACCGTGTTGCCCAGGAAGACCGGGAAGCTGATCTTGATCGGCCAGTTGCTCTTGAGGATGTCGAAGGAAGCGACCACGTGACGCACACCGTCTTCGACGACCTCGGCCATGATCGGCCCGGACTGCCCGGTGGCCATGACGCTGGCCTGTGAATTCACGACGAGTCGGCCCGGCTCAGACAAGATCACATCATCCAAGACAACGTAACGCAGCAGCGGATGGTCGCGTTCCCAGGTCAATACGCGTTGCGATCCGGTATCGCCTTCCTCGGACGCGACACGCTGAATTGCTTCGATCGGCGGAGAGGCGGCGAAGTAGAGGCTGTCGACTTTCGGGGTCGTGGTCGGGCTGTACCCATCGAAAACAATGACGTCGAACCCTTCCCCAGCCAGCCCCGACGTGCCGGCGGCTTCCCACCCGCCACGGCGTAGTGACAACGGGTCCTGGTCCTCGTACTTCTCGGGGTTCATAAACGAGAGCTGACGGACGCCGGCGCTCTGGATGCCCTTGACCAGGAAGGCATTGCCCCGCGAAACCATCAGCACCCGGAGCCGACGGGCCGGGGCGAGTGTCAGACGGACGGTGTTGTCACTTTCCAGCTGGTCATCATAGTCGTGCGCGAGTTCCACGAGTGCCGAACCGGGCAGAACAAAATCGAACTGGACCGAAGTTTCGTGTTTGGTTGAGGTGGCGGATGATTCCGGATCGGGTGCGGGCGCGGGCTGGAGGTTGATCGGCTGGACGCGTGAGACCTGCCCGTCGAGGCTGAGCCGGAGGTTGGCGCTGACGGGCTGGCTGCCGAAGTTAGCGACGCGTGCGAAGACCTGAACGATCTCGGGCTTGTCGAAGTCACGCCGGGCGCTGAAGGAGACGATGCCAAGGTTGTCGGGGTCGGCGGCACCAGCCATCCGCCCGGGGCCGCCGCCGATCGGGATGTAACGCAGCTCGGCGCCCGCAAGCGACATCGCCTGCCCGCTGGCCTGCACCTTGCCGTCGCTTATGATGTAGACGACCAGCTTGTCCGACTCGTCATCGGAACCCGTCTGGACGTAAGGCTCGATCAGGCTTAGCGCGGGACCCAGCCGGCTGACCTGATCGGTCGGCTCGATCCGGCGGACCGCGTCACGCAGCCTGGATGGATCATTCGTCAGGCTCTGGCGGACCCGTGCCCCCTGAGCGAAACTCACGACCATCGCCCCACCCAGCGCCCCACCTTCCGCGGACTCGCCGGTTGTGTCGAGGTTGTCGATCAGCTCGATCGCGGCCTTCTTCGCTTCGTCGAGCCGGGTCGGTGAGATGTCGGTCGCGTTCATCGAAGCGGAGTGGTCGATCACGATCACGACCCGTTGGCCGGGGCTGGCAACCGTTTCCATCGTCGGCCTGGACATCGCAAACAACAGCGCACCGAGGATCAGCAACTGTAAAAGAAGCAGCAGGCTTTTGCGCAGTCGTTGGAACGGTGAGTTCACCTGAAGGTCCTGGATCGCCTTCTTCCACAGCAGCGTCGATGAGATCATCACCTGACGGCGGCGGAGCTTCAGGAAGTACAGCGATACCAGCAGCGGGACCGTGATCCCGGCGACAATCAGAGCGGTGATAGGTGAAAGAAAGCCCATGGTGTGATCTCGTCAGTGCACACGGCACATGACTAACCAAGCAGCCCCCGTTGTCTGAGGTACTTCAGAACGAGTGTCTCAAAAGGCACATCCGTCTCGCTGATCATGTAGGCGACGCCGCGCTTCAGGCACTGCTCGCGGACGTGCTGGCAGTAGGCCTGGAGGTTGGTCTTGTAGCGTTTGATCAGGGCGGGGCTGACGGAGACCTCCGCGATATCGCCATCCTCGATGTCGCGGAGGCGCAGGTCGCCGAGGATGTGGCCCTTGGCGGGGTCGACCTCCTGCGGGGACAGAAGCTGGATGGCGTAGACGTCGTGCTTGTCGCCGCCGAGGTAGCGCAGCGCGTCGGCCATGTCGCCCTTGTCGAAAAAGTCGCTCAGCAGCACGATGATGCCGGGCTGTCGTTGGAGCATCGCTAATCGTTTGCAGACGACGGCGAGGTTCCCGCTGACGTGCTCGCCCTCAATCGGTTGCTGGTCCTGGATAAAACTGAGCATGCGCGGGATCGGGCGTCGGCCGCGCATCCCCAAGGCCATATCGGTGACGGTGTCTGCAAACGTGTAGAGGTTCACCCGGTTGTAATGCGTCAGCCCGATGTACCCCAGCGCGGCGGCGACGCGCTTGGCATAGTGCAGCTTATTGGGATCGCCGTAGTCCATGCTCTTGGTGACGTCCATGACGACGCTGACCGACAGGTCCTCCTCTTCCATGAAGAGCCGGAGGAACAGCTTGTCCAGGCGGGCGTAGAGGTTCCAGTCGATAAAACGCAGGTCGTCGCCGACGACGTAGCTGCGGTAGTCCGCGAACTCAACGCTCTGCCCTTTCTTCTTGCTGCGGCGCTCACCCTGCATCCGGCCACGCAATATCTTCCGCGACATGACATCCAACCGGTCCAGCCGGTGCATGAACTCGGGGGAGAGTAGGGTTTCGGGTTGGGTAATGGTTTCGGCCATGGTGTTGTGTCAGTTCACAATGACCGCGAAGGTCATGAAGTCGCCTCGGAATGCGCGGGTGAGTTGCCGCCAGAATTGCGGATCGGTCAGCTCGCCTTCTTCGAGGTAGGGCTTGGCGGCAGAGCCTTGGAGCCAGAGCACGAGGTCGAGCGTCGGCGGGTCTTGAAAGACTTTAGCCAGGTTGATGCCGATCGTGCCCTGCTGGTCGCCGCGCCAGAAGGGAATGAGTTTTTCGCCGGCGAGGATGGCGTCAAACTCATCGAGGAACCGCATCCAGGCGTCGACACGGTCCTGATCGACCGTTAGCGCGGAACCGAGCACGGACAGCTGGCCCGGGGCGGGGATCCACTCGCGGTCGTTGTCGGTCTCAGCCAGGATCGCCTGCCAGCTCTGCCTTGAGATCGTGGACACCTGTTTAAAGTGCGCCAGCGCCTCGGTCATGCGGTCCGGCTCGACCACGTCGAGATTGATCAAGTGGATGAACGCAACGAAGTCGATAATATCGTACATCATGACATCTCTTTGGACGTTCTTGCGAGCCAGGAAGTCGTAAGGTGTCTCGGTGTGCTCAAAGAAAAGGTGGGCGGTGCGGTTGAATATCTCATCTGTGTCATGGGCAAGGACGATATCGGCCATGCCCATGAGCACGTGGCAGTAGCCGTGAAGCCAGTGAAGATCGCCGGCATCCAGCGCGACGGGGAACGGTTCGGGCTCGGATGGTTGTTCTTGCTCCGCGTTGGCGGGCATGAACAAGCGTCGCTGCATCTGCTGTACGCGCTGGACCAGGACGCCGAGGGCCTCGTCGGGGCCGGCCTGACCGTCGCCGTTGTAATCCAGCCGGACCCGTGTGATATCCAGGACGACTTTCAGATCACCATTCGGCTCGATGGCTTGCAGCGTCTGCTGAGCCTGTTCGAGGTCGTCGTAGAATCGCTCGAGCATCTGACGGAATTTGGCGGCGTCGATGGATTCTTCGGCGGGGTTATCCATGACGACGCTGGGCATGCCGAGCATCCGGAGGTAGCCGGCCATGCGTGCGTTCAGGCCGTAGCGGTTCAGCGACGCGGTGAGGCGTTCAATGGCGGCGCATGTTTGGGCGATGCCCAGTGCGAAGCGTTGTTCGGCTGTGCCGTGGGCTTCGAAGGTGGCTTGGAGGGCTTGCACGGCCTGTGCGGC
>JAJDCW010000180.1 GCA_029260635.1 Phycisphaeraceae bacterium | reverse complement strand
CCGCGCACGGCTGGCCGAACACATCGAACGCTACAACCGGTCGTGTGAACACCACAAAGACGACCTGGACGGCCTGAGCCCCGACGAGGCGATGCGTCTGGCGCGGCGGCGCATGTTCGCCGACCCCGGCGTGCTCGACCGGTTCATGCTGACCTACTCCAGGCCCGTGCGTGTGCGCCGCCACCGCGTGACCGCGAACGTGCTGGGCAGCAAGGGGCTGGTGTACAAGAGCGACGACCAGGTCTTCGCCGACCTCAACGGCCGCGACGAATACTACCGGGTGGGCTACGACCAGGATGATGTCGGCCGGGCGACGCTCTTCGACGACCAGATGCGCCCGGTGTGCCGGCTCTACCAGGCGGACTTCGGCAAGCACACGACCACGGCGGTCAGCCGCAAGCACCTGGGCCAGGTGATGAGCCGCCAGCGCAGGGTGAACGCCGCGAAGAAGCTGCAGGCCGACGCCGGGCTGGACGCGGTGCTGACCACCGAAGAGCTGGCGCTGATGCAGGCGGAGCGCGAGGGCAACCCGACCCCGCCGAACACGTCCGGCGGCGAGCAGCCGACAAAGCTGATTCACACGCCCGTCGACGGCCAGTTAAACGAGCTTCGACGCCAGGACCTCAAGCACGCGGCGGGGGCGGAGACATTCGGCGGCGGCTTTGACGGCCTGACCGATGTCTCCAACTTCCTCGACGGCATGACCACCGGCGGCAACGCCGGCGACCGGCACGAGGACGACGGCCCGATCGACATCACCGCCTTCATGGCCGACGGCGGCGGCCACGGTACGGACGCGCACGACGACACACCACCGGACCCCAGCGACTTCCTGACGGGGGTGCGCGATGGATAACGAGCAACGGAAACCAATCACATCACAGGTCGACGGAAGGACCGTGATGAACGCGATGCAGAACAGCACGCGTGTCATTCAATGGGCAAGGATGCTCCCCATGTCAAAACTCACAGATGAACACATCGTCTCTGTACGCAAGACCTACCTGCAGTACACCTACAAATTCAACATCACCGCCGCCGCCGCCGCGAAGGCGACGGGGATCGCGGCCAGCACACTCAGCCAGTGGGCCAACGACAAGTACAGGGGCGACAGCGAGGGCATCGCCCGCAAGGTCAATTCGTGGATCGCCGACGATGCCCGGCGGCGGGACGTGCGTGTGGACCTGCCCTACGTCCCGACCAAGGTCGCCGAGGACATGCGGACGATGGCGAAGCTGGCCTACGACGAACGCTGTATGGCCGCGCTGGTCTGCCCGTCCGGCGCGGGTAAGACGATGGTGCTGCAGCTGCTCGCCCAGGAAATGAACGGCTTCTACATCTACTGCCACGAGCAGATGACGCCCAAGAAGTTCGTGCAGACGCTGGCGAAGGCGGTCAAGGCCCTGCCGGCGGGCAACACGATCGCCGACCTGATCGACGCGGTGGTCGAGAAGGTCATGGACTCCGGCCGCCCGATCATGCTGGACGAAGGCCAGCGTCTGCCGCCGATGGTCTACACGATCGTGCGCACGATCCACGACCGGTCGCAGTCGCCGGTCATCATCGCCGGCACCGAAGAGATACTCACCAAGATCAACGACCGTGCGAACAACGCCGGCCAGTTCCACTCCCGCACGCTGCGATGGAACGCGATGGATTACGTCGAGAACGTCGCGAACCCCGACGGCCAGAAGCTGGGTCGCCCGCTGTTCAGCCGCGAAGAGGTCCAGGCGTTGTTCGCCCACATGCCCCTGAAGCTGCGGCCCGAGGCCGAGGAGATGGTCTGGGCGATCACCTGCCTGCCCGGCTACGGCTGTGTGCGGACGGTCAAGCGCGTCCTGAACATGGCGTACCGCAAGTGGCCCAACAAGGCGATCACACGCAACGAGCTGTGGGCCATTGTGAGCATCTTCTACGGCAGCCAGGGCGTACACATCCGCACACTCGCCGAGAAGCACGCCAAGGTCTTCGCCGAGGCAGGATAAACCCCACCCACGAACACCCCCGGACCACCATGACACGCACGGACGCGGACAACCCCCAGAGCCCCCGGAATCCCCGGAATCCCCGGAAGCAGAAGATCATCGACGCCCTGAAGGCGGCGGCGAAGCCGTCGAGCACCGGCGAGTTGTACCTGCGTCCTACCCAGGCGTGCAAGATTATCGGCGCGACCTATGCGCAGATCACCCGGTGGGAGCGAGACGGCAAGATCAAGCCGCTGCGGTTTAGGGTGACGCCACGCCGTGGCGCAAGCATGGGGATTGTGGTCGCCTGGCCTCTTCCGCAGGTGATCGCGTGCGCAAAGACATTCCGGCCGATGCGCGAGCGGTGCTGGTCCGATCAGGACCAGGAATACCTGCTTGACCAGGTCGGCCGTAAGCCGATGCGGGATATCGCTAAGCACCTGGGGCGTTCAATCAACGCCGTGCAGATGCGTTGCCGCGAGTTGGGCATCTCTCGCCGGACGAACCAGGGGCTGATGACAACCGGCGAAACCGCCAGCGTGTGCCGCCGGACGCGTCAGGCGGTCAACCTCTGGTGCATGAGGGAGGGGCTGAAGTTCCGGCGGCTATCGGATGGTCACCGCGACAAGATGATCAACCCGGTGGACCTGGCGGCATTCCTCAAGGCCAGGCCGCTGCTGTGGTCGCGTCTGCCCGAAGCCGCGCGTCGAACGGTCGAACGCATGGCCGAGAAAGTAGTGCTGCCCGCACGACCGTCGAAGCAAACATACTCACCGCGTGTGCATCGCGGGGAGGTGGCCGCATGAGCTGGACCAACAAACAGAAGGCGTTGTTCGTCCAGGCGTGCGCGTCGATCGGCTGGACCGATGAGCAGCGGCACATGCTGCTGTCGACGATCCCGCACGCGGTCTGCGGCCGCAGCCGGGTCAGCAGCACCAGCCCGCGCCTGAACAACTCCGACTTCGAGCACGCGATGGCGGTGGTGGAGAGCAACGCACCCGGGAACCGGATCGTGCTGAAGAACCGCAGCTGGCCCGCGTTGCACTTCGCCAAGAAGGCCGACGACGACCTGGCGAGGATGCGCGGCCTGGCGGGGCGACTGGGGGACACACTCGCGCGCAAACTCACCGGCGGTTTCAACCTCGCCGGCTGGATCAGCAAGCGTGTGACCGGCGGGAGCACAGGCGATATTGACCACCTGAACTACAACGAACTCTACAAGCTGATCGAGGGCCTCAAAGCCTTCGCCCGGCGCAACGGGGTGAGGGTCGCCTGATGCTGTGGATCAAACTGAAACCCGAGGAGTCGATCGACGTGAAGGACGAGCAGGGCAACCACCTGGGCGTACTGAAAGCCGAGCAGCGGGGCGGCAGCGTGCGGATCGGTTTCGACGGTGTCAAACGCATCCGCCTGAACCGCCGCGCCGCCGGTGAGCCGCAGTCTCCAGAGCTGACAGTCTCACCCGAAAGGACGACGTAATGAAAACAAAGATCGCCCCCAAAGAACTGTGGTACGGATCGTGTTCGTACTGGACCGATGACTGGGACAAGCTGAACGTGCCGGACGGCCAGATCGAAGTCACGGGGCCTGGTGGTGTAAAGACCAAGGTCAGGACGGGCGTTCCCCTGTGCCCCGTTTGCGGCGCGCCGGGGTTCGTAGCGCCGGTCGATGAGTGGATGAAGGGGGCGCAGCGATTCGAGGATGAAGGCCACCCGCGCTACGTCGAGTTTCTCAACGCCAACAAAGAAACGTGCCTGCCCCGAGGGTTTTTAACCAGCTACAAAATGTGGATAGCCAGCCAACCCGTCACGGGCTGAGCCTCAGCTTTACCGAACTGTACGACTACCGAGGATTGAACCATGCATGATCCGCACACATTAGCTTTTAGTATCAAAAGCCCGTTTAAGACAAAATCACCCGGTCCGCTTCCCGACTGGCATAAGCCATTAATCGACATATGGCACGTTGACCCAGAGGCAGACGGCACTGATGATTCCTGCGGCTGGTCTTTCCCGAAGCTCAACTCTAAGCAGCGAGAGCGTATTAAAGCATTGGCTTGGCAGGAGGAATATGAACCAGTGTTCACCTGCCCACGAGTGCGGAAGATGATGGATCGAGCCGAGGCGGAGCGACTGTTAAGGGCTGCAATCATTCAGGTGGCATCGGCGCTACGAATCAAGATGTCGTGGAACGAGGCGTGCAAGATCGCCTCCGCATGGTCCTATGGCCCTGACGGATTCAGGTCCAAGCTGTGCTTTATGCCGGGCTGGCACACGAATTTCAAGGAAGAACGTAAGGGCGACAGGGAGGATGTTGCCTACGGCTTATTCCACTCAATAGCCCGAAACCTATTGCGTAAACGTAGGCCCTGGTGGCGTCATCCTCGTTGGCACATCTGGCACTGGAAAATTCGTATTCACTGGCCCCGATTCAATAGGGGGCGATTACCCGGTGAGGCGGCGCGACGACATAAGGAAAAGCAGCCCGCCTAGTCGTGCTTCTTGAATAGCTGCTCGACTGGATTTTTCAAATGAACGATTGCCCAAAATTAACCAAGCCACAGCGGAAGGCCCTTGCCGCTCTGTATGTCTTAGATCGGCGGGGCGAGCCGACCTGGCGTATCAAGCGACGTAACACAAAACGCGGTGACAAGCAGTACATGGGCTATCGTCGCTGGGATATAGCGCGAGTTGCAAGCGGTGGAGCTTGCCGGTCGTATCCCCTGAAGACGATGCTTGCCCTGCGGCGCCACGGGTTGGCATTGCCGACCCACGAACAGGCACTTGAACTAATGGAGATGAACATTTGTACCTGCGGCTGTGACCTGTGGCGTATCACTGATTCCGGTCGCAAGTTGGCCGAAACATGGAATATCAAGATACCCCCCAAACCTAAAGGCCCTGGGGGGAACTACGGAGGTTCGGGCGGTCAGGACTTTTGGAAGAGCGGTGACAAGCCCCCAGATTACGATCCAGATTCACCATCGCAACGAAAGATGCCAGGCGACAGCCATTGAGGCTCAGCTTCGCAAGCTGTTGACGGATGACACGCACGGCCGAAGGACCGGCCGACCAACCACGGGAAGGACCCCGACCGATGACCGCTGTGCTTACCTTCAAAGACCTGCAGCCCACCATGCCGGTGACGACACGCCGGCGTCCGGGTGCCGACCCCTTCCAGGACACGCGCGTCACGTTCGACGCGGGGGGCGACGCATATCAGCTCGACCAGATCAACGGTCGCCACTTTCTTGTACACAGCCGGGGTGGGCGATGGGAGTACTACCCGCTGCCGGAGGCGCAGTGGGCACGCATCG
>JAJDCW010000179.1 GCA_029260635.1 Phycisphaeraceae bacterium | reverse complement strand
AGCCGGGAAGAACTGGTCGCCAAGCTGTTCCTCAATACCGGCGAGAACTGACTTCCGGAAAAATCGGTATCACAACAAGCCCACGCCTCATTCGGCCTGCCCGGGTGTGGCCGGGTTGAGTGTGACCCTGTACAGGCTGGTCCTGGCGGTGACGTACAGGGTCCGGCCGTCGGGCGCAAGTGTGCAGTTGCTTGGGCGCTCGGGCGTCGGGATCAGGTCTGCCTGGGTGCCGTCGGCGTTGAAGATGTAGACCCCCTCATCCCCGGTCGCGTAGACCCGACCGAGGGCATCTATAGACATCCCGTCACAGCCGCCGCCGAGGTCCGGACCCATCTCGCTGAAGGGTTTGGGGTTCGTGGGTTGGCCCGGCAAGTTGATTTCGTAGGCGACGAGCTTCTTGGCCGCGTTATCCGCCACATACAGCGTCTTCTCGTCGTGCGAGAGGATCAGGCCGTTGGGGCGTTCCAGGTCGTGGATCACCCGCGTCAGTTCACCCTCGGGGGAGAGGTAAAAGACCCCCTCGATATCCATCTGCATATCCGCACGTTTGCCGTAGCGTGGGTCGGTGAAATAGACTCCGCCATGAGCGTCGATGTCCAGATCGTTGGGGCTGTTCAGGCGTCGGCCCTGCCAGGATTCGGCCAAGGTGGTGATGCTCCCATCCGGCTCCGTGCGTGACACCCGGCGTGCCCCGCCCTCGGCCGCGCCTTCGCAGGCGATCAGTCGGCCCAGGCCATCAAACATCAGCCCGTTGGCCCGGCCCGAGTCTTCGCGGAAGACCGCCGTGGCCCCGGTCGTCGGGTCGTAACGCAAGATCCGCCTGGCGGGGATGTCGGTGAAGTAAACCTCGCCGTCCGGACCAACCGCGGGGCCTTCGGTGAATTGATAACCCGTCGCGACCTGCTGGACCTGCAACGATTCCGGGATGATCTGCGCCCCTGCGGTCTGGATCATCAGCAACAGAATAAATGATGCGAACATCGGTTTCAGAGTCGTCATACCGTATCTCCGGATTTTCGGGATCAATCGTTTGCTGGGGCCTGCCCCCGACATCATACACCCAGTCCCGGGCGGGCCGGAGTCATGGTGTAAACTGTGGACCTTAGGTGTCGCGGTGTGTCCCGGGGCTAACGAAGTAACAGGTACATGTCATGGGAATGGAAATCCGTCTGGTCCACGTCGACCGGATCATCGACCTGCGTCACGCCGTGCTGTGCCGGGGCCGACACCGCAAGCACGCGCACTTCGAAGGGGACGTCGAATCGACCACCATGCATTTGGGGGCCATGATCGGTAAGCACGCCGTGGGCTGCCTGACGGTCCTGGATCGGCCGTTCAGCAAGGAACCCGCCTGGCAGCTCAACGCGATGGCGGTCGACCCCCTGTACCAGGGCGGCGGGATCGGGCGGTCGCTGTTGTCGTTTGCGGAGACACGTCTGCGACAGATCGACACCTATCAATACATCTGGTGCAACGCGCCGGTCCCGGCCATCCAGTTCTACGAGAAATTCGGGTGGGTCGCGGTGTCTGAGGAGTTTTCCGTGCCTCATACCGGGCCGCACCGGACAATGCTCAAGAAGTTATAGATAAGCCCGGGCTCATTGAACGCCTATCGAAAACCTGATGATAAACGTTAGCGATCAGCCGGCCTTCTGCTGGGGCTGGTCGATCGCTGGCAGCTGATAGACGCGGTTGCCACCGGCGGATTTCGCGGCGTACATCGCACGGTCGGCCGCGACGATGAGCTGCTCGGCAGTATATGCCGGCGAGTCCGTGCCGTTGTAGCTGGCCAGCCCGACACTCACAGAGACAGAGAGATTCTCCCCGGTATCATTCTTGACCGACACACATTCGACATGCTGGCGGACCTTTTCACCAATCGCCGCGGCCTGCGGCCCGTCCACGCCGGGCAGGACCATCGTGAATTCATCGCCGCCGTAGCGGCCAACGAAACCGCCGGGCACCAGGCACTCCTTCATCGAACCGGCGACCAGTTGCAGGATCCGGTCGCCGATGTGGTGGCCGTGCGTGTCGTTGACAGGCTTGAATTTGTCCGCGTCAAAGAAGATCACCGACAGGGGCTCACCGTTTTCACGGGAAGCCTCGAAGCAGTTGGCAAGCGTCTGGTCAAGGCCCCCACGGTTCAGCGTGCTGGTCAGCGGGTCGAAGTGAGCCTGGGTGCTGAGCTGCTGGTTTTTTTCTTCCAGTTCCTTGGCTTCCTGCACGGCTTTCACGGAGAGGTCTACGAGCTGCTCGTTGGCCATGACCATCAGGTCGCTGGCGTTCTGCTCGGCCTTGCCCTCGATCTCAAAGAGCTTGCCCAGTTCCCGGGTGCCCTCCTCGATGCCGGCCAGGAATGACCCCGCCTGTTCATTATTCAGATCGAACCACTGGCTTGCGTAACGGACATAGTTCTTGACCCGGCCCTCCTGCTGCTCGGGAGGGCTTAGGAAACAGTCGGCGGCCTTGGCGCCCAGCGCGACCGACCGTACCAAAGGCTGGTACTGCGGGTCGGTGACTTCGGGGTCTTCGTGCCCGCTGATAGCCGAGACCAGGATCGAAGGCAGCTTCCACTGCTCAGCCAGGGCCTTGCCCACCTGGGCATGGTCGATGTCCAGTTCTTGTTGTTCCAGTGCCCGCAGCTTGCCGTGGGCTTCGACCGCCTGCTCGATGATGGCGACATACTCCGCCCGAAGCGTCTGGAGCAGAACGATCACGCCAAGGTCTTGAAGCAGGCCGGCGATGAACGCCTCTTCAAAATGATCAAACTTGACTTCACGCGCAATCGTGTGCGCCCCCACCGCGGCGAACAGGCTGCGCTTCCAGATAATGGTCGGGTCGAAGTCTTCCCCACCCAGCCCCTTGAGCTGAGGGACAAGGCTAAAGCCCAGCGCGAGCATCTTCACCGAGTTGATCCCGAGCATCGTGGTAGCGCGCTCAACCGTGGTCACGCGGTGGCGCAGGCCGTAGAAGCTGCTGTTGATGGTTCGCAGGATCTTGGTGGAGATCGCGGTATCGTGTGAGAGGACCTCGCCCAACTCACGGATACTCACACTCTCGTCGCCACACATCTCGATCACACGAGCCGCGATAGCCGGGAAGCTAGGCAGACGTTCACACTTCAAGATGCGGTCGAGTAGCTGCTGATCCATATCTCAGGACGTCCCATGTCGATGACACAAATCGTGGTTGACGACCGCGCGACGCGCAGACTACTCGCCACCCCCTGCCAATCCCCCCCAACGGCCCCATCGATCAAGACCCGCTGGATACTCAAAAATAGGATCGGTTATCCGCGGGGCAGCCTGAAGATTGAACTCAATAGAACCTAACTCTTTTGATTAAACGGACATCTGTACCATGACGCTATAACTCACCGCGTAACGGCAGCATCTACGGATAGACTCGCGGTGAAGTGGCTTATCGGGCTGGACGACGGGTTCGCGGATTGCGTTGCGGGTGATACCGGTGATAATACCCGCCGACTTAGCCCCTATCGCCCCGGAGCCCTGACTATGAAAATCGCCATTGCCTGTGACCACGGCGGGTACCCGCTGAAAGCCCCCCTGATCAAGCTGATGGAGGGTCTTGGGCACGAGGTATTGGATCTGGGTGCTCACGAGTTGGATGCTCAGGACGATTACCCGGACTTTGCCCGTTATGTCGGTCAGGCGATCCAACACGGGCAGGCCCAGCGGGGCGTGTTGCTCTGTGGCTCGGGCGTCGGGGCCAGCATCGCAGCCAGCAAACAGGACGGCGTACGGGCCGCGGTCTGCCACGACACTTACTCTGCCGGGCAGGGCGTGGAACACGACGACATGAATGTGCTGTGTCTGGGCGCCCGGATCGTCGGCGAGGCCACCGCCAATGAGCTGGTCAAGGCATTTGTCAGCGCGAAGTTCACGGCCGAGGAACGCCACGCACGCCGGCTTGAAAAAGTCAACGCGATCGAAGCCTCACGGTAAGACCATGCTCTGTCTCAGGGCGTTTGAGATTGTGCCGGAACCTCGACAACACCCACTTCATTCGGCGCGCCTTCCGACAGCTCATCACCCGATGATTCTTCTTTTTCCTCGGACGGCTTTGAGTTGTCGGGCTTAAACGTCGCAAGTGATGTCTGTAATTCCGTCACCGCCAGCAGGCTCATCGCGGTCGGTGCCAAAGCCAGGCGGTTGTCCCACGGGGCCATGCGCACCGCTCCCTTGGCGGCGACACGGTCACGGACGTAGTAGCAGCTGGCGTCGTTCATCATCAATTGCTCTACGAACCGGGCCGAGTAGCCCGCCGACAGCAGCCAGCCCAGCTTGTCCTGCCCCTCGGTGGCGACCTCGTCACGCAGCACCGTCGAGATAAACATCAACGGCTGCGCGTTATGCCAGTCGGGGTTCGGCGGGCTGCCCGCAGGCCCCGGAGACAGCACGAAGCCGCCCTGCACGTCGTCCGGACCGAGCCTGGGCTTGTCGATCACCTGATACGCACACAAGCGGTCGATCACCTTCGCCAGGATCAACCGCCGACGGTCCAGTTCCGCCTTACGCTCACCGGTGGGATCGGCCACGACCAATAACGCGCCGACCCTTTCCTGCGTCAGCGCAAGCCAGGGCAACGCCACCAGGTTCGGCGCACGGTCGGGGTTCTCCCACAACTGATCCATCAGGCCCCAAACCGCCTCACCCAGCGCCTCGTCGCGCGTGCGCGCGTACCAGCTACCCAACGCCGCGGCCGAAAGAGATGCAGCGCCGGCACTCATCCGCTTGCCGTCCCGCCCCGTTTGTGCCTCTACAAACGACAGCAATCGCGACCCCAGACGATCCCGCAGGTCCTGATCGGTAATCGAATCGGGCGATTCCAGCAGCGTCAGCAAAAGCAACGACAACACACGCGGCTGAACCGCCTCATCCGATGACAAGGCGGACTCCGCCATCTGCGTGGCCAATCGTGTCGCACGCCGGGCAAAAACCATCGAACTCTGGTCCTCCGGCTTGATCTGAATCAGGTACCGGCTGTGATGCACCATCGCGTAACACGCCAACGCCGCCTGGTCTTTCACGGCCAGCGGCGGGTCGTAACGCCCGCTGGTGGGGTGATACGTCCCACGCACCTCCCCGTCGGATGTGAATCGGCTGCTTAAGTGCTCGATGAGACGGTCGCCCATGCTCACCAGTTCTCGCTCGCTGACGGCATACCTCGGCTGAGCACCGCGCGAACGGATCAGCACCGTCGGGTCCGACCCGGTGTAGGGCCTGACCATGTGGATCGTCGAAAACCGTGCCAGCCCCACGCCGTCCGGACGCGCCAGCTTCGCGACCGCATCACGTTGCAACCCCAACCCCTTGAGCCCGACGACCAGCTGCGTCGAAGGCGCGATGTTCCGCGCGGTCGCGTCGCCCGGCCAGACCCAGGACCATTGGCCTGACTGCCCGTCTACAAAGGCCAACCCGTGGTAGCAGGGCGCGAAGTGGGTGAAGACCGCATCCTCCGCCGCCTTGGCCGGCACCGACACGGTCCGCAGGCCGTAGCCCAGTTCCAACTCGATTGCCAGGTTCGCACTGACATCCGCGACCGACATTTTCTGGGTATCCGACAGCGACCGCCCGGCCACCACTGAACGCAGACGTGTATCGGCCAGGCTCTCAAGTACCCCGATCTCCGCCCGCTCAACCGCCAGCATCAGGATCGGCACCAGGTCCACCGCCTCCCCCGGCCCGTCCAGCGCCGCCAACATGTCCTCCCGGTAGGCCCGGCCTTCCCCGACAATGACCCCCCCGCTGCGAAGGACCAGCCGAACCCCCACCAGCCCCGTCACCTCGATAGGCTTGCCCCCCCGCCTCGCGGACGAGGTGTCTGACAGCCAGCGTTCAACCAGCCGGTACGCCCGCTGGCCGTGGCTGGCGTCCAGCAGAGGGGCCTCGATTGCCATTTCAGCCTCATCCTGAGCCGACGCGGCCGGAGTCAAGACCCATCCACTGATTATCAGACCCAGCACCCACGCCCCCAAAACGAGGTTTCTCGGCCACAACCCGGGCTTTTGCGTGTTGCTCACACGCATCATCCGGGCTGAATTCAGTATATGTTGGATCGGGTAAAATTTTTTCATCTATCTGCTATTACAGTGTTTACGGTGATTATAAGCCGAAAAATCCCAACTGGCACGCCGGTTGTGTGGTATCTTAGCGTCCAAACAGGAGAAGTAACATGATCAGTGCCGTATTCATCATGAACGCCGATCAGATCGCCAAGCGGCGTAAGATCATCATCCTGGCCATGCTGACCTTCGCAGCCCTGTGCTAGGTCACTGATCGACCCTATTGCCTAAAGACCAATTAAAACGCCCACTCATCTCCATGAGCGGGCGTTTTCTGTTGAACGGGATTCAGTGGCTTCGGGCTGGGGCTATCACGCCAATTCCGGGAACGCCTTGCAGACGACCTCGACGAGCCCCTTGACGTGCTCGGTGGACTCGTCCATCAGTTTCTGCTCGTCGGCGTTCAGATCGATCTCGACGATCTTCTCGACGCCGCTGGCCCCCAGGAGGGTCGGGACGCCGACGAAGTAGCCCTTGCCGGGCGAGCCGACGTTGAATTCCTTCTCGCAGTAGGCTGCGCAAGGCAGGATGCGCTTCTTGTCTTTGACGATGGCTTCGACCATGTCGATCACACCCAGGGCCGGGGCGTAGTAGGCGCTGGTGCCCATGAGCTTGACGATCTCGCCGCCGCCGACCTTGGCGCGATCGACGATCTCGTTTAGGCGTTCTTCGCTGATGAACTGGGTCACGGGGATGCCAGCGATATTGGTGTAGCGAGGAAGCGGGACCATCGTGTCGCCGTGCCCGCCCAGCAGCAGCGCGTTGATGTCCTCGACGCTGAAGCCAGTCTCCATCGCGATGAAGGTCTTGTAACGCGCCACGTCCAGACACCCGGCCTGCCCGATGATCCGCTGGGTCGGGAAGCCGGTCGTCTTCCAGGCGGTGTACACCATCGCATCCAGGGGGTTACTCACCAGGATCACGACCGAATCCGGGGCGTGCTGCTTGATGTTCTCGCTAACCTCTTTGACAATCTTCACATTCGTCGCGATCAGGTCGTCCCGGCTCATCCCCGGCTTACGCGGGATGCCCGCTGTGACGACGACGACGTCAGACCCGGCGATGTCTTTGTAATCTACCGTACCCGTGATCTGGCTATCAAACCGGGCCATGGGTCCACACTGCGCCAGGTCGAGCATCTTGCCTTTGACCATGCCCTCGGCCTGGGGGATGTCCAGCACGACGATATCGCCCAACTCCTGGCTGGCCGCCCAGAGGGCACAACTGGCGCCAACATTGCCGCCACCGATGATGGAGATTTTCGCACGCTTAGGCATGATCCTGAGTCCTTTGGGTAATGAGGTTAAAAAGTCCGCTGTTGGGGACCGTCCATCATACCCACCCCCGGATTGTGTTCAAGCCAATCAATTTCGGATGCTGAAAGCACGGCTGGAGCCCCGATGTTTTCACGCTCAACCTGCGTTCGACTGTTAGCCGAAAGCAGCAGCGGATGCTACAATCATCGATTCGCTGAGTAGACGGCGGAAGGATCGACTAAGTGACGAATTCCATCCAAGGCAGCCTGAAGACCGATCCCGACGTGAAGATCGCGATCGTGGTGGCCCGGTTTAACGAGTTCATCACCAAGCACCTGCTTGAGGGGGCGTTGGACACGTGGGGGCAGCTCGGCGGGGAGCTAGATGCGTTGACCGTGGTCTGGGTGCCGGGGAGTTTTGAGTTGCCGGTGACGGCCAAGAAGCTGGCGGAGTCGGGGGACTACAAGTCGGTAATCTGCCTGGGCTGCGTGATCCGTGGCGAGACCGACCACTACGACCACGTCGTCGAGCAGACCGCCAAGGGGATCAAGGATGTCGGTGTGATGACCGGGGTGCCCTGCATCTTCGGGGTGCTCACCTGCGACACCGTGGAACAAGCGGTGAACCGGGCGGGGCTTAAGATGGGCAACGCCGGGCGGAGCGCGATGATGACCGGGCTCGAGATGGCGGACTTGATGACGAAGATTTAGGTTGGTGGTTAATGGTTAGTCAGACAAGTTTAAACGTGAAAGATTCAATGACAGAACAAGGCACGACATCGGATGGCAACGCGAACACTCCCGGGGGTTCTGGGGGCGGGAACCGTCGGGACGTGCGTCGGCTGGCGATGCAGGTGCTGTATCAGATGGATGTCACGACTCAGCGCGATCGGCAGACCATCATCGACGGGCTGGATGATAAGTTCGACAACCCGCTGGTGCGCGAGCATGGCACGGACCTGGCGATGGCGGCCTGGGCGAATCACGACGAGGCCGACACCAAGGTCGCGGAGTTGGCGCCGGAGTGGCCGACGCACCGCCAACCCCCGGTGGACCGCGCGATCCTCCGCCTGGCGTATTATGAGATCACCAGCGGGCACGCCCCGGTGAAGGTCGCGATCAACGAGGCCGTCGAACTCGCCAAGCAATACGCCAGCGAGCAGACGCCCGCCTTCGTTAACGGCGTCCTTGATAAACTCGCTAAAACAATCGACCTCCCCGAAACGCAACCCGAAACACCCGCCGAGGCGACTTTACCAGACGCTCAGGCCTGGCTCGACGACGCGACAGATCCGTGAGCCGTTAGCTGTTAGCCTTTATCTATTACCCTAGACCCCAGTCCCGATACCCGACGCCATGAGTCTTTTTAAGTCCGCACTCAACAAGCTCAAGCAGGGCCTCGCCCGCACACGCTCCGGCTCCGCCGCAACCGTGCGTACGATTCTCACGGGTAAGCAACTCAGCCCCGAGCTACTCAAAGAGCTTGAACGGGCGATGATCCAGGCGGACATCGGCGTGCGCACCGCGATCGAGATCCGCAAGGACATCCAGGCCGCCTACGAGCGCAGCGAGATCACCTCGGGCGACGAGGCGCTGGAGTTTCTCAAAGACCAGCTACAAGCGTATTACCCCGAAACTGACCGCAGCCTACACTTTGCTGCCCCCGGAGAAGGACCCACCGTCATCCTGGTTGCGGGGATCAACGGGGCGGGCAAGACGACCAGCATCGCCAAGATCACCAAGAGCCTGCGTGACGACGGCAAGAGCGTCCTTCTCGCCGCCTGCGACACCTTCCGCGCCGCGGCCGTGGAGCAATTAGAAGTCTGGTCGGAGCGCCTGGGCGTACAGGTCATCAAGGGTCAGCAGGGCGGTGACCCGGCGGCGGTCGCGTTCGACGCGGCGCAGGCGGCTGTGTCGCGCGGTGTGGACGTGCTGGTCCTCGACACGGCCGGGCGTCTGCACACGCAGGAACACCTGATGCGCCAGCTTACCAAGATCCGCTCGGTCGTCGCAAAACAAATCCCGGGGGCACCGCACGAAGTCATCCTCGTCATCGACGCCACCACCGGTCAGAACGGGATCAACCAGGCCAAGGTCTTCACCGAGGCCACCGACGTGACAGGCATCTTCCTGTCCAAGCTCGACGGCACGGCACGCGGCGGCATCGTCATCGCCATCCGCGAAGAGCTGAACCTGCCGGTGAAGTTCATCGGCGTCGGCGAAACCCCCGACGATGTCGAACCCTTCGACCCGGCCAAGTTCGTCGATGCGATGTTCGCGGAATAACCCCCCTCCCGGAATTTCCCAAGAATCACACCGGCCCGGGGCCAGCCCACAACCTGCACAAATAAATAGCCCCACCTTTCAGGTGGGGCCGGGGTACCTTCAACTGTTTACAAACGCAAACCTCAACCGCGCCGACGTAGCAATGCACACGCACCCAAGCCAAGCAGCGCCAGTGATGCCGGCTCGGGGACCGCGGTGATGTTGTCGTAGTACGCGGTGGTCGCACCATTTGGAACGACGAAGCTGCCACCCTGGATCTCGCGGAATCGCAGCGTGGTCACGTCGGCGAGTGTGGCCAGGACGCCGCCGCCGACGAGGTTGCCCGGCTCGATGTTGATGGTGATGGAGGTCCAGCCGCTGTTGGCGGGGACCGTCGGGCCGGAGACGGTGTTGATCGATCCGCCGGGGCCCCAGAGTTCGATGCCCGGATGGACAGGGATCGCGCTGAGGTTGTTGATGTCCAGTGTAATCGCGGTGATGCCTGCTGCGAGGTAATCGCCGACCCACTGCGCAAAGTTAAATACTACCGGTTGAGCGCCGGGCCCACCGCCCTCGGCGTTCGAGACGACGTGCATGACGTGATCGCCGACACCGCCCTGCCCGACGTCCATGACATTGCTCGGCCCGTTCTCGTTGATGTCACCCGATAACCAGCCCTGCAAAGTTCCGTCGTTGAAGTTGTCGCTTTGGCCGACCGTGGCACCGAAGGCTTGACCGCCGATGAGTAAAGACCCCGAACACAAAACCGAAAAAACAAACCGATTCATCCTACGCCTCCTGGGAGAACAGAGTGATAAGAAAGTCCATTGTAGCAGGTGCGGCCTGAGATTTACAAGGAAAAACCCACCTCATCCGGGTGGGTTTTTCTGTGTATTAAAGTCATAGCAAAAACTACCCAGCTTACTATCGCGGCTTACGACCGCATCATTTCTTCTTCTTCCAGCGTGCCATCGACAAAGCCCTGGAGCTTGCGTGCACGGACGGGGTGCTGGAGCTTGCGGATGGCCTTGGCCTCGACCTGCCGGACCCGCTCGCGGGTGACCTTGAAGATCCGGCCGACCTCTTCGAGGGTATAGGTGTAGCCGTCACCGATGCCGTAACGGAGCTTGATGATCTCGCGTTCGCGGTAAGTGAGCGTCTTGAGGACCTGCTCGATCCGGCCACGGAGCATGTCACTGGTCGCGGTCTCGGAGGGGTTGTCGGCGGCCTGGTCTTCGATGAAGTCGCCGAAGTAGGAGTCCTCGCTCTCGCCGACCGGCCGGTCCAGGCTGATCGGGTGGCGGCTGATCTTCATGACGCGGCGGGCCTCGCTGACCGGCATCTCGGCGGCCTCGGCGATCTCCTCGATGGTCGGCTCGCGGCCGAGGTCCTGCAGCAGGTTCTTGGCGATGTTGCGCAGCTTGCTCATCGTCTCAATCATGTGCACGGGGATACGGATCGTGCGGGCGTGGTCGGCGATCGCGCGGGTGATCGCCTGACGGATCCACCAGGTCGCGTAGGTCGAGAACTTGTAGCCACGCTTGTATTCGTACTTATCGACCGCACGCATCAGACCGGTGTTGCCCTCCTGGATGATGTCCAGGAAAGACAGGCCGCGGTTGCGGTACTTCTTGGCGATGGAGACGACCAGCCGCAGGTTGCCGCCGGAGAGGTCACGCTTGGCCTGCTCGTATTCGTCGAACACCATGGTGATGTTGCGGACACGTTCGATCAGCTCGTCGGGCTCGCACAGCACGAGGCTGCGCATCCCCGCCAGCTCCTCACGCATGACCATGATGTCTTCGGGGTCGTAGCGCTCGGGGAACTCTTCCGCCTTGGCGACGGTGGTGCGGAGCTCGGTCATCTTGTTGGCGATGGAGCGGAGCTTCTTGAGCAGCGGCTGGACCTTGCTGGTCCGCAGGCTCAGCTCTTCGATCAGCGTCGTCATCTTGCGTCGGCGGGCGGCCAGGCGTTCGTTGATTTCTTCAACCCGGGCCTTGGCGATACGCCCCGGCGCATCCATCTCGTCCCAGCCCATCCGGTTCAGGTCCAGCAGACGCTTGACCGTCTTGAGGTTGATCGGGATACGCGCGGCGATCTTGCCCTTGGCGTCTTCCTCCGCCGTCGAGATCTTCATCGTCCGGTCGAACGGGAGGTCGCCCTCGTGGACCTGCTCGAGCACCTCGACCGAACTCTTGATCGAGTAATCGTTTTCAAGCACCAGCCGGCGGAAGATCATCCGGGTCGTCTCGATCTTCTTGGCCAGGCGGATCTCCTCTTCACGGGTCAGCAGGCTGATCTCGCCCATCTGTGTGAGGTACATGCGGACCGGGTCGTCGATGCGTTTGCTGACCGCGTCCTGGAGCGCCTGAGCGAACTCGGCCTTGGCCTGCTCGGCGGTGAGCAGCGGGTCGCCCTCGTCGTCGGTCGCCTCGGCGGCCTCTTCCTGCACCCGCTCCGGGTCCGCGTCGTCGTGGCGGATCATCTTCGGGCGGAACTCGTGCGGTACGGAGATGTTGTCGATCAGCTTGATGCCCTCGACAGCAAACCGCACAAGCAGGCCATCGACCTTGGTCGGATCGACATACTCATCCGGCAGCAGCGCGTTGAGTTCATCAAAGGTGACGAAGCCGCGTTTCAGACCGCCGCCGATCAGTTCCCGGACCGCTGGGTGCATTACGTTAATCAAAAGTCTTGCCTCTTAATTTGCGGTCAGCGTCGTGCCAACCGCTGCGTCTCTTGTTGCCGATGGGGCCATGCCCAACGGCGTGCGTCCCTGTCGTAACCCGCTCCGGCTTCCCTGCCGGGCCGACGACTTCCCATCCCTCTTGCCGTCTCCACCTGCAACACACGCAGGTGATCAATCCAAAAATCACGACCAACGCCTCTCAGCGTCCGACGCGCGCGATACGCACCGGCGAGGGGTTGTCCCTGCGGTGCTCAATCATCCGACGAAGCAACTGGGCACTATCAAGCCCGTCCGGGTCGGCGTTTTCCTGCCCCGTAGCACCCGCGGCCAGCGACTGCTTGTGCCGGCGGTACTCTGCCTCTCGCTGGTGGTCCAGCAGTGCTTGAGCCGCAAGACCTAGCACCATTGCAACCTCCTCAAACCTGTCCCCGGTCGCGGCATCCACATCCGCGTCCGCCTGCGTCAGGATGTCTGCCAGCCTTTGTTCGCCCTCAGACGCGACATCGCCAAGCACACCACTGAGCGTGACCGATTCACCGGCACTGAGCCGGTCAAAAACCCGCTCGAACAGCCGGCGGTGGTCGGGCGTAATAAAGTCTGCCGAGGTCAAAGCCTCATCAAACGTCCGCCCGTCACCAAGAGCCTGCCCGAACCGTTGATTGTCACGGATCAGGCAGCCAAGTATCTGTCTTTCCGCTAATTCCAGCGCTTTAAGTCTACGCCGAGAATCGGCCGAGGCAACCGCTTCGGGCACATATTCCTCAGGTTCCGTGGCTTGTATATATTGCCCATCTTCACCCACCGGCATATCCGAATAATCCTGGATCGGGGCAGGCCTAGGTGCCCGGTTCGCGATGGCTGTCTTTTGGCTCAGGAGTTCGCTGACAGCCTGCTCGCTCATGTGCAGGATCCCAGCCAGCCGTTGGACCACCAGCGACCGTCTGATCGCCCCGGTCCGCGATAGGCCAAGCTGGGCCAGCCGGGTCATGTAGGTGTCCGCCAGCTTCTGTCGGCCAGTCAGCGTGGTCGTGCCGTCCATCTGGTCGGTCAGCCGGGAGAACTGGTAGGTCAGGGCGTCCTGGGCCGTGGCCACCGCCTCGTCCCACAACGCACGCCCGCCGTCCTGAGCCATCAGGTCCGCCGGGTCTTTGCCATCCGGCAGCACCGCGATCGCGACGTCCATATCCCCGGTCAGGAATAGCTCCACCGCACGATCCGCCGCCTTCTGCCCAGCTTCATCCGCATCGAAGATCAGCACGACCTTCTCGGCGTACCGCCTTAGCTCAGCAACATGCTCGCCTGTCAGTGCCGTGCCCAGTGTCGCGACGACGTTCCTCGCCCCGCCCTGGTGGCAGGCGATCACGTCGGTGTAGCCTTCTACGATGACCGCGGTCTTACTATCGATGATGGGCTTCTTCGCCAGGTTCAGTCCATAGAGCGTCGCCGATTTGTTAAACAGCTTCGTCTCCGGGCTGTTCAGGTACTTCGGCTCATCCTCTTCACGGATCTTGCGCCCGCCAAAGGCGATGGGCCGCCCGATCGCATCGAAGATCGGGAAGATCAGGCGGTGCCGCAGCCGGTCGTAGTAACCGCCTGAGTCGCGCTGGCTGACCAGCCCGGCCAGCTCAAACCCGTCCTGCTCCCAGCCCTTGGTCTGGATCATCTGCACCAGCCCGTCCCAGCGGTCTGGGGCGTAGCCGATCTGGAAGTCCGCGACCATCTCCGGGCTGATCCCGCGTTGCTCGATATAGTCCCGGGCGATCTGCCCGTGTTCCTCGTGCTTAAGTAGTGTTCGGAAAAACTCGACGGCCTGGGCGTTCGCCGCCGCGATCTGTTTACGCTCGCTCGTCGAAGCCCCTTGATCCCCGAACCGCGACCCCTTCTCCTCTTCGACCTCGATCCCGGCCCGCTCGGCCAGGTGCTTGATCGCCTCGGGGAAGTTCATCTTGTGGTAGTTCATCACGAAGCTGAAGGCATCGCCCCCGGCCCCGCAACTGAAACACTTATAGATCTGCTTGGCGGGCGAGACCTGCATCGACGGGTTCTTGTCGTCGTGGAACGGGCAAAGACCGGCAAACTCCTTGCCCTTGGGGCGCAGAGCCACCTGCTCGCCGATCAGGCGGACCAGGTCGGTCGCCTGCTGGACTTGATCTTTGATGTCGTTACGGATCGCCATGCGCATCGGCCCGAGACGGCGGGGGTTAAGCCGCCGACGGTGTGATTTACGGTGTCGTGTGCGTTCGATCTAAACGGCGGAGAATCTGGTTGCAATCGGGCCTGCTTGTGTGCGTTGGCCTCGTCGATTGTCATCCCGCGGGGACGGCTGTTCATGCCCGGTGTTGTCTACGTAGTAGGATTGCCGGGTCGGTGCCTCAGGTCAAGGGATTTTTGTGTGTCCGGTCGAAAAAACCGGGATCACGTCATGGGTCGGCCGAGGTCCGGCTTCCCGAGAGCTATTATCGGGGTCTTAGGCCCCGGCGGCTTCGGTATCAGGTTTGTAGGCGTACTTGCGCTTCAGGGGCTTGACGACCAGGCCGCTCTTGATGGCCTTGGTCGAGACCTTGATCCGCGTCGGCGTGCCATCCACCAGCGCCGTCACCGTCTGGATGTTCGGCTTGAACGTCCGGTTGGTCTTGCCGGTGATCTTCGTACCGACACCACCGAGGTATTTAGCTTTACCGCGGAGGGTGTACGTCCTGCCGGCGGCGGTCCGTCGGCCAGTAAACTTGCAGACTCGTGGCATGGCAATCGCCCTTTTCAGCGTCCAAAACGCAATACGGGGGTTATCAAGAGATACCCAATCAAGGGCATCCGGGGGTCCAGTCGAGCCGCATAGCGTATCCGAGCCGATGACCGGATGCAAACCGGCATAAGCCTAGGCACGACCTGCTCCGCCCCCGCATCAATCTAGCTCCCAATCAAACGCCATCGGACCTGTAAATCTAGGTAAGATAAAAGGATACCTCTCAGATTATCCAAAAAACGATTGACAAGCCGTTTGGCTCTGCGACAATCGACCTGACACATCAGCGAGCAAGGCTGGTTACGTTCGGGGAGCGGAGAAAGTCGGGATATATCCGGGGCGTCCAAAGGGCGATCCCGGGGTACCGAATCCGTTGTACGTATGCCGAGTAAACCACTTGGATAGAAAGACAAGCATGACCGGGAAGATGTTCAAGACGTGCTCGATAACTGTAATTTATTTAGGAGCGATCATCGGCGTCATCACACACAGTGAGGCGGCAATGACCAACAGAACAATCGCAAGGCTAGGGATGAACCCGCCGGGGACCAACCCGGGCATGACATTCTCATTCTTCAATGATGTGACTTTCAATGGGGACGGCGATGCAGTCTTCTCGGCAAGCTACGACAATGCCGCGGGCGAAAGAGTAGGGAGTGGAATTTGGAGGGAGAATCAGGGTTCGCTGGAACTCATCCTCAAGACGGGCGATCCGCAGCCGGGTATTCCATCATTGTTCTTCGGGAACATTTTTTCTCCCGGCCCGGTCTTTAATGCATCGGGCGACTCACTGTACCTAACCGAGCATCATGCCCATATCATATCTGAGAGGCGTCTATACAGTCTCTGGTCACATGCCAATGGGGCACTAGTCCCGGTCTTCCACGAGAATACTCCTCTACCTGAACTGGGTGAAAATATCTGGGTCAGAGATATTGGCAACCCGATCCTCGGCCGAGGCGGGCGCATCGTTTTTGCTGCGGAACTCGGTGGCCATGATGTGAGCAGCAGGACAAACGATATCATCATGGCGGGTTCACCCGGCAAAATGTCACCAATCGTGCTGGAAGGCGTTCACGCCCCTGGAACAGACTCCAACGTGGTATTCGGAAGCCCAAGCCCACATCCCACATTCAGAAACATCTCAATCAACAACGCCGGTCAGACCTTGTTCATCGCAACACTCGACGGTCCAGGGGTGACCCACACCAACGACAACGGGATCTGGCTGGAGGAATCAGGGACATTACAACTCGTGGTCCGTGAAGGCGATCTGTTTCCGGAAGGGATCGGACGATTCATGACGTTACTAAACACAAGACTTAATGATGCAGGCCAGCTCGTGTTCTGGGCACGAACCTCAAGCCCCACAGGCTCCGGGCGAAACGATGACGAAAGTATCTGGGCGGGTAAACCGGACGCGTTAACTCTGATAGCCCGGCAAGGCGAGGCCGCACCGGGCACTGCTCTTGGCGTGGTGTTCGAAGAATTTGACGATGAAAGCCCGATCATCAACGGCTCGGGGGCTACGGCTTTTATAGCAAGACTCTCCGGACCCGGCATTGATTCGAACAATGACGAAGGTCTATGGTCGTCGGGGCACGGCGAATTAACCCTAATCGCCCGGGAAGGCCAAGCATTTCCTGAACCCTTCAGCGACAGAGTTTTTACGGATTTCTCGAATCCACCGGTCATGAACGATCTGGGGCAGATCGCCTTTGTAGCCACCTCAAGCCTTTGGGCAACCGACGTCAATGGTAAGCTCCATATGATCAGTAGAGGCAGGGCCACTCTCGCTGATGGGACCGGGGGGCAAGACGGGCGGATAACGTCATTTAGTAACACCGGAGAGTTGGTGTACAGTATAGGCCCCGGTGGCGTCTATTCCGCGACCATCCCCGAACCAACTTCTTTGTTGCTACTTGGAACAGGCATGTGCTTGATATTTCACCGTTGTCGTTGACATATCCAGCCCCGCCCCGCATAATCTCCACATCATGAAGCTGTAAGCACACACATCTTTTGCACGTTTGCCGGGCTTGCCGAGCACCACTTTGATCGGGCACGCGGGCTTTGGCTCCCTCCTCACAATCGGCTTGGCCGACGGACCGTTATTGACGGGCTGTGGTTTTGCCCGGGGTGAGGCCTCACGCAGAATAAACCGGGAAATCACGGCCCAATTCGGCTGTGAACCCGTCGATAGCCCGAGGGGCTAGAATGGCTTGCCATGACTCAGATGCAACGAGAACAATTAGCGGTCCAGCGGGAGCGGGCCATCCTGGTCGTCGGGCTTTTGCCTGATGACGGGTCGGACCCACACGACCCTTTAGCGGAGCTGCGGTCGCTGGTGGATACCGCCGGGGCTATCCCCTGCGACCAATTAATGCAGAAGCTCCGCAAGCCCAACGCCAAGACCTTCATCGGCAAGGGGAAGGTCGAGGAGCTGAAGATCATGTGCGACGTCCACGACGCGCAGGTAGTCATCTTCGACAACGACCTGACGCCTTCGCAGATCGGCAACATCGAGAAGATCATCGAGCGGAAGGTCCTGGACCGCAGCGAGCTGATCCTGGATATCTTCGCCGCAAGGGCGCGCACCCACGAGGCGCGGCTGCAGGTCGAGCTGGCGCAGCTTGAGTACACGTACCCCAGGCTGCGTGCGATGTGGACCCACCTCGAGCGTATCGCCGGCGGCGCGCCGCAAGGCATCGGCACTCGCGGGCCCGGCGAGCAGCAACTGGAGATCGACCGGCGTATCGTGCAGCGCAAGAAGGCGCAGCTCAAACGCGAACTCAAAGAAGTACAGGCACGCAAGACCCGCGAGGTCGATGCACGCAACAAGGACTTCTACACCGTCTGCCTGGTCGGCTACACCAACGCCGGCAAGAGTACGATGTTTAACTCGACGATTCAGAACTCAAGCGGGCAGGAAGGCGGCGCGTATGCCGACGACAAGCTGTTCGCGACGCTGTCGACGCGTACCCGTAAATGGGACCTGGGCGGCGGCGACGCGGTGATGCTCTCGGACACGGTCGGGTTCGTGCGCAACCTCCCCCACCACCTGGTCGCGTCATTCAAGGCAACCCTGGAAGAGGCGATCCACGCGGACCTCCTGCT
Source organism: Phycisphaeraceae bacterium (assembly GCA_029260635.1). Lineage (GTDB taxonomy): Bacteria > Planctomycetota > Phycisphaerae > Phycisphaerales > Phycisphaeraceae > JAJRRS01. The sequence goes on along the minus strand of JAJDCW010000179.1, from coordinate 4,945 downwards.
GATCGTGCTGGACGTGTCGCACCCCCGGGCCGAGCAGCAGTACCGCACGGTGATGGATGTGCTTGACAGTATTGGCGCGACCGAGCCCAAGCGGGTGCTGTTGCTGAACAAGACCGACCTGCTGACGCACAACGCGGACCTGCTGGTGATCCAGCAGGAACACCCCGGCAGCATCCCGATCAGTGCCAAGACCCAGGACGGGCTGGACGCGGTCACCGACGCGATCCGCACCGAGGCACGAGGCGGCACGATGGACCTTGAGATCCAGCTCAGCAGCGCCGACGGCAAGGCGATCCACTTCCTGGAGAACCGCGCCAAAGTGCTTGAACGCAACTACGAGGGCAACACCGTTACCCTCTCGGTCCGCATCGGCAATCGCCAACTCGACCAGCTCTACGCGATGGGCAGCACCGCCGTGCTTGTCGGCGAAGCCGAAGACGATCGGCCCAAAGGCGGGTGGGGGCGATAGCGACCAAGCAGGAAAAATCATAAACTCGGGTGAGTCGGATTCATCGGATAAGAATTAGAACGCATTTGCGGTTCTATTCTGTCTGCTTTGGGCTTCATCCGATGAATCCGATCCATCCGAGTTACCCATTCTTAACAATGACCACTAAGCGTATGCGTCACGCAAGCCCGCTGTGCAGGAAGTATTCCATCAGCTCGTGGCCGAAGTCGATGTGCAGGTCGGAGCTGTTGGCGTTTTCCTCGCTGAACGGGACCTCGCGGACGGAGCGGACGCTCTTGCCCGCCATCAGGAACGGGACGGGGGTCGGGTCGTGCTTGCGGTTATCGACGCGGGTGTAGTGGTCCGGCAATAACAGGATGCGCCAGTCTTCGCCGCGCTTGAGTAACGCGTCGTGGATCGGGCCCACGACGTGCTTGTCGATGGCTTCGATGGCGGCGACTTTGGTCTTGGCGTCGGCAGCGTGGCTGGCTTCGTCCGGGGCCTCGACGTGGACACACAAAACGTCGTAGTTCTCGATCGCGGCGAGGGCGTGTTTGCCTGTGGCGACATAGTCGTTGTCGTGGTAGCTGGTCTGCCCGGGGACGTCCAGCCGGTCCCAGCCGATGAAGTGGGAGATACCCGCGAGCAGGTCGACGGCGGTGATCATCGCGCCGCGCATCTTGAACCGCGACTGGAAGCTGGGCATCGAGGGCTTCTTGCCCTGGCCCCAGGGCCAGAGGTGCGTCGCGGGGAGTTCGCCCATCTCGTGGCGGGTCAGGTTGATCTCGTGGGTCTCGAACAGCTCGGCGCTGCGGTCCATAAGCGTGTGCAGCAGCTTGGCGTTCTCGCCGCCCACCGGCAGGTTGCGGAGCACCGGTTCGCCGGGGATGTCGTGCGGGGGGACCGTGACCAGTTCGCCCCAGTCGCGCCCGGACGAGTCGACCATGATGTTGCGGTAGCTGACCCCCGGATAAAGCGTCGCACCCGGGAGGTCGACGCGGCTGGCGAACTCGGTCAGCAGTTTCCGGGCCTCCTCATCGGAGATCTGCCCGGCGGAGTGGTCCTGCATCTTGCCGTCGATGACGGTGACGAAGTTGACCCGGAAGATCCAGTCGGTGTCGTTCAGCTCAATCCCGAGCGCGGCGGCTTCAAGCGGGGCACGGCCGGTGTGGTATTTCGTCGGGTCGTAGCCCAGCAGGGACATCGTGCAGACATCGCTGCCGCAGGGCATCCCCTTGGGGGTGGTCGCGGCGGTGCCGAGTCGGCCGGACTTCGCAAGCCGGTCGGTTTTGGGCGTGTCGGCGGCCTCCAGCGGGGTCTTGCCGCCCAGGTCGTCGATGGGGAAGTCGCCTGCGCCGTCGGGGATGATGATGACGTATTTCATAAGGGGAGTAACTAACCGCTAAAACTAGAATTGGACCGGGAGCCCCTCGGCCTTCCATTTTTCGACCAGCAGGCGTGCGTCGTCGATGGCGGTCTTGAGCCGTTGCGAGGCGTCGTTGAGGTTTTCGTAGAGTTCGGGGTCGCTCATCATCTTGCCGATGGTCCCGCCGCCGTCCACGGCCTTGTCCGTCAGTTTTTTCGCGGACTGCATGACCGCACTGATCTCGTCGGCCACCGCGACGTAGCGGGCCTTGAGGGTGTCCAGGCTATCGTTGACGCGCTGGCTGAGGACCTTGGCGTTGGCGGCGCCGGAGCGGATGTTCTCGCGTAGCTCCTCGTCGTTGACGTATTGGTTAACGCCTTCGATAGCTATTTTTAATTCTGCTAAGCGTTGATCGGCACGGGCGAGTACGGTCGCGACGTTCCCGACGGCGTCGCCGTTATCGACATCATCGGTGCTGCGCATCTCGACCAATTGGTTGACGTTCTCACCGACCAGCGCCCACTCGTGGCTGAGCGCCTCGAAATTGTCAGAGATCCGCTTGAACTCTTCCATCGGCCCGCCCAGCGCGTTTCGCAGCTCGGCGGCGAGTTTGGATAGATCGACCGCGGGCTCGCCTAGTATCGAAGCGGACCCGTCTTTCGGCAGGTAACGATCGACCGGCCCTGCTTCGCGGACCAACGCCGCGGTGGCGGAGCCACCCAGCAGCGGGTTCTGGATTGACACCTTCACGTCATCGGGCAGTTGTACTTTGTCATCGGTGATCAGCGCAATAGCAATGACGCCGGTCTTGGGTTGTGCCTGAAACCTGACCGACTCGATCCGGCCGATGTCGAGACCGCTATACGTCACGCGGCTGCCGGCGTGAAGGCCCGAGGCGTCTGGGGTCGTGATCGTGACCTCGTAGCCGCCCCCGAAGCTCTGGGACAACCCCCCGAGGATCATCAGCAGCGCGACGAGCCCGACGATGCCGGCGATGGTGGTGGCCCCGACGATGGTGTTGACTGTGCTTTCTTTCATGGTGTGGCTCCCGACCTGTTAACCGTCCGTGTCTTTGTCGCCCAGGCCCTGTTGGATCGACTCCAATTCGATCTGGTCCGCCTGCCCCTGGATGAAGCGTTGAACCAGCGGGTTCTCGCTTCTTAGGAACGTCTCGGGGTCCCCGTCGCAGATGATGTTTCCATCGTAAAGAAGCAGCATCCGGTCCGCAATCTTCGCGGCACTGGCCATGTCGTGGGTGACGACGATGCTCGTGATGCCGAATTTGGTGTTCAGGGCGATGATCAGCTCGTTGATCAGGTCCGCCCGGATGGGGTCCAGGCCGGTTGTGGGTTCGTCGTACATCACCAGGCTGGGCTCCAGGACGATCGCCCGGGCCAGGGCGACGCGTTTCTGCTGCCCGCCGGACATCGAGCCGGGCCACTTGCGCTGCAACCCCGAGAGCCCGACCATACGCAACACGCGGTCGACACGCTCGTCACGCTCCGCATCGGTCATGTCCGTGTGCTCGACCAGCGGGAACTCGACGTTCTGCCCGACGTCCATCGAGTCGAACAGGGCGCTCATCTGGAAGAGGAACCCGATCTGTTTGCGGACCTGGACGTGCTGGGCGGGGGTCATCTTGTTGACGCACTGCTCATCATAGAAGACGTTGCCCCGGTCGGGTTTCAGCAAACCCACGATCAGCTTCAACAGGACGCTCTTGCCCGTCCCGGAGGGCCCGATGATGACGGTGGTCTGTCCGCGTTTGATCTCGAGAGAGACGCCGTTGAGTACGCGGAGGGTGCCGAAGCTTTTATAGACGTTATCAATCCGGACCAGCGTATCCCCGCCTGGCCGGTGTTCCCGCGCAAGCGTCCCGGATTCAGGCCCGAGCATCGTCGCGGGATAGGGACGCCAACCTTCAGCACCGACGACATGCTCGGCATCGGGCTGGGTCGCCGAAGTGTCCGTAGCCTTACCCGCTTTATCAGGCCGATCGGTCAATGAAGCCTCACTCTGCGAGGAAGAAGTCGGTGACACAGGCGATCACTTCGTCCTGCTCCTGGGTCGTCATCTCGGGGAACGCGGGCAGACTCAGCACCTGGCCCGCAGCCTCTTCGGCGAATGGCAGGCTCCCGGGCGTGTACCCCAGGTCCTTGAAGCACGGCTGAAGATGCAGCGGGGCCGTGTAGTAGATACGGCAGCCGATCCCACACGCGCTGAGGTGGTGCACCAACCCGTCGCGCATCCCCTTGCCCCGGACACGCACGGTGTATTGGTTGTAAACGTGGTGGCGGTTCTGACTCTCGAATGGCGTGGTGATCGCGACCTCTTCCAACTCACGCCCGTAACGGTCGGCGTGCTCGCGGCGCTTGTTGCACCAGTCATCCAGGAACGGCAGCTTCACGCTCAGGAAGCCGGCCTGATACCCGTCCAGCCTGAAGTTCCCGCCGATGGTGGGGAAGTGGTCCGCCCGGTCCGCGCCGTGGTTGCGTATCTGACGCATCTTTTCCGCAAGCTCATCGTCGTTGGTCACACACGCCCCGCCGTCGCCCATCCCCGCCAGGTTCTTGGTGGGGTAGAAACTGAGGCAGCCGACGTCACCGATCGAGCCGACGGGTTTGTCGTGGTAGCGAGCACCCGAAGCCTGGGCGGCGTCCTCGATGACCCTCAGCCCGTGGTCTTCGGCGATCTCCATGATCGCGGCCATATTCGCGCTGAGCCCGTAGAGGTGTACGGGCATGATGGCCTTGGTCTTGTCGGTAATCACGCCGGGGATATCCGAGGCCTGGAGGTTGTAGGTCCGGGGGTTGATATCGACAAATACCGGCTTGGCCCCGACACGGGCGATGCTGCCGGCGGTGGCGAAGAAGGTGAACGGAGTCGTGATGACCTCGTCGCCGGGGCCGATACCCATCGCCATCAGCGAGACCAGCAGGGCGTCCGTCCCCGAGGAGACGCCGACGGCGTGCTTGACCCCGCAGTACTTGGCCAGCTCGGTCTCGAACTGCTGGACGTATTCCCCGAGGATGAACTGGCCGGACCGGGTCACGTCCTCGAATACCTGCCGGAGCTGCGGCATGAGGGATTCGTGTTGCCGGCCGAGGTCTAATAAGGGTACTGTCATGGTG
>JAJDCW010000178.1 GCA_029260635.1 Phycisphaeraceae bacterium | reverse complement strand
TGGTCGGTCGTGACCGAGTCGCCCAGCTTGGCCAGGCAGCGCGCACCGGTGATCGGCTCGATCGGCTTGATGTCGCCGGTCAACCCAACGAAGAACGGCGGCTCCTGTACATAGGTGGATTTTTCCTGCCAGTCATACAGCGCGCCGGTCGAGGTCTGCACGTCCTGCCATTCCTTGGAACCGTCGAAGACGTTGGCGTACTGGGTGACGAACTGCTCGCGCGTCACGCAGGATGCGACCGTCTTCTGGACCTCCTGCTGGCTCGGCCAGACGTCTTTGAGGAAGACGTCGTTGCCATCGGTGTCCTGACCGAGCGGGTCGGTTTGCAGATCGATATCGACCGTGCCTGCAATCGCATAGGCGACGACCAGCGGCGGGCTGGCGAGGTAGTTGGCTTTCACATCGGGGCTGATGCGACCCTCGAAGTTGCGGTTGCCCGACAGGACGGAGGTCGCGACAAGATCATGCTCGTTGATGGCCTTGCTGATAGGGTCGGGCAGCGGGCCTGAGTTACCGATGCAGGTCGTGCAGCCGTAGCCGACAGTGTGGAAGCCCAGCGCTTCGAGGTCTTCGGTGAGGTTGGCTTTGTTGTAGTACTCAGTGACGACCTTGGAGCCGGGGGCGAGCGACGTCTTGACCCATGGTTTGCGAGTCAGGCCCAGCTTGCGGGCTTTACGCGCCAGGATGCCGGCGGCGATCATGACTTCGGGGTTGCTCGTATTGGTGCAGCTGGTGATGGCGGCGATGACGACATCGCCGTGCTTGAGCTTGAATGTCTGGTCGTCGTAAGTGACATCCACGCCTTCGTGGCCGGGGTCAGTCGCGACGGCGGTCGATGCCTGATCGGCGGCGACCATCGCGGATTGCCCACCCTCGTTGGCGAAGCTGCCGGTGTTCGACCCACCGTTGACCGACGGCTTGCCGAAGGTCACCGACAGGTCCTGCCGCCACTGCGTGCCCATCTCCGAAAGGTTGATCCGGTCTTGCGGGCGCTTCGGCCCGGCCAGCGCCGGCTCGACGGTGGACATGTCCAGCTCAAGCACACTGGTGTATTGGATGTCGTGCGAGTCGTCGCGCCAGAGGCCCTGAGCCTTGCAGTACTGCTCGACGGTTCCGATCAGCTTCTCGTCTCGGCCGGTCAGCCGCATGTAGGTCAACGTCTGGTCATCGACCGGGAAGAAGCCCATCGTCGCGCCGTATTCAGGGGCCATGTTGGCGATGGTCGCGCGGTTGGCGAGTGGCATGTGGTCCAGCCCGCTGCCGAAGAACTCAACGAATCGGCCGACGACGCCGTGGGCACGGAGCATCTCGGTGACACGGAGGACCAGGTCGGTCGCGGTGCAGCCCTCGGCGAGCTTGCCGGTGAGCTTGAAGCCGACGACCTCGGGGATCAGCATGTAGATCGGCTGCCCGAGCATGACCGCCTCGGCCTCGATCCCGCCGACGCCCCAGCCGACCACACCCAGCCCGTTGATCATCGTCGTGTGCGAGTCAGTCCCGACCAGGGAGTCCGGGTACAGCACGCCGTCGGTGTCCCAGACGACCTTGGCGAGGTATTCGAGGTTGACCTGGTGGACGATGCCGGTTGCGGGCGGGACCACGCGGAAGTTATCAAAAGCCTGCTGGCCCCACTTGAGGAACTGGTAGCGCTCGTTGTTGCGTTCGAATTCTTTCTCGCTGTTGATCGACAGCGCGACGCCGGAGGCGAACGCATCGACCTGCACGGAGTGGTCGATCACCAGGTCACAGGGCACAAGCGGGTTGACCTTAGTCGCGTTGGCGTTGTCATTGGTCATCCGGACGATGCCGGCCCGCATGGCTGCGAGGTCGACGATGGCCGGGACGCCTGTGAAGTCTTGGAGGACCACACGGCCCGGGTTGAACGGGATCTCCTGCTCCCCTACGTGCTTGGCGTCGTAGCTGGCGAGAGCCTTGATGTGCTCATCCGTGACGACGTACCCGTCGTGGTGACGTAAGCAGGCCTCCAGCAGGACCTTGATGGAGTACGGCAGGTTGGCGACCTCGCCGATGCCGCGGAGGGCGGCCAATTCGTAGATGGTCCGCTCGCCTAAGGGGGTGGTCAGCGTCTTGCGAGCCTTGAAAGGGTCCGTTCCGGCATTTTGACTGGCGGTCATAGCTAAGTATCCCTGGGGGTGAGCCCTGTATCTTAGCATGAAAACGGGGGTTGTTAGAACCCGACGGCTGTATGCGGCAGCAAGACCCATGACATCGGCTTCCCGGCTTCCCGCGGCAGGTTTCTCTTTAATCAGGGATTTCCTTGTGTACAATAGACCGGTCAGACATCGGATTTATCGCGCCGATTGGACGGGAGACGGCCCACATGTCGATCCAGGCACACATCCATTCATTACGCCCCATCATCCGATATCTCGCATATATCATCGCAGCCATCGCTGTGCTGCATGCGTGCCCAAGCTACGGCTTCGTCTCATTCGGCAACGGCTTCGGCTCCAAGTGGGGCCCCGACCCAAACTTCGGCACGGGCGCGGTCGTCACCTGGGGCTACATGCTCGACGGCACGACGGCGGACCCCGACTTCAGGATGGACCCGGATAACTTCCCCGACAGCACCGGTGTGATCGGCGGCAGCAACATCACGCAGCTGCGCAACACGATCGACGGCGTCCACGGCACGGGTGCTTTCGACGCCGCGATCCAGCGAGCTTTCGACACCTGGTCCGACGCGGCCGACATCACCTTCATCGGACCCGAAACCGACCTCGGCTTACCTTTCGGCTCTCCGGGAGCCATCGCACCAGACATCCGTGTCGGCGCGTTTACCCCTGATCCCGCCCTGTTTTTCAATAACGCCGGCGCGATCGGCTACGGCCCACCCGGTCCGTTCGGCGAGTTCCCTTTATCCGGCGACATCCTCTTCAACATCAACCAGACGTTCGACATCCTCACCGGCACGGAAGACGTGACGCCGATCCCATTTGGCACCAACGACCTGGAAGGCCTGATGCTCCATGAACTCGGCCACGCCGCCATCGGCCTGGGCCACCCGAACTGGGATGGGGAAAACCCCGACCAGCGCGTGATGTACGTCGGAGAGTTCGGCAACCCGTCTGCCCCCTTATGCTGCCAAACCATCAACCGGGAACTACACGCCGACGACATCGCCGGCGCGGTATTTACCTATGGCCAGCGTGGCGACCTGGATGGCGACGGCTTTGTCGGGATCAGTGACCTGAATATCGTGCTGACCGATTGGAACCAGACGGTCCCGCCCGGGAACCCGTTAGCCGACCCCTCCGGGGATGGATTCGTGGGTATCGATGATCTAAACACCGTCCTGGGAAATTGGAACGCGGGGACACCACCATCAACGTTCTCGGAGGCGAATATTCCCGAACCAGCGACGGCCATCCTCCTGATGGGAGGGCTTGCAGGCCTGAAACTCCGTATTGAACCGCCCCGAGGTTGTTGAATCCTTTCTGAAACCCATCACATTCGTAAACAATTACAGAAACTGATTTTACGATTTTTATAACCCGTAATTGCGGCCTCTGTATGCGTTCGTCTAAATAAGTGCCTTAATTATGCGCAGTGCCTGATCCGACTTGCATTACAACTAGACAATTTGTACACTCGTCCCCTGATTCAGCTTAGATAAGCTGCCTGTAACAGGTAGTCGACCAGATTTTCTGGTGGCGGCCCGTCGAATCGCTGGATTCTATTAGCGTTTTTTTGAACTGATTACACCAGATCACTTTCATCAGGAAACAGGAGCGTAAGGTCAATGAGTGGCACCAACGCAAGGACACGAGCCGTCACCGCGGTGACGAATTACAAGCCGAACAGCGAGACGCTGGACTACAACAAGACGCCGAACAATGAGATCTTTGGCACCAACGTCTTCGGGTCCGCAGCGATGCGCGACCGGCTGCCCAAGGCTGTCTACAAGAAGGTCATCAAGACCATCGAGAACGGCGAGAAGCTGGACGAGTCGGTCGCCGACATCGTCGCCGCGGCGATGCAGGACTGGGCGATCGACAAGGGCGCGACCCACTACGCCCATGTCTTCTACCCGCTGACCGGCCTGACGGCTGAGAAGCACGACTCGTTCTTCGGGCCCGATGGTCAGGGCAACGCGATCACCGAGTTCAGCGGCAAGCAGCTGATCCAGGGCGAACCCGACGCGTCGAGCTTCCCGTCCGGCGGCATCCGCGCGACCTTCGAGGCGCGTGGCTACACCGCGTGGGACGTGACCAGCCCTGCGTACATCATGGAGAACCCCAACGGCACGACGCTGTGCATCCCCACCGCGTTCGTTTCCTGGACGGGCGAAGCGCTGGATAAGAAGACACCTGTCCTGCGTTCGATGCAGGCGTTGAACACACAGGCCCAGCGGATCACCACGCTTTTCGGCCATCCCGACCTGCCCCCGATCAAAGCAAGCGGCGGCCCCGAGCAGGAATACTTCCTGATCGACCGAAACTTCTTCTTCGCCCGCCCTGACCTGATCAACGCGGGTCGGACGTTGTTTGGCGCATCCCCACCGAAGGGCCAGGAGTTCGACGACCACTACTTCGGCGCGATCCCCGAGCGCGTGCTTGCATGTATGCTCGATACCGAACGTGAGCTCTACAAACTGGGCGTCCCGGTGAAGACCCGACACAACGAGGTCGCTCCGGGTCAGTACGAGATCGCCCCGGTCTACGAAGACGCCAACGTCGCGACCGACCACCAGCAGCTGGTCATGATCACCCTCAAGCGTGTCGCCCAGAAGTACGGCATGGAGTGCCTGCTACACGAGAAGCCATTCGCGGGCATCAACGGTTCGGGCAAGCACCTGAACTGGTCGCTGGGCAACAGTGTGGTTGGCAACCTGCTTGAACCGGGCGCGACCCCGCACGACAACGCTCAGTTCCTGGTGTTCTGCTCGGCGGTGATCCGTGCGGTCCACAAGTTCAGCCCGCTGCTGCGTGCGGTCATCGCCCACGCCGGCAACGACCACCGGCTGGGTGCCAACGAGGCCCCACCGGCGATCATCTCGGTATTCCTTGGCGAGCAGCTTGCCGATGTCTTCGAGAAGATTGGTAAGACGGGGACCGCCAAGAGCAGCAAGAAGGCCGGCACGATGCACATCGGTGTGGACACCCTCCCGCCGCTGCCGCGAGACGCCGGCGACCGCAACCGTACCAGCCCGTTCGCGTTTACCGGTAACAAGTTCGAGTTCCGTGCGCTGGGTTCCGCCCAATCCATCGCGGGCCCACTGGTTGCCCTGAACACGATCATTTCCGAGAGCCTTGACTACGCCGCGACCGAGCTGGAGAAGGCCACGAAGGGCGACCCCAAGAAGCTCAACAAGGCCGTCGAGAAGCTCGTCCAGAAGATTATCAAGGAGCACGGCGCGATAATCTTCAACGGCGACGGGTACTCCGAAGCCTGGCACAAGGAGGCCGAGAAGCGTGGCCTGCCGAACAACCGGACCACGCCCGACGCCCTGCCCGCCATCAGCGACCCCGAGGTCGTCAAGGCGTTCAGCAAGTACAAGGTCCTGTCCAAGCGTGAGCTGGTTGCTCGTGAGGAGATCTACACCGAGCAGTACGCGGGTGTGGTCAACGTCGAAGCCATCCTGACCCTGCGTATCGCACGCACGATCATCTTCCCCGCCTCGGTCCGTTACCAGAACGAGCTCGCTCAGACCTGCACAAACCTCAAGGCCAATGGCATCGCCTTCGATACCAAGACCCTGGACAAGATCACCGGCCTGGTCAAGGGGTTGCAGGATTCGATGAACGACCTTGAGAAGGCGATGGGCCACCACGCCAAGAACCTCAAAGCCGAGGCGCGACACGCCTGCGACAAGGTACTGCCCGCTATGCTCGCGGTCCGCGAAGTAGCGGACGAGTTGGAGGTCTACGTGGCCGACGACCTCTGGCCGCTACCGACCTATCAGGAGATGCTGTTCATCAAGTAAACGAACAAAATCAAACTTAAAAACCCTGAAGCCCACGCGTTCCATCACGCGTGGGCTTTTCAATTAGACAATTACCAGGTAAACGAGCCCGCCCGTTTTACCTACTCGCCCAGAGCATCCCGCGCAAAACCAACTCACGAGCCTCACTGACATCGAAGTCCTTATATGTGTGCCCCCAACACGCCCCGAAGACTTCTCCCTTCCCCCATCGCTTAGTCCAGGCATAAGGAAGCACCGCGCCCTTCTGATACAAAGTCGCATCGCCATATTCACCGGTGAATGTCGTGGTGCAGAGCACATGCGCCGACGGATCGAAATGGCAGTAGTACTGCTCGGTCCCCCTTAGCTCAAAGTCGCCAAGCCCCCTGGTGATCTCGTGCTCACGGTCGGTGATCTGCACTGAATAATTTTCAACACAGTTGCCCGGGTGGCTGACCCACTGCGCACCAGTCATCCACTGGTATTCGACGTTCTCCCTGAACGAGTCGATCATCCCGCCGTGGAACCCGGCGATCCCCGCGCCGTTGCGGACGGCCGTATCCAGCCCCTTCCACTGCTCATCGCTGATCTTGTCCATCGTCCAGATCTGCACGATCAGGTCGATCTTGGTCATCAGTGTTTCATCGAGGTAGCTGTCAAGCGAATCGCTGACGGTGACTTCGTAGCCCTTTTTTTGGAGCAGGCCGGCGAAGAGTTCGGCGGATTCCCTGGGGGTGTGGCCGTCCCAGCCGCCCCAGATGATCAGAGCTTGTTTGGTCATATCGGGATTCACATTTCAGCATCCGTTTGGCATCAGGCGGGCATCTTAGCAACCGTGAATGCTTGTGGTTTGGTTATTACGCGTCACAACCTAATCAGGAACCACCCCGGCCACCTGTTTGCCCGGTTTGTGCCCTGCGAATACACTTTGGGCTGACTCAAGCCCGGAATACCCGGAAAACCCGGCTCTCTCCCCGGAAAACCCGATGCATTATAAAACCTTATCCATACTGACTCTGCTAGCCACAACCATCTTGGCCGGGTGCAATCAGGACCCGACCCGGCGTGTGCCCTTCGAGGTCCCCGTGGTCGACTGGAACGACGACGGGCAGTACCTGCCCAAGCAGGTCGGCCCCGGGCTGGTGGCCCAAGAGACGTCCCCGATCCCGGACGTGCCGATGCCGATCGGTTTCAAGCCGGTCGTGAGTCAATGCAGCAGCTCCTTCGACGGCGTGGCACGGACCGTGACCCACGTTTACCAGGGCCGGGCACGTTCGCCCGAAACCGTACTCTTCTACCGCCAGCAACTGCCGCTGCATGGCTGGCAGCCAGTTGATAAACAGACCCACGAGGACGGCTCAACCAGCCTGCACTACACCAAGGGGGCTGAGTCTCTGGGCGTGCGCCTCAGCGGCCGATTCAACACGGCGACCGTTGAGGTATTCGTGTCGCCGCGTTAAGGCCCGCCGATCAAACCGAAAAACGAACCGTACACCTTATAAGTTAGAGACTGTATAAACGCTATGGACTCAAAAGAACGCCACGAACTAAAAGACAACGACCTTGCAGAATTTCTCGAGAACTTCGGGGACTTCTGGGGTAAGCACGGCAACGGCATCCTGGTAGTCGCCATCGCGGTCATGGCCGTATGGTTCGGCATGAAATACTACAGGAGCTCGGTTTCGGTCGGGCATGACAACGCCTGGGCAGACCTCGCAGCGACCAGTACCCCACAGGGCTACCGCGAACGCGCCGTCGAGAACGCCAGCTATGCCGGCGTGCCCCACCTGGCGCTGCTGCGCGGGGCCGAGGCCTACCATAAGCAGGCGATCAAGCTCAAACAGGATGAGGGCGGCGACGAAGACACGGGCGTGATGTCCGCCGAGGAATCGCTTGATGCAGCCGAAAAGATGTTTAACCAAGTGCTGTCCTCCGACGCCCCCGACCCCTACCGCGCTAACGCCGCGGTCGGCCTGGCGAACCTCGCCGAGACCCGTGGTGACTTCGACGCCGCCGCCAAGCACTGGGCCAAGGCTAAGCAGATCGCCGACGACGCCCGCCTCACCACAATCTCGACGCTGGTGGATTTACGGATCGATATGCTCGACGGCCTGAAACGACCGATCGTGTTCGGTGAGTCCGGTGAATCGTTCGAGTCCACCGAAGACGTCCCAACCGAGGCCAACACCAGTGCAGCACCCGCTGAGGACACAACCGACACGCCGGTCGAAGCGGTCGAAGTCGCTGAACCAGCCGGAGCGGCCCCCGCCTCTTCCCCCGGCCAATGACCCACCGCAAACCGGACATGCCAGACGACCCATCACCCAACCTCCCCGATGATCCGTCTGACGATTCCGAGTCCACTGACATCGAAAACGACCTCCCCGAAGAGTTGCGGGACATCGGCGTCCAGCCGCACCGCTTCACCCTCTCCAAAGACTCAAACCACCGCCTGGATAAGTATCTGCAAAGCCGCATCAAGGGCTTCAGCCGACACCAGATCCAACGCCTGATCTCGCTCGGCGGCGTCACCCTCAACGGCAAAACCCCCAAGCCCAGCGCCAAGCTCCGCAAGGGCGATGTCCTGGATGTCCTGATCCCGCCCCGCCCCGCGGTCGATCTCTCGCCCGAACCGATCCCGCTGGAGATACTGCATGAAGAGGACGGCTTCATCGTCGTCAACAAGCAGGCCGGCCTGATCGTCCACCCCGCACGCAGCCACCTCAATGGCACGCTGCTGAACGCACTGGCCTACCACTTCCAGAACTCAGACAATACCAATCCGGGCGGGCTTAGCGGTGTCGGCAAAGACGCGGCACGACCCGGCGTCATCCACCGGCTCGACAAAAACACCACCGGCGTCATGATCGTCGCCAAACAGGACGAGCAGCACTGGAAGCTCGCCAAACAGTTCGAGGACCGTACCAACCTCAAGGTCTACCTCGCCGTCGTCCACGGCTGCCCCGAACCGCCCGGCGGCGTCATCAACGAACCCATCGGCAATCACCCCACCATCCGTGAAGCCATGTCCGTCCGACACGACTCGACCAGCCGCGACTCCATCACCATCTACCGTGTGCGCGAACGCTACAAGGGCTACTCACTGGTCGAGCTCGAATTAAAAACCGGACGCACCCACCAGATCCGCGTGCACATGTCCTACATCGGCCACCCCCTGGTCGGCGACATCATCTACGGCGGCGAACCCGTCGGCACCCCGGAAATAGAATCCCCACCCCGCCCCGCCGCCCCCCCCCCGCACCACACCAACGCGCGCGACAAACCCGAAGGCCCGCGCATGGAACGCGAGGCCCCCGCACGCACCCACAAGCACATGCCCACCCCCGCCCAGCACGCCGCCCTCCTGCGAATGCACCACCCCGACACCCGCGAGCCGATGACCTTCACGGCACCGGTGCATGGGAAGATGGGCGAACTCATCGCCGAGCTGCGCAAACACCCGGACACCGGGGATGTTGCGACGGATGGGATATACCTGAATCTCACACAAGCGATACTTGGATTTGCTTAAAACCGCCCCACTACCAGCCATGAACACACCAGCGTGATGATCCCCGCGCCCAGCAGGTTCAAGGCCAACCCTTCCATAGCCATCCGCCGGACCGTCAGCCGGCCCGCGCCCATCACCACCGCGTTCGGCGGTGTCGCGACAGGGAGCATGAAGGCACAGCTCGCGCTCAATGCCGCTGGGATCATCAACACCGCCGGGTCCAAACCCGCGCCGATCGCGCCGGCGGCGAGGATCGGCATCAGCATCGTCGACGTCGCCGTGTTCGACGTGACTTCGGTCAGGAACGTCACGGTCAGACACAACGCCAAAATCATCAAAACGGTTGGCCAATCCGAGATCGGCGCCATCGCCTGACCAATCGCATCTGCCAGACCCGACTCGGTAAAAGATTTGGCGATCGCGATCCCCCCACCAAACAGGATCAGCAGCCCCCAGGGGATCTTCTGCGCACTGGGCCAATCCAGCAGTTGACCGCCCTTCCCATCGCTCGTAACAAACATCGCCACCGCCGCCAGCAACGCGATCGTGCTATCCCCCACACCGCTTAACCCCGCAGCAAATCCGGTCTCACCCAACCCTATCAAGGTCAGCAGCGTCCCCCAGTAAGGCCGGCTCACCCAGGCCAACGCCGTCACGACAAACACCCCCAGGACCCGTGCCTCCCCCGCCGTCCAGCGGCCTGGTGGCTGCGTATCCAGGCGACCCACATCCCCCATCCCCCGGGTTAACCACAACCACGCGACCGGCAAGAACACCAGCACGATCGGCACCCCGATCGTCATCCAAGTAAGGAAACTGATCTCCGAACCGGTCTCCTGTTCGTAAACCCCCATGAAGATAATGTTCGGCGGCGTCCCGATCGGCGTCCCGACCCCGCCGATGCTCGCCGCGTAGGCGATCCCCAACAACAACGGTGGCGCAAGTTTTTCTTTGTCCCGGGCCTGGTCCAATACCGCCACCGCGATCGGCAGCATCATCAGCGCCGTCGCGGTGTTCGATATCCACATACTTAGTATCGCCGTCGCCAGCATAAACGCCAGCACCAGTCGACGCCCACCCGAGCCACCCACCACGCGCACCATCCCCAATGCCAACCGCCGGTGCGCTCCACTTTTTTCCATCGCCGCCGACAATAGAAATCCCCCGAGAAACAGAAGCACCAGCGTGTGCCCATACGCCCCCGCGACCTGCGTATGCGTCAGCACCCCGCAGAAAGGCAGCACCGCAAACGGGATCAACGAGGTCGCCGGGATCGGGACCGGCTCAACGATCCACCACCACGCGCACCACCCCGCCACCGCCGCGGCACAACTCGCCTCCGTGCCGAACCCGTTTGTGTAAAGCACCAGCCCCAGCACAACCGCCAGCATCGGACCCGCCAGCAGACTTGCCACCCTTGCGTTTAGCATCAATGAATCATAACGCGCCGACACAACCCGCCGCCAATAGTTGAATCCCCGTCACCCCTTCCAGGGCACATCATCGGCCCCGGCCTGCTGATTCGCCAACCTTGCCAATGCAAATAACAGGTCACTTAAGCGATTCAGATAGATCACCACCTGGCTAACGTTATCGTCCTGGCTCAGCAACGCTACGCACGCGCGCTCGGCACGACGGCAGACGGTGCGGGCGAGGTGCAGACGGGCGGCCAGTTCGCTGCCACCCGGGAGGATGAAGTGCTTCATGGCGGGGAGCTGGTCGGAAGCGGCGTCGATGTCTTTTTCGAGCTGCGTGATTTGGGCCTCACCGATCCGCCGGGGCTTGCTCGGGTCGGCGGTCGCCAAGTCGGCTCCCAGGTCGAACAGCCTGCATTGCAACGCCAGTAGCTGCTCTTTGAACTCACCCGCATCACAGGCAGCTATCGCGAGGCCTAAGACGGCATTGGTTTCGTCGACTTCGCCGATGGCGTGGATGCGCGGATCGGTCTTGGTCGTGCGTTTCCCGCCGTAGAGGCCCGTCTCGCCTTTGTCGCCGCCTCGGGTGTAGAGCTTCATCGTTTGGCACCGGCCTTCTTCGATGGCTTAGGCACCTTCCCTAACGCCAGCTTCAGTACCTGATCGACGTTCTCGACAAAGTGGAACTTGCACTTCTTCTTGACCTGCGGGTCGACCTCTTCCATGTCGGCCTTGTTGCGTGCGGGCAGCAGGATCGTCTTCACGCCGGCCCGTGAGGCGGCGAGGGTTTTTTCCTTGACGCCACCGATCGGCAGGACCTTGCCGCGCAGCGTGATCTCGCCGGTCATGGCAAGTTTCTGCTTGACCGGGATATCCAATAGCAGAGACGTGATGGCGGTATACATCGCCGTGCCCGCGCTCGGCCCGTCCTTCGGCACGGCGCCGGCGGGGACGTGGATGTGCAGGTCAAGCTCCGCGAGCTGCTTGACATCGTACCCCAACCCGTCGGCCCGGCTCTTGAAGAGCGACAGCGCCGCGCTGGCCGACTCCTTCATCACGTCGCCGATCTGACCGGTGAGTGTGACGTTGCCCTTCCCGGGGTACTGGGTCGCCTCGATGAACAGGACCTCGCCGCCGAAAGGGGTGTACGCCATCCCCAGAGCCACGCCCGGCGACACCGTGCGCGTGTCCAGGTCCCGGATATATTTTTCGGGCCCAAGCATCTCACGCACGAATTCGTCATCGACCGAAACCGATTTTCTGCGTTTGCGCCCGTTATTCGCCCCGGCGACCTGAGCCGCCACCCCCCGGCAGACCGAGCCGATCTGCCGTTCCAGCTCGCGCACGCCGGCCTCACGCGTGTAATGCTCGATCACCATCTTGATCCCGGAAGTCAGCCACTTACATTTGGCGGGGGTCAGCCCGTTCTCTTTAAGCTGCCGAGGCGCAAGATACCGCCGGGCGATGATGAGCTTATCGGGATCGGTGTACCCGGGGATATCGATGATCTCCATCCGGTCGCGCAGCGCCGGGGGGACGTCGCCGATGTAGTTCGCCGTCGCGATGAAGATCACCTGCGAAAGATCAAACGGCACGTCGAGGTAACGATCCACAAACGCGTTGTTCTGTCTGGGGTCCAATACTTCAAGCAGAGCGCTGGACGGATCACCCCGGAAGTCCGACCCGAGTTTGTCGACCTCATCCAGCATCATCACCGGGTTGTTCGCGCCGGCGCGTCGAAGTTCCTGGATGATCCGCCCGGGCATCGCGCCGATGTAGGTACGCCGGTGCCCTCGGACCTCGGCCTCGTCACGGATACCACCGAGGCTGATCCGTGCAAACTCGCGCCCGAGGCTGTCCGCGATCGACTGACCCAGGCTCGTCTTGCCCACGCCCGGCGGCCCCACCAGACACAGGATCGGCCCGCGCCCCTCGGGGTTGAGTTTGCGCACCGCCAGGTATTCGATCAGCCGACGCTTGACCTTATCCAAGCCGTAGTGGTCACGGTCGAGGACCTTGCGGGCACGTTGCAGGTCAAGATTATCTTCGTTGGACTTGTTCCAAGGCAGGTCGGCGATCAGTTCGATGTAGGTCGTGATGACCGAGTACTCGGGACTCGCAGGCGGTATCACACGCAATCGTTCCAGTTCGCGCGTCGCCTCTTCCATCACCTTCTCAGGCGGGGCAGCCTCTTCCAGCTTCTTCTCAAGCTGCGTGATCGCGTGGTCCCCACTACCATCGTCGTCGCCGAGTTCTTTCTGGATCGCCTTTATCTGTTCGCGCAAATAGAACCGCCGCTGCGTGTCCCCGATAGAGCTTTGCACATCCTCCTGAATCTTCTCCTGCAGACGCAGGATCTCAAGCTGGCTGGACAGGTGGACATGCACCATCCGTATCCGCTTGGCGATGTTCAGTTCTTCAAGAAGGTCTTGCTTCTGCTCGACATCCAGCGCCAGGTTCGCGCCCAGGAAGTCGGCGAGCGTGCCGGGGTCGTCGATATTCATCATCACCGTCAGCGCCTGCTCCGGCGCGCTGGGCGACAGGTCGATCAGGTCGTGCGCCTGGTCGCGCAGCTGGCTGACCTCGGCCT
The DNA here is from genome assembly GCA_029260635.1 of Phycisphaeraceae bacterium. Classification (GTDB taxonomy): domain Bacteria; phylum Planctomycetota; class Phycisphaerae; order Phycisphaerales; family Phycisphaeraceae; genus JAJRRS01. The sequence continues at coordinate 3,547 of JAJDCW010000178.1, read as the reverse complement.
CGAACTTCTTGCCGGCCCCGGGCTTCTCCGTCGGCGTCGAGACGCGTGCCTTGAAGTAGGGCTTGCTCTGCGTGACCTTATCGAGCGTGATCCGCCCGAGCCCGTGAACGATCAGCGAGATGTTGTCGTCCGGCTGACGGATCAGCTTCAGCACCATCGCCGCCGTACCTACGGTGTGTAGATCGTCGGCGGTCGGGTTCTCGACCTCCTCGTCCTTCTGGCTGAACAGCGCGATGATCTTGGATTTCGGCAACGACTCATCCAGCATCTTCCGGCTGGCCGGTCGTCCCACACCCAACGGCACGATCGTCCCGGGGAACATCACGCTGCCGCGCACCGGCAGGACCGGCAGCACCTCGGGGATCGACGCCTTGCTCACATCAAACGGCGCGGGCATCGCGTCCTGCGACTGAGGCACCGCGTTGATCAACTCCTCAGCAGGTGTCTTGGCCTTCGGGGCGGATCGGCTCTTGACGGTCTTGCGCTTGCGGCCGGGCTTCTTGGTTACTTTTTTCTTGGTCGTCTTACTCAAAGGTAGGTTCTTATCTCAAAAGGGATCAACGGGTATATCGCCCGCATGAATAATAGCCAATGCCTCTCGCCGTCACTTCAACGGCAGCGTGATCCATAACACCCCGTCCCGGTACTCGCTGTGCACCGCTTGCATATCCACGTTGGTAGGCACCTGGATCACGCGCTGGAAAGCGCCGTAATCGATCTCCATCGTCAGGATCTTCATCGGACCGCTCTGTTTGGTTTCGGGTGGTTGCCCTGCTGGCTCAGGTGCCTGCCGAACACCGCTAACCGTCAGCCTGCCTGACTCGATCCGCACATCGATCTTGTCCCGCTGAATCCCCGCCAGGTCCAGACAGACGTGCAGCAGTTTACCCACCTGGTAGATGTTGACCGCCGGGGTCCAGCCCTGGTTGGCGGCGAACTCGCTGAAGCTGCGATACGCCGCGTGCTCCACGACCACGCCGATGTAGCCACTGGATCGACTCGGGGGTTTCTGGCTTGCCATGAGGGTTTCTCGTCGTCCTTTCGCGTCCGTGAAGTGTATCCTAACCGATCCGTCCCGGCTGTCAGAACGGATGGCTTTGGATAGGCAAAGAGGATATAATCGCTGTTTATCCGGTAGATTACGCCTAGGATTGCCTGCCACCACCTGCCTGCCTACTATTGCGGACACAGACAGGCACAAGCCTCCCCCACCGCCAGGACACCCCATGACTTCCCCGAATACCACCGCGATGCCAGACGTTCAGGGCAGCCAGGACCTCCGCAAGATCGCCATCAACAAGGTCGGCGTCAAGGACATCCGCTACCCCATCCGCCTGCACTGCCCCGTCACCGGCGGCGGCCAGCACACCGTCGCCAACGTCAACATGTACGTCGCCCTGCCCCACGACCAGAAGGGCACGCACATGAGCCGGTTCCTGGAGATTCTCAACCGGCACCACGACTCCATCCGCTCCGACCAGCTGATGGACATCTGTCACGACATCAAATCACGCCTCGAGGCCGAGACCGCGCACCTGGAACTGACGTTCCCCTACTTCATCGACAAGCCCGCCCCCGTCACCGGGCAGGTCGGCAAGATCGATATCGAGGTCTCCTTCGAGTGCTCCAGCAACGCCAAGGACGACTTCGTCATGGGTGTCAAGGTCCCCGCGACCAGCCTCTGCCCCTGCTCCAAGGAAATCTCCAAGTACGGCGCCCACAACCAGCGCTGCGAGATCGAGGCCAGAGTCCGCTTCGCCGACGGCAAGACCATGTGGATCGAAGAGCTATTCCGCATCGTCGAGCAGGCCGCCAGCACTCAGGTCTTCGCCGTCCTCAAACGTCCCGATGAAAAATTCGTCACCGAAGACGCCTACGAGAACCCCAAGTTCGTCGAAGACATCGTCCGCGACCTAGCCATCAACCTGGATGATGAGGACCGGATCCGTTGGTACCAGATCAACAGCACCAACTACGAATCCATCCACAACCACAACGCCTACGCCTTCATCGAACGCGATAAATCCAAGGTGTAGCCGCCCCACTTCTGCGATTTTGCACGGCCGCTTGCCCGGACCCGAGCCACGAGTCCCCTCAGGATTCTGGTAGGCTGTGCTGAACCATCACCTGCCAAGACCTCTGCATCGATCCAAACATAAGGGATCCCCTCGTGAATAACTCCACCAAACTCATACCTGTCGCCGTGCTGCTGATCGTGATTGGCCTGCTGTCGTCTTGGCTTTTCAAGAGCGTCCCCGCCGGCCACGTCTCCGTCGCGACGCTGTTCGGCAAGGTGATTCAAGAGCCCTACCAGCCGGGCCTGCATTTCCCGGTCAACCCGCTGTACCGCTGGTCCGACTACGACGCCCGACAGAAGACCCACATGGAGACCGCCGAGGTCCCCAGCCAAGACCAGCTCACCACCAAAATCGACGTCTCCGTCCAGTACCGCATCAAGGCCGACATGGCCCCCACGATCCTGGCAAACACCGGTTCGGTCGAGCAGGTCATCGCCGTCCACCTGGTCCCCAAGCTCCGCTCGGTCCTGCGCGAACAGGGCAAGACCATCAAGCGGGCCGAGGACTTCTTCCTGGAGGAAACACAGAACCAACTCCAGATGGCGTTGATGGAATCGCTGCAGGAATCGCTGGAAGAAAACGGCTTGGTGGTCACCGAAGTCTTGATCCGTGATATCACCCTGCCGCAGTTTATTAACCAGGCGATTGAGCGGAAGAAGGAACGCGAGCAGGAAGCCGAACGCCAGAAGGCCGAGCTCGATCGTTTCCGTACCGAGCAGCAGCAACTCGTCGCCGAGGCCGAGGCCAAGCGTGAAGCCGCCGAACAAGAGGCCAAGCAACGTGTCCTCCTCGCCGACGCCCAGGCCTACGAGATCGAGAAGATCAATGAGGCGATCTCCGGCAACCCCGCCTACATCCAACTCGAAGCGCTCAAAGCCCTTCAGGAAATCTCCAAAGACCCGGCCGCCAAGGTCTACTTCTTAAACTCCGACTCCCCCATGCCCCTCCCCCTGATGCACATGGGCGACGTCGCGACACCCAAACCCTGATCGCAAGGCCGCATCTGACGGAAAAATAGAAGCGAAAGGGCCAGACCAAGATCGACTCACGCCCCCTTTTTTCTCCGCACTGGAAATCCTTTCCGGCCTACAGCAGGATGGACTCTCTCACATATTCTGGATCAAGTTTACTGGAGCGGGTCAGTTGCATAACCAACGGCCGGGTGCCACACTTTGACCCGAAGGGCAAAGTGTGTTGATAGCCCGATCGGTATGGACATCCGTTCTGACACCCGGCGTCGATGTAAGCGTGATGTTTAACATGCACACACTTTGTGGTCGGGGCCAGAAAAGGTGTCGGATACCGATAGCACAGCGTGATGGGTTAGGGGTATGATGCACCAATATCGTTCCCCAAACAAGGCCCCGTAATCATGCAGGCTGTTATCTTCAACGAGCCCCTGGGCGTTCAGGTCTGTGGCACAGAGAGGCCAACGATCGGTCCTGGCGAGGTTCTGATCGAAACGCTTA
>JAJDCW010000177.1 GCA_029260635.1 Phycisphaeraceae bacterium | reverse complement strand
CGGTCAGACACGCGGGGCCGGAGCGTCAAGCTGGGGGACGTCGCCGACGTGACCGACGCCTTCGTCGATGAGCAGCTCTACTACCGCTTCAACGGCCAGCCCGCGACCAACCTTACGGTCTTCAAGGTCGGCGAGCAGGACATCGTCAAGATCGCCGAGATGGTGCGCGCCTACGTCGATGGGCAGAACGACAAACCGTTCGAGCCCGCGTCCTTCTCGGAGAGATTGGTGGCCCGTATCCCGACGATGAAGGACAAGATGGGCGGGTTGGAAAGGCTCAAGGCCTGGGAGCTGGGTGTATCAACCCAGAACCCGATCCCTGTTGGAGCCTCGCTGGTCACCAACACCGACCTGGCCCGTTTTGTGGAAGGCCGGCTCGAGCTGCTGCTACGCAACGCGAAGTACGGCGCGATCCTCGTCTTCGCGACCCTGCTGATCTTCCTGAACTGGCGCGTCGCCATGTGGGTCGGCATCGGGCTGGTCACCGCGATCATGGGGACACTGGTCCTGATGTCATGGCTGGATGTGACGTTGAACCTGCTGACGATGTTCGGGTTGATCGTCGTGCTTGGCCTGCTGGTCGACGACGCGATCGTGGTGGCGGAGAATATCCAGGCGCGTCACGACCGCGGTGAGCCTTCATTAGAGGCGGCCATCAACGGGACCGACCAGGTCGCCTGGCCGGTGGTGGCGACGGTGATGACCAGCGTGGTCGCATTCCTGCCGTTGACGTTCATCCGCGGGCAGATCGGCGACCTGCTGGGCGCGTTGCCGATGGTCGTGGCCTGCGCGCTGATCATGAGCCTGATCGAGTCGCTGCTGATCCTGCCCAGCCACATGGGCCACAGCCTGGCCAAGCGGGACAAATCCAAGCCCGGCAAGAGCGTGAGCAGGGTCCGTCAGGTCGAGGCCTGGCGTGACCACCTCGTCCGGGACCGGCTGATCCCGGCGTACGGCCGACTCATCGCCACGCTGCTTCACTTCCGATACATCGCCATCGGTGGCGCGGCGTGTGTCCTCATGATCTCCCTAGGCATGGTCAAGGGTGGGCACGTCGTGTTCAACTTCCTGCCTTCGAGCGACTCGGAAACCATCATCATCGACATCAACATGCCGATCGGCTTCCCGATCGAACAGACCAACGAGGTGGTCGGGCGGATCGAGTCGGTCGCGATGGCGCAGGACGAGTTTCTGGGGATCGGCTCGGTGATCGGGCAGCGTGCCAACGTCGACACCGGCGCGGCCGAGGCGTTCGCGCCCCACGTCGCCCAGATTTTTGTCGAGCTCAAGCCGACCGAGCAGCGTGACCGGGAATCAAAGCTGGTCATCGAGTCGATCCGGCAAGGGCTGGACGGCAAGATCGACGATGCCGAACGCGTGACCTATTCGGAGATCCAGGGCGGCCCGGCCGGGAAAGACATCACGCTGCGGGTCCGCGGCGATTCACCGGAGCGGCTCGAAGCCGCCATCGTAGACCTCAAGGCCTGCCTCGCCTCGTATCAGGGCGTGCACGACATCTCCGACAACAACGACGTAGGGCAGGTCGAGCTTAAACCCCGCGTCAAGCCCGAGGGTGACGCATTGGGGTTTACCACCGAGGAGGTCGCCCGGCAGGTGCGTGGCTATCTCTACGGGATCGACGCCCACGTCTTCGCCGCCGACCAGGAAGATATTGATGTGCGCGTCCGCGCCGACGAGGCGACGCGGCGGAGCCTGTACGCGATCCAGAACGCCTGGCTGGTGAGCCCGACGGGTATCCCCGTCCCGATGGATCAGGTCGCCGACTTCACCGAGAGCCTGACCTACGCGACCATCAACCGCTTCAACCGCCAGCGCGCCATCACGCTGGAGGCCAGCGTCGCGCCGGGGATCAGCCCCGAGACGATCACGTCGAAGCTGACCAGCGAACCGACCGAGGAGGCCGGCTGGTTCGGCCTGCGCTCCGAGGTCACAGGCCCGAGCCCACTGGACAAGGTGCGAGCCAACTACCCGGACGTCACGATCGAGATGGCCGGCCGACAACAGCAGATGGCGGACGCCTTCGGCTCGCTTCCGCTTGGGTTTATGGCCGCGTCGGTGATGATCTACGTCATACTCGCCTGGTTGTTCTCCAGCTACTTCCAGCCGCTGGTCGTGATGCTCGTCGTACCATTCTCGCTGGTCGGCGTGATCTGGGGCCACCTGCTGCTTGGCTACGACCTGACGTTCCTGAGCCTGATCGGGTTCGTCGCCCTGTCGGGGATCGTCGTGAACGACTCACTGATCCTGGTCGAGTTCTACAACAGGATGCGAGAGAAGGGCCAGCCCGTCCGAGACGCCATGGTCGCCGCGGGCAAGGCCCGGCTGCGCGCGATCCTGCTGACCACGATCACCACCGTGCTGGGGCTGACCCCGCTGATCCTCGAGCGTTCGTTCCAGGCGAAGTTCCTGATCCCGATGGCGATCTCGATCGCGATGGGGCTGATCTCCGCAACGGTGCTGATCCTGATCGTGTTACCTTGCGTGATGGTGATCTTTGATGATATCGCCGGGGTGCTGTATTACTTGTGGCACGGCAGGCCGCGTCCGATCGAACAAACCGCCGACACGACCTCGACCGAAGGAACCGAACATGAGCGAACCCCGACCGCGTAGACACATGATGAAGCGAATCACCACTATCTCGCTGGCCGCCGGGGTGGTCCTTGTCGGCGCGGTCATGCTCTCACCGGCGCAGAGCGGCGACACTGCCGGGCCGGACCTGTCACGCTTCGAGGGGATCGCGTACCCCAGCAAGCAGGTCGTCCTCAACGCTCCGATCGACGGCAAGCTGACCGCGATCCACTTCGAGGAGGGCGACACCGTGACGGCCGGCGAGTTATTGGCCCAGATGGACGACGCGGAGCAGCTCGTCGTCGTCGCGTCGGCCAAACTCCAGAAAGACAGTGTCGCCGAGATCAACCGTGCGAAGTTTGCGCTGGACGAGGCGGTTATACTGCTGGACCGCGCGACGATTACTTTTCAGAGAGACGCCGCCAGCGAGTGGGAGGTCCGCCGGGCGCAGCTGCAAAAAGACCAGGCCGAAGCCGACCTTCAGATCGCGCACGACCGTAAGGCCCTGGCCGGGGCGAACCTCGAACTGGAAGAGGCACGCCTGAAGCGGCTACGTCTGCTGGCCCCGTTTGATGGGGAAGTCATCGAGCGCAACGCAGAGCCCGGCGCAACGCTGACCCAGACCGACCCGGTGCTGGCCGTCGCGCTGCTGGACCCGCTGGAGGCGCACATCAACCTGCCGGTGAGTGTGTTCGATAATCTGAAGATCGGTGCCGTCTACCAACTCGACGCGGGCGACCCGATCAACCAGACCCTGCCGGGCAGACTCAAGCACGTCTACCGGATCATCGACACGGCCAGCGAGACCGTCCGCTGCGTCTTCACCATCGAGAACCCGGACGCGAAACTCATCGCCGGGTTCCCGGTGCGGATGCGTAGCCTTACGACCGTTGACTAGCGTGGCCCCGGGGCTTCGAGACCAGGCTAAGATTAACCACGGCCATGACCACGACGAACGCCGAGATCGTCAGCACCATCAAGGTCCAAGGCGGCAGGTCGGCCTTAACCTCAGCGGCCGTTCGACCGCCGAACTGACCGATCCACTCGAACAGCCGGGTATCCAGGACCAGTAGAGTCACACCGCAGATCGCGCCGGTCAGGCCGCACAAGACAGCGCGGGTGGCTTTGTCGCCGTACCGCTTCATGATCTCGGCACTCAGCACGACGATGCCAATCGCAGCCGCCGTCACCAGCACGGCCGTCAACCAGTCCCCCGCCTGCATGGCAAACACGACCATCCACGCCATCGACCCGAAGACCGCGACCGACAGACCGCCGTAGACACCTTTGGGCGTGGCCCAGGCGTGGCGCATCACCAGGCCTAATTCGGGTGAGCCCTGTTTCTGCCGTATGGTTTTCTGTCGCTTGTTGCCCCAGAGAATCATCGGGACAAGCACCACGATATAGGCCAGAATGATCGCGGCCTCGGCCAGGAGGAAACCCGCCGTACTCAAGCGGTCCTGTAACAAGACGGGCGCCGCCATTAACACCGCCAGGAACACGATGATCATCAGCCAGATCGCCCAGGCGAAACGCACCATGAATCTCCGCTCGGTGGAGGAGTCCGTGTGCTTGATGCTCAGCCATGTGCCGTATATCCCCCCGAGCAGACCGAGCACGGGGCCTATAAAGATGCTCGTCGACAGCAAAAAACCCGACGACTTGGCCGCCACACCACTGCCAACCGCCGCGGTGGCGACCGAGGGTGTCACCGCCGACAGCGACGCCATGACCGCAACCGTAAATGCCTGTGAAGGACGCGTGCTGCGCAGGCCTCGCTCAACAACCCCCGCAACTTCCTGCTTGACCATCGCCCGCGCACGTGAGAGGCGCTGCCTCACCGCGGCTTCACTGATCTCAAGCGACTGGGCTATCTCGGCGGCGTCCGCCTGCTCACGGTAATGCAGTATCAATACCTCCCGGTAGTCGCCGGGGATCGATTCGATCGCACGCCAGACCAGCGCCGACTCCTCCTGCCTTTCCATGTGATTTTCTGGACCCGGCTCAGTGGCCGTAGGTGGCACCGCATCGACCAGCGATACCGCCTGACGCCCGACGTCGGTGTGCTTCCGTCGCAGCCAGTCACGGACGCGGTTGCGTGCGATCGCACAGAGCCAGCCCGCCAGCTTGTTGGGGACCTTCAACGACCCGATCTTGCGCCAGGCCTGCAGGAAGATGTCCTGCGCCAGGTCCTCACTGATCGGGATGTCGCCGGTGGCGTTGTAGGTGATGCTCGTCACCAGGCCCTGATAGCGTTCCACCACCCGGCGGAAGGCGTCGCGTTGCCCCATGCGGACGGCCTGGCACAGTTCGATATCGTTATGTAGCTGAGTCATGAGTCGGTCTCCTTAATTGGCTTCAACAAACCAGACGCAGGAACCGAACAGCTGTGACAGAAAATAACCCTCGGGATCGTCTTTTTAGAACCCAAACGTTCCGGGTGTATATTCTAACGTGTTTGTATGTATGGTGTTGCGCTAGTGCTCGCGGCCAGCGAAACCGAGGTTTTCTTCCATCCAGTCGTCACTCTTAAGCACACTCTTACGCTGCCGGCGTGCCAAACGTTGGGCGCGGGCCTGGGCCTTGCGGAACAGGCGGTACATCCGAGAACTGGATGATTCACGGTCGCCCAGCCGCGCGGCGGCGCGGCGGCTCGCACCCGGTACATACTTGCGCACCAGCTCGTCTTCGAGGCTGACAAACGCGATGGCGGAACCCGGGTCGCCCTGCCGACCTGCCCGGCCGTATAGCTGGCGGTCGATCCGCCCGGACTCGTTGCGGTCCGTGGAGATCACGTGCAGCCCCCCCGCTTCCGCGATGCCGGGGCCTAGCTTGATGTCTGTGCCACGTCCGGCCATATTCGTAGCGACCGTGATCCGACCGGGCTGGCCCGCCTGCTCGACGATGCCCGCCTCCT
>JAJDCW010000176.1 GCA_029260635.1 Phycisphaeraceae bacterium | reverse complement strand
GATGGGCGCGCCGGCCGCGCCGAAGGCCCCCCCGCCCACGAGAGCGCCGAACGAAGCCGCGACCACGTCGGGTCCACCGGTGGAGTCTGCGACCGCCCCGCCCGTGGCGAGCACGATGGTGCCGGTCCCCGCGCGGAGGTCCAGGTCGCTGACGGATTGATCGACCGGATGCCAGATCGGTGCCCGATCGTCCTGCTGCGCAAGCGCGGGGCAGACCACGACCGCGAGCAGTGCGGGTAACAGCGGGCTGTACCGGGCGGTACGCTGCATGGCTGATGCACCTCATGTACGGCCTGGTGTCCGGGTGGGTCACCGGGCGCGGCGTATTACTTAACGGCCTTGTCGGTTTCGTCCATCGACTCGGCGGCTTCTTCGACGGCTTGCTCGGCCTCTTCGATCACCTGGTCGGTGGTCTCGGACTCGGCGGCTTTGCTCTGAGCCTTGGCTTCGGCGGCGGCCTCGGCGGCGACGGATTCGGGGGTGTCCATCACGGGCACGGGCGCGGCGCTCAGCGAGCCGGGCATCTCGGGCGCCGGGCGGATATGCACACCGATACGCACCTGTGTCCCGGTCAGGTCGATCCGGTCACTGCGGACCAAAGTGCCCTTGTGTTTGCCGCCGACGTTCACCGGCTGGTTATCGCTGCGGTAGAGCCGCCAATCGGCCCAGCTCGGCGCACCGGATTCGGCCAGGGTGCTGTTGCTGTTGTCCAGCGCCAGTTCGAGGTGGTGGTTAACCGGGATGTCCATCTCCCAGACGGACTGGTTCTGATTGGTATCAAGCAGCGAGACGGTGGTCGGCCGGTGGACGGTGCTGACGAACGTGTGCTTGTTGTTGGAGCAGCCGAAGGTCGTCAGGGCGAGGGTCAGGGCCAGCAGCAGGCTGAATGTACGGTTGGATCGAGGCATCGGTCGTGTCCTTTCAATCGTTTCGGGTCCGGCCAGGCGGCGGGCCCGTCCGTGTTCTGGGTATACGATAAACCGCCAGCGGATAACAAGCCAGCGCAGTGTCAGTGTCGGCGGGACGGGGCGTGGCAGTTGAGTCCCCTTGGCGGTAACGGCTGATAATCCCGAAAGCACAACCCCCCATGACATCGGGTCTAGCTCGCAATCAACCGTGCCCGGGCCGTCGGTGCGCTTAGACCCGGCGTTGGGGCCCTGCCAACACGTTTTAATGTCCAGGCTAATACTTCTCGCGGTAGCTGGAGGGGCTTTCACCGACCATTTTGTGGAAGGTCGCGGTGAAGTGGCCGTGGCTGGCGAAGCCACTTAGGCCGGAGATTTCACCGATCTGCTTGCGTGAGGCCCGGAGCAGCCATTTGGCGTGCTGGAGTTGGGTTCTAAGCAGGTAGTGCTTGGGGCTGATCTGTGCCCCCCGGCTAAAGAGTCGGTGGAAGTGGAACGGGCTGGCTTCGATGTAGTCAGCCAATTCGTTGAGGCCGGGGGTGTCCACGAAGTGGTCACTCATGTAGCCCATCGCCAGGGAGACGCGTTCATCCTCGACCAGCCCGACGGCGGGCAGGTCGTCCTTGGCCGAGGGGCGCAGCTCGATATAGAAGTGGCGTTGGTCGATCCCACGGCCGGCCCTTCCGCGGTAGAAGCGGACCCAGGTGGCTTGCCCGCCTAGGTTGAGCGTCAGATCGTGAAAGTCCTGGTCATCCAGGCCCTCCCACCGCTGAGCGGCGACAGGCTGGAGTTGTTCGGCCAGGTCGGCAAGCACGTCGGGTTTTTCGAGGAACAGTGTTTCACTGCGCGGGTCGGCGTGGATGAGGCGGTTATCCTCACCGAGCATCAGTCGGCCCAGGTCGGGTTCACCGGTGTGGTCGAACTGGGCGCGGATCATGCTCAGCGCCAGTTGGCCCTGGGTGAGTTCGATGTCAGAGAAGGCGGCTTTTTTCCGGCTGATCGCCATGTACCATGATCGAGACGAACCCGTCGAGGCGTGCTGTACGAAGACGGCTGCGTGACGGGACGCGGGCAGTGCGGGGCCGGTGGTTTTGGCGGTTTTACCCACCGAAACACCCTTTTTACGGGCATCGCGCAGCAGTGTGTCGGACTTGAAGCCTTTGTCACACCAGGCCGAGACGTCCGCGCCTTTGGCCCCTTGGACAGCCAGCAGGGCGTCGGCGGCGGGCGTTGCGGGATCGATGATGCCCAGCACCACGCCGTCGGTCCCCAACTCGCGTTTGAGCTGGTCCGCATACGCCGCACTGCCCTCACGCCAAGGTACGATAGCCCCGGATGAGCTGTCCGCTGAGTACGTTTTCACTGGTTTTCCTTCTGAATCTTGAAGATAGGCGTCACGCGCGCAGCACGGAACGATTATGTCTAATGGGAATCCTTGCCTGTCTGTCGAACGATGAAAATTTCACCCCCACGGAACCCGGCCATATTTTAGGTACATTCTAGAATCATTACAAGCTGGCGGGAAGATTTTTGGCAGTTTTTTGATGACGACCGTTTAGAGAATAGTTTCAATTTTTTTAATAGAGAATGGCGGGATTACTTTTTATAAAACAGTATGAGGTTTATTCTTTCTTCACCGTGTGGATGCCTGCCAGGGCCCTGCATCCGCGGCGGGCTGCTCAATACGCCAGCGCAACAAGTCGCCCCTGCAATCAATGTGCGCGGCGAAAAATCGCCCGCGGTAACGCCAGAACAAGGGCCAGATGACTTCCAGGTCGGTCTGGGGCAGGTTCAGGCCTGAGATCTCCGCGGTGTCGTGCCATTCGAGTAAGCCCTCATCCATCTCGCCGGGCTCGACCGACACGGGGCGTGTGACCTCGTAGAGGTACATCATCCAATGCGTTTCACCCTCGTGCCCGGTT
>JAJDCW010000175.1 GCA_029260635.1 Phycisphaeraceae bacterium | reverse complement strand
GGCGTGTGGGGTTCGGCCAGACGCTGCGGGTGTAGATGCCTTGCTGCCAGCCAAGACGCTTGTCTGCCTGCCCGAGATCCGCAACGCGGAGAACCTCGGCCTGATCGCGCGGGCGGCACACGGGCTCGGTGCGGATGGGTTGTTACTCAGTGAAATCGGCTGTGACCCGTTCACCCGGCGGGTGATCCGCGTGTCGATGGGTTCGGTCTTTGGCCTGCCGATCGTACGTTCAGAACATCTAGCCGATGACCTGAAGAAGCTCAAAGACGCGCAGGGGATGGCGCTGGTCGCCGCGACACTTGATGAAGATTCCCAGCTTTTAAGAACATTCAACCGGCCGGAGGGATCGTCCGGCGTGGTGGTATTGCTTGGCAACGAGCCGGATGGACTGGAGCCGCATTGGGTAGATCTGTGCGACCACAAGGTCTGCATCCCGATGTCCGTCGGGGTTGACTCGCTGAACGTCGCGGTGGCGGCGGGGATATTCCTGCACCATCTGGCGCAATAAAAAACCGCTAAACCGCAAGCGGCACCGGGTCGTGTTTGGGGCACCTCTAATTATTCGATTGCCCCAGCGCAAAAGCCGCTTGCGACTTAGCGGAGACCGGTGGACACCTCATCCTGTGTATTTTTAGAGGTGCCCTTTAATTAGAAACTCACTGCGCGTTCTGTTTGTCCATCTCGTTGATGCGGTCGACCATCATGCGTAGTCGTCCGTAAGCCCGTTTGGCGAAGTGGAAATACAGGCGGGGCAGTTCCAGGTGGTTTTGTTCCTGCTCCATCGGGCCGCCTTGCTCGATCTTGCCCTCCTTAACCAGATCGGCGAACTCTTCATTGAGTGCTTCGACCTGCTCATCGCGCAACGGGCGCTGCATCCGGAAAATCAGGGTGTCTTTGACGAACCGCTGGGAGTGGTAGTTGCGGTAGAAGTCTATAACGTGCTGGGCCGCCTCTTGCGGGTTGTCGTAGACGCGGTAGAGGTTCAGGTCCTCCTCGTTGATCAGGCCGGCCGTCAGCAGCTCCTCGCGGACGTACTGGTCCCAGCGTTTCCAGTAGGTCAGGCCCGGTGCGTCGACCATGACGATGGGGATTGTCGGGGCCTTGCCGGTCTGCACGAGCGTGAGCGCCTCGAAGCCCTCGTCCTGCGTGCCGAACCCGCCGGCGAACAGGGCGACGGCCTTGGACTGCCACATAAACATCAGCTTGCGCGTGAAGAAGTAGCGGAAGTTGATGAGCTTGGGGTCGCCGACAATGTGCTGGTTGGCGTTGGTCTCGAAGGGCAGCCGGATGGAGACCCCGAATGAGGCCTCGCGTCCCGCGCCCCCGTTGCCCGCCGCCATGATCCCGCCGCCCGCGCCGGTGATGACCATCCAGCCGGTCTCGGCCATGATCTTTCCGAAGGTCAGGGCGGCCTGGTAGGTGGGGTGATCTTCCTGCGTGCGCGCCGAACCGAAGATCGAGATCTTCGACGTCTCCTGGTAAGGGCGGAAGACCTTGAGTGCGTAGCGCAGCTCTTTGATGCTCCGGCTGACGAGTTTGAGCTCGCCGTCGTCCGCGCCGTCGGCCTGGAGCTTGATCGCGGTGTGGACCATCTCGCAGAGGCGGCGTGCATCGGAACTACTGGGGTCGAGCCCGGCCTCGGCGATGATTTGCTTCATCCCCTCGGATCGGTGTGCTTCGGAGTAGCGCTGCTTGCCGTTCTGGCCGTTGCTTGGGGTGTCGGTGTTGTGTTGATCACGTAGTTCCCGGACGATTTCTGCTTCGCTCATCTTGCCTGATTCCTCTTCTTCATCTTTACCATTTCACATTGTTTCCAGCCCCCTATTTTATCACGGTTGAACGGAACGCAATGCGTAAAAAGTCGAGATTGAGGAAAAAGTGCCTGTTTTCCCCGTGGAGTGCCTGTTTATGGCTTTGCGCTAATAAACCCCCTGTTTTCACTTCTATCGAACGAGGGGGTGAGTTGGGGTTGTATAGAGCACCCCCCGTGGTAAAGTATCTTTCTTGCGGCGGTTAAAAAATATCCTGGAGTTATGCCATGTTGTATCCGCGACCCTGCTTCGTAACCCTGTGGCGTGCCATAAAATCTAGTCGAATCATGGGCCATGCCGGGTTGTGTGTGGTGGTGTTATCGGCCTGCGCGACGACGTCGGCCGCCGAACTGAATTTCAACGTCTCGTTCCAGGGTAGCAACGACCCGCTGACCGGGGTGGGCCGTTACGCCGACGTCTGGGCCGAGGGGGACCACGCCTACCTGGGGTCGTTCCAGACCACCGGCGTGCGCATCTTTAACATCGCAGACCCGACGAACCCCACGCTGGTCGCCACCTACACCGGCGGGAACTTCAAGGACGTTAAGACACGCAACGGCGTGGGTTACTTCGCCAGCGACGACGGGCAGGGCCTGCACATCGTCGACATCTCCGACCCGGCCAACCCCACGCTGATCAAGCGGGTCACCTCCGTGCAGGGCGGGTTCAACGACATCCACAACGTTTCCCTGGACGGGGACTACGTCTATCAGGCGGACAACCACAACGCGGCGGTTAAGGTGCTGAACATCAGCGACCCGGCGAACCCGTTCTTCGTCCGGAATATCATCCTGAATACGCCCGGCGAGGCGGTCCACGATATCACGGTGATGAACGGCCGGCTGTACACGTCCAGCAAAGGCTCCAGCACCACGACCGGCGGGACCACGAACATCTATGATATTACCAACATCGGCACGCAAGACCCGCTGCTGCTGAAGCAATTCACCACGGGCGCGCGGACGCACAGCAACTGGCCGACCGCGGATGGGAACACACTCGTCGTGGCGCAGGAACGAGACAACGGCGAGTTACGGATCTACGACATCTCGGACATCGATCAGGAAAACGACCCGGACAACCCGGTGCTGCTGAAGACGATCACGCGCAGCACGCTTGGCATCAATTCCAAAACGCCGCACAACCCGGTGATCGCGGATAACAAGCTGTACGTCTCCTGGTACCAGGCGGGGCTGATGATTTTTGACCTGGAAGACCCATCGGCCGCACCCCTGATCGGAGCGTACGATTCTCTGCCGGGCACGACCGGTCAGCCGTCCGGTTTCGCCGGGGCCTGGGGTATATTCCCGTTTCTGGGGACCGACAAGGTCCTGATCGGTGATACCGAGAACGGACTGATTGTCGTAGACGCGTCGGCGGCTTACACGAGCCCTCTGCTCCCCGGCGATTTCGATGCCGATGGGTTTGTCGGGATCAATGACCTGAACCTGGTGCTGGCTCGCTGGAACCGGCCCGTAACACCGGGCGATGAATGGCAGGGCGATACGACCAACGACGGGTTCGTCGGGATCGACGACCTGAACGCGGTCCTCGCCAATTGGAACGCGGGCACGCCGCCCCCGGGCGAGGTTTCACCGATCGTGCCCGAACCCGCTACTGCGACGGTGTTATTGTTGGCGTGTTGCGTTGGGCTTCGGCGCGGCATTGCGTCTTAGCGGTATTCAAAATATGTTGCGCGAGGGTTGTCTGTCAGGGATGCAGACACCTGTTCTATTATTAAGTGGGCACGTTCATGGTTCGCCGCGTGGCCGCGGCGGCTAAACATGAATGCAATAGTTGGCGTAGGGGCGCTAGTGGTTTAATTTCGCTTCAAGTGATTCCCAGACATTGTCATCCACCCAGATGCCCTCAGTGGTGCTGCGTTCGCGGTTCTTCAGCGCGGCCCGACCCGGGTATCGGCTGTCGGGATTGGTCTCGGCTAGGTGCTGGATCAGCGCGGCGGTTCGTTGTGTCGCGTCGCGGCCACCAAGTTTGTTCGGTTGGAAAACGAGGTAGACCTGGCTTGGGCCGTGGTCGCCTTGTTTTTTTGCAGTGATGTCGGCGGTGTCGTTGCCGGCAGAAAGACTGGCGGCCCGCGCGTCCAGCAGGATCGTAAGGCCCGAGCCCTTCCAGAAGCCCATCGGCCAAGCGTGCCCGCCGTCGAGGATCGCGGCGGCCTCGGTGGTGGCGTTGCCGTGCTTATCAACGCCGCCCGCCACCGGCAGCGGCTCGCCGGTCATCTTGTGTGTGTGAAGCCGTCCCATCGAGAACTGACTCATCGCGATATCCAGGACAAGGTGCTGTCCATCGATGCCCGGTGCCGCCATGACCAACGGGTTGTTCCCGATCGCGTCGGTTTTGCTTCCCCATGCGGGTTGGTTCTGGATCGTGTTGGTCCAGCAGATCGCCGGACAGCCTGCCTCGGCGGCCTGCCAGCCGTAATGCCCGGCACGCCCCCAGTGGTTGGTGTTACGCAACGCCACACACCCGATCCCGTTAGATTCCGCCAGCGTGATCGCCCGGCTCATGCACC
>JAJDCW010000174.1 GCA_029260635.1 Phycisphaeraceae bacterium | reverse complement strand
GGGCTTCACCGGCATCGACGCCCCCTTCGAGGCCCCCGAGAACGCCGAGATCACCATCAAGACCCACGAGCTAAGCATCGAAGAGTCGGTGCAGGCCCTACTGGACGCGTTGGAAGAACGTGGATTGATCTAAATAAGCAGACAACAACTGAATGAACAATAAAAGCCCAGGGCGATAGCCTTGGGCTTTTTCTTTGAGGATGTTTCTGTTTTAGCGCACGAATCAGTCGCTGGCGATATCGCCGTCTTCGTAGCCTACGGAGGTGTAGCCGAGCAGGGCGTTGGATTCTCTACCCCATGGGTTGTCCGGTACAGTCACCACATCAATATTACGACTGCTGTCTTGATCGAGTGAAAACAGGCGGTCGTTTTCGATGCGTGGGTAGCTGCCGTATTTGGTGTCATGGACATCCACGTATCGGAATGTTGCGCTACCGTCGCCCCGCCCCAGACTACCTGCCCACTGATTGTGGTCTTCATTCGAATGAACACTGAAAATAGTATCGTAGTTGTCCCCGATGCGGCCATCGGGAGCGCGGGCGCGGTCAGAAATTAGAACGGCCCCGGTGTTGATGCTCGCCTTCCATTCACGTGCTCGGCCGTGCTGATCGGGGCGGACTTTTTCATGATCAAGAACATTACCATCACTGTGGATATTCAAAAGAGAAAACGAATAGTTGGCCGACGTGACTTGTCCGGTAGTCCACGCGGTTTTGGTTTCGGCCGGGCTGATGATGTATTCGCCGGTAAACATGTTGTTGTCCAACAGCAGCCAGTAACGTGCCTCCACGGCAGCCCCGTGCCCTGATCGGCCAGTCAAGGAATCATCCGTGCCATCGTCTTGGAGGATAAAGCCCTTGCTGGTGGTGCCGGGCATCCTTTCCTTGTTCCCCATGGCGTATGTAACCAGGCTCTGAACAATGCCCCGAACCTGAGTCGTGTTTCGCTGCTTCGAGTCCTGCTCACGCGCGTTACCCAGTGCGGGCAGGAGCAGAGAGAACCCGAGGACAGCAAGGAGGCCGTACCCGCCAATGATCATCATTAGTTTGATGAGCCCACCGTAAACCGAGTCGGTGTTATCTGGAACAGGTGTCTGACGTGATGGAAAGAAAGTAGCCATTGAAACCTCCGGGTATTTCGTTGTCTAACTTCATAACAATATGTATGCCTGCGGTCATCGACCAGCACGTTCCAACTCAAGAAGTTGTGCTTGTTTTTCCCGTTTCGACTGTGCCTCCGCGTTCCTTCTACGCTCACCATCATCTTCCGGTTCGAGCTGCGCTTCCCAGGCGTATTGGTGCATGCCCCATGTGAGTTCGCCGTCGGCGGCGCAGTGGAAGACGGTGTAGCCCGGGCCTGCGCCGGTGAAGTCGCCGGCCCACCAGGCGCCGCTGACGGCGGGGCTGGTGATGTACCAGACGCCCCGCCAGCGGAACTCCTCGGGGCGGTGGGTGTGGCCCTGCAGGACGGCCTTGACGTGGTGACGTTCGAGGACCTGCTGGAGTTGATAGGTGTCTTTCAGAACAACACCCGGGGGCATGCCGGGGATGCTGGGGTCGCCCTTGGTTTGTGCGCGGTTGCAGAAGGCGGCGATGTGGGTCATCACGACTTTCGGGCGATCACCTGCGGAACCCAGGTCGTAGGCGAGCCATTCGAGTTGTTCGTCGCCGATGCGCGGCTCGTAGCCGGGGCCGTGGTCTTCGTTCGTCGGGTAGATGCAATCTAAAACCGCGAAGTGCCAGCCGTTGTGATCAAAGCTGTAGTAGGGCTTCTCCCATTCCAGCGCGTCCATGATGTACTTCTTGCCGAAGTCCGGGTCGGTGGTTTCGACCTTGCGTCGACCGCTCCAGCCCAGGACGTCGTGGTTGCCCATGCAGTTGTAGTAAGGCATCCCCAGCCCGTCGGATACTTCTTTATATAGCCGGACCTGCTCGATGTATTTATCTTTGGGGGTGTAGAGCCCATCAAACGCGAGGTCGCCACCCATCAGTGCAAAGGCGGGCTTGTTATTCATGCCGAGCACCGATTCAACGCATGTGCGGTAGCCCTGGTCGCCCTTGCGACGGGTGGTGACGTGCATGTCGGTGAGGTGGATGAAGTCGAATGATGACGGTTGCGTGGCAGGCGTGTCAGATGCGTTTGCCGGCGTGGTGATGCCGGGCAACGCGAGCGAGCCGGTGACCGCGGCGGTGGTGGTGAGGAACTGACGACGGTTGAGGGTGGGTGTGTCCATAACGGGATTATACGCCTGGACGCGGGCGGTGAAATCAGCGGGTATGATATTCAGCCCGGAAACCAGATGGGTTACTCCGGGGGCGGGAAATTCAACATCATCGCGAGACGTGCCATGCGTGTGCTCATCATGTCGGATATGGAGGGGGTCAGCGGGATCGTGACCTGGGACTGGGTGAACTACGGCGCCCCCATGTATATGGAGGGCCGAAAGCTCTACACGCAGGAGATCAACGCGGCGGTGCGCGGTGCGAAGGCGGCGGGCGCGACGGAGATTGTTGTGGTCGATTGTCACGGGGCCGGCGGGGACATGTCGTTCAACTCACTGATCCCCGAAGACCTGCACCCGGACTGTGAGTTTGTGGCGCACCACACCTGGGGGCGATACACGGAGATATTTGAGCAAGGCTGCGACGCGGCCTTGATGGTCGGGATGCACGCGCGGGCCGGGACGCCTGACGGGGTGATGTGTCACACGATTTCGACGACGACCTGGCGGAGTGTGTGGTTCAATGATGATGAGGTTGGCGAGTTCGGGATCAACGCGGCGCTCTGCGGGCACTACGGCTGCCCGGTCGTGCTGGTCACCGGTGACGAGGCGACCGGCCGGGAGGCACGCGAGGTCATCGGGGACGGGATTGAGTGTGTGTCCGTGAAGAAGGGGCTGACTCGATTCAGCGCCAAACAGATCCCGCCGGTACGCGCCAGACAGATGATTGAAGACGGAGCCAAGCAATCATTGTTAAACTTGTCCAAAAAACGTGTACAACCCTACGTCCCGAAGAAACCAACGACGATCACCGTGCATCTATCGACGACAGATACGGCGACGCGGTTCATGGGTCGGCCGGGGGTTGAACTGGTGGACCCGCTCAAAGCGGTGAGCGTGGCCGAAGACTGGATGACCGCGTGGAACCAGATATGGCATTACTGAAACGAAATGTACACTGGGCGGTTGCCTTGGCATTGCTGTCGGCGTTGTTGATTGGCGCGGGCTGCGAATCTCAACCCGCGCCGGTAGCCGATGATCCTGTCACCGCCGAGGCCGATTGGCGGACGAATCCCATGGGTTTCGTCGACCGGATGATGGTTCTCGATCAGGCGGCGGACTGGTCGGATGGCGAATCGCATCGCGTTACGGCGACCGAAGACGGGGCATTGATACTGGACGACCCACCGGGGCCGCGATATCCAAGGCGCGGCGCGTGGACGTCGCCGGTGTATGTGACCGACTTCCCGGTCACGGAGGTGTTGCCGTCGTGGAATGTCGATACACCCGGGGATAGCGGCGTGAAGTTTTTCATCCGCACACGTGACTTTGGGACCGGCGACTGGTCGCCCTGGCTGTATATCGGGTCGTGGGGGCGGACGCTGCCGCGCGGCAAGCAGACGATCGCGTTCGGGGGTGGCGAGGTCGATATCGATTACCTGAAACTGATATATCCCGCGAACGCGTACCAGATGCGAGCGGTGCTGGAGAGTTTTGATGTCGATGGCGAATCGACGCCGAGTGTGCGCCGCCTGACAATGGTTTACTCGGGGGTAGTGAAGGACGATGCGGAACGGGCAAAACTCACTCGCCCGGTAAAGATTCAAGGCGAATGGGCGCGAACGCTGGACGTGCCTTTTTTCACACAAGCGGATGCACCCCCGGCCTTGAAGCCACGGATCTGTTCGCCGACATCGGTAACGATGGTGATGCGGTATCAGGGCGACGAGGGCGCGATGGTCGATAACGCGCTGGCGATCTACGACCCGGAGTACGAGATCTTCGGCAACTGGGGGCGTGCGGTGGCGTACGCTGGGGAACGTGGGTTCGATACCTACCTCGATCGAATCCGCACGTGGGACCAGGTCAAGGCCTACATCGCGCAGGGCCAACCGGTGATCGCGTCGATCCGTTTTGAGTCGGGGACGTTCCCGAGCAACGTCATGGATCAGACCAACGGGCACCTGGTCGTGATCCGTGGCCTGACGCCTGAGGGTGACGCGGTGATGAACGACTCGGCCAGTAAAAAACGCGGCGAGGGGGCTGTTTATCGGTCCGAGGAACTTGCACGGGCCTGGCTGCGGCACGGTGGGGTCGCGTACATCATCCGGCCGATGGGGGGTAAGGAAGAATCGGCGAACATGGGCCACAAACGCTGACACTGGGCTTTATGGTCATGTGCGGCTAAGATGTGGGTGAACCGAGAGCCTGGAGATTGTAACCCGGTGCGATGCCGGGTTGAGAGTGCTTAGGCACGAGGCTTCGATGCGGACCATGACAGCACAGCAAGTCAGGAGCGACGCAGCGGTCGCGGGCCATCCCGTGTCAGGCGTGGTCGGTGCGTCTAAGAACCATCAAGGCAAGCGGGCTTCAATACCACAGGGGTTTGGCGATCGGCTGCTCGACGCGGTATTCCGGCGGGTGTACCAGCCGGCGATGATTGGTTTTCTTTCCGCGCGCAGCACGGCGGGCGACGACGGATCGCCGGTGGACTTCCTCTTTGCCAGTGGCCAGGACCCGAAGCTGCCGGACGAGGTGTTTGATAAGTTGTTGTGGGGCGGCTTGTTTATCTACGCCGACCGTGACGCGAAGCGGGTCCGCCGGATCGCGCAGGACTTCGACGGGAAGCGAGGCTTCATCCTGGAGACACCCGCTTCATACACACGGATCGGCCGGCTGGGGATATGTTTACCGGGGCTGTCGACGTGTGTGCATTACTTCGCGGCGCGGAAGGTCAACCTGATCCAGCCGGGCCAGCTCACCGAGCGATTCACCTATCAGGTCCAGCTGGTGCCCGAGCCCAGTGCCGAGCACGGCTACATCGTCTGCAAGCAGGTGCCGACGTATGCGGACGTGGTGTACAGGCTTCGGTCAAGATTCCCCGATGGCAATGAAGACGACATCCAAACACGCACCGCCAAGCTGGTGGACAACGTGTTCCCAACCTTCCTGACGCGCGAGGCGGCGATCCTGAAGATCCTCCAGGACGAACTGCCGGAGCCTTACCGCCACCACGTCCCGAAAGCCCTGGGCGTGCAGAAGGACAAAAACGGTTTTGTACGTCGGCTGGCGATGACCTGGCTGCGCACCGGCGGGCCGAAGCTGTCACAGCTGGAGTTTGCCCAGCAAAGCGCGCAGCTGCTGTCGGTGCTTCACAACAGCGCCCAGGTGATGCACCTGGACCTGCGCCTGGACAACTTCGTGCTGACGCCCAGGGGCGTCGGCTTTGTGGACTTCGGGTCGTCGGCACGGATCGGCGAGAACATCGAGCAGAGCCCGATGCTGACCAGCCTTTTCGGGGAGATGATGAAGACAAGCAAGATCCAAAGGATGCTCGGGCGGATGCTGGAGAAGGGGCAGGTCACCAACAACTCCTTCACCTGTGTACACCAGAAGGCAGACCCAGCGGTGGACACGTTCTACCTGGCGTTGCAGATCAACAACCCGGCACACAACCCGCATTTTGCACACCTGCTGGATTACGACCCCCAGAGCCTGGAGGCCCGAGCGATCTCGTCACTGACCGCGGCGGTGCTCAGGCCGAAGTCGCAAACCGAAGCGCCGTTCCAGACGGCCGACGACGTCCTGCGGGGCATCCAGCGGATCGGCGACCGGCTCGTTAAAGCGTCGGCCTGATAACCAAGCCCAAAACCCGGCCCACGTGTCGTACCGAGACAATCGGACCGACCGGGTTGCCTGACCGTTACAACCGGCAGGATTTGTCTGCCACCGTGGGGGTGTATCCGTATTCCTCGCCAGAACCCGGCAACTCCAGCCGATGACATCGGTATGAGGCACACCCGCAACCCCAGGCTGATGATGGAAGACGCCACCGACGGTGAACGCCGACGCCACGGCCGGCTGCGCTGCGAAGAGACCACGTGCTGCGTCGGGCAGGTCACGGACCTGTCCGCCTCGGGCATGCGCGTCAAGCGTCGGGGTAGCCCAATCATGGAGATCGGGGACGAATTACAAGTCGGCGTCCACCCCGATGGGGGCGAGCCGGCGATCACGCTGCGGGCCCGTGTGGTCTGGATCGAAAAAGCCGGTTTCCGCCAGCACATCTACGGCATGGAGTTCGCAGACCTCAGCGACGACCAGCGCCGCAAACTCGGCGAGTTGGCGCGCGTCGTGACGGATCAAATCGTCTTCCGCTGCTCCTACAACTAAAACCCATCCAACCGATCAGCGTTGCAGAGGCACGATCACGGCCCCGCGATCGCCCAGTTTCGCGCGCGCGGTGTTCGCGGCGTTGAAGGTGGCGTACCGCCCGACCTGAACGAGGTTGACCACCCGGCCGACACTATCGGTCGAGGGCGTGACCAGCACACTCCCCAGCCCGGCCCGGCTGGCTTTGGATGCGTAGGCGCGGGCGGTGTTGTCCGCGTTCGTCCGGTTGGCGAAAGCGCCGACCTGGATGGTGTACCCGGTGACGGCCAGGTGCTGATTGATCTGCTGAATCAGGCTCTGGTCACGCGTCGAGCGCTGCGACAGGATCAGGCTGGTCCGGGCCTGCGGCCAACGGCCGAGCTTTTGCTGGGCGACGCCGGCGTAGAAATACGCCTGGGCGCGGTCTTCGCCCGTGTGCAGATCGGCGCTGCGCAGGAGCATGTTAGCCGCGGCCTCGTACCGGCCCTGGGTAGAATAGATCAGGCCCAGCGTTGAGCGGGCGTCGGCGGCCAGCGCTTCGTCGCGGCTGTTGACCGCGACACTGAGGTACCGCGCGGCGGTCGGGTAGTTATTCAACCGATAAGCGGACATCCCGGCCATGTAGTGGGCCAGGTCGCGCTGCGTCCCCCCGGCGGTCGCGGCGGCGCGGGCGGCGGCGGTCTGGGCACGGGCGTAGTCGCCACGCTGGTAGTGGGTCTGGGCCATCTCCGTCGGGGTCGGCCCGTTCATCCGGTTGCAGCCCACGAGGGCGACCGGTGACAGGACGAGCAAGACGGCCAGGGCCAGACGCCCGACGTGGTGGTTCATGGTTGGGTTCATATCCGTATTCCCCTGATCTTGTGTTCGCGAAATCGGGCCAGTCCCCCCCCGGTACCCCCTGAATCCCCGGCCCCCTTGTCATGCCCCGGGCCATGCCTGATATAGTTTATGCTCTTAGCTCAGGTCTATCACATGGGGCATATCCAATGAGTCTTTTGCGGCCGATCGTCTGGCAGGCTTTGAAGCATCCCAAGCGGGTCGCGGTCATCGACGACAGGCGGACCTACAGTTACGGCAAGCTGCTGGCTGGGGCGATGTTCGTCGCCCGGGAGATCAAAAAGGCCACCCGGGCCAGGCACGTGGGGGTGATGCTGCCGACCAGCGGGGCGTTCCCGATCACGCTGCTAGCCAGCTGGTTCGCCGGGCGGGTGCCGGTGCCTCTGAATTATCTGCTCGCCAAGGATGAGCTTCAGTACGTCATCGGCGACAGTGATATCGATACGATCATCACCTCGACGCAGATGCTCGAGTTCATCGGCGGGGCCGAAGTCATCCCCGAAGGCATCAAGGTCATCGAGCTGGAGAAAGTCAGCTTCAAGGGGCTGCCCCCGCTGTGTTGGCCGCCGAATCCAGGTGACGACGAGCTGGCTGTGCTGCTGTACACCTCAGGGACCTCCGGGCGGCCCAAGGGGGTGATGCTGACCCACGGCAACATCCAGTCCAACGCCGAGGCCGCGGTTCAGCACGCCAACATCACCAAGGCCGACACGTTCCTGGGTGTGCTCCCTCAGTTCCACAGCTTCGGGCTGACGGTGCTGACGCTGCTGCCATTACGGATCGGGGCGAGGGTGGTTTATACCGCCCGGTTCGTGCCGCGCAAGATCGTGTCGCTGATCGAGGAACACAGGCCCGACATCTTTATCGCGGTCCCCTCGATGTACGGCGCGCTGCTGTCGGTCAAGAAATCCGGCCCGGAGAGTTTTAAGTCGATCCGATTGGCCGTCTCGGGCGCGGAGCCGCTGCCCGACGCGACCTACGAAGCGTTCCAGGAACGCTTCAACCTCAAGCTCCTGGAAGGCTATGGCCTGACCGAGACCTCGCCCTGCACCAACTGGTCCACGCCTGAACGCCATAAGCGTCACTCCGTCGGCCCCGCGCTGCCGGGCGTCGGGAACATCATCGTCGATAACGACAACAACCCGGTCGGGCCAGATGTCGAGGGCGAGATCATCCTCACCGGGCCGAATCTGATGAAGGGCTACTACAAGCTCGACGAGCAGACCCAGCAGGTCATCACCACGATCACCCCGCCGGGCGCATCGGCCCCGGCCCGCGCGTTCCGCACCGGGGATATCGGCAAGCTCGACGAGGACGGGTTCCTCTACATCACCGGCCGACTCAAAGAAATGCTCATCGTCGGCGGCGAAAACGTCTTCCCACGTGAGATCGAAGAAGTCATCAACAGCCACCCCGCCGTCCACGCCTCAGCCGTCATCGGCAA
>JAJDCW010000173.1 GCA_029260635.1 Phycisphaeraceae bacterium | reverse complement strand
TACATCCGATCGCCCACCATGGCGACATGCGAGCGGTCCAGGCCATGCCGACGAAGCATGCCGGTTAACATGGCGACATTGGGTTTACCCAGCACAGCATCAGGTTTCCGTCCGGTCGAAGCGGTGAGCAACTCACATATCGATCCGCAGTCCGGCAATACCACCGGGCGGTCCGTCGGGCACACAAGGTCGGGGTGCGTCGCGATAAACGGTTTACCTTGCTTGATCCAGTATGCAGCACGTGCAAGCCGGCTGTAGGTCAGCTCCGTATCAAACCCGACCACCACCAACTCAGGCCGGGTCGCGCTGATCGTAAAACCCGCCTCGGTCAATTCCTGGTCGAACCCGGGGGTCCCCAGAGAAAATACACGACGAGCTTCCGGGAACGATGCCCGCAGGTATTCGATCGTGGCATGAGTCGAGCTATAGATCATGCTTGTGTCTGCCTGGATACCCATCTCGCCAAGATGTGAGACGTACTGATGCGCACTCCGTGATGAATTATTTGTGAAGAAGGTGTAGCCGATATCCATCTGCTTAAGAGAACTAAGAAAGTCGGCCGTAAATGAAAACAACGTCCCGCCAAGGTAGAGCGTGCCGTCGAGGTCCAGCGCCAGGTGCCGCAGACGCTTGAGTCGGTCGCGTAGCACGGGATATATTTTCACCGGCTTGGTGTTTAGCCGATTGCTTCGTAAAGTATCAGGACCCATATGAACCACACCTTTTAACAAAGGCACGCGACATGAAACCCAAAGGCATCAGGTCACTGCTGAATAAACCGATCATCCCGTACGTCACCGACTGGTCGATACCGGAGCCTGAACTCCTGACACACGCCGACGTGCTGTTTCTAAGCGGTGGTGAACTCACGGAACTTCCGGGCGTCCTGGAGATACTCGAGGATCGGCTGACCCGTGACATCCCCGTCATGCTGCACATCGACCTCATCGGCGGCCTGACCAATGACGAGGCCGGAGTCAGGTACGTTGCGGGTTTTGACAGGGTCATGGGCATCATCACCACAAAACATCACATGGTTCGAACGATCCGCAAGCTTGGCCTTTCCACGGTGGTCCGGTTGTTTCTTCAGGACGGCCGTGCTGTCGAGCGCGGCGTATCAATCATCGAACGCTCAAAACCCGACGCCGTCGAGATGCTCCCAGGCATCGCGACCACACTCATCTCCGACCAACTCAAACAGATGCCGGTCCCGCTGATCGCCGGCGGTCTTATCCGCTGCGAAGAGACGGCCGACCTTATCCTTAAATCCGGCTGCCAAGCCGTCAGTACGTCCAATACCAGCCTGTGGAAGCTCAATCAGTAAACCCATCAAATCAGATAATATCGAGCGAGCGGGTAGTCGTTATATCGACTACGACTAATAAGAGAACCTTTGGTATACGCCTTCTTGTGTAATCTTGATTGTGGGTATGAACTGTTGAAATTGTGCGGGTGAAAATGTAGCCGTCGAATAGCCGTCCAGGTAAGCCCGTGTAAGTTCTTCACCGGCTGAAACCCATGAGGCGTGGCCATCAGCGAAGTTCATATTGATTCCATCTTCGCCATGATTGTTATTGACATTCGGGATGTTGTTTTGTTCGCCACTCGCTGCATTCCCAGTATCCTGATCCGAGTCCATAATCAGCATGACGTTACTTGGGTTCTTGATATTGTTTACCGTCTTTAATTCCTCGAATCGTGGTTGGTTCCAATAGCCGCCTGAAAGCGGAGCCTGCCCCAATCGTTGCGAGTTGTAACTGCCTCCACTGGGCAAAAGTTTCCCGTTGACTCGCTGACCGTCCGGGAAAATACATGCCCCGCTCATCCACGCAAATAGTTCGTAACTATGCCCGCCCCGATCATCGGAGGCGTTTGCGGCGGGCCGAACCCAGTGCAGGGGAACCTCGCGGTCGTAAACTTCACCCGGCTTTCGTCCCGGGAAGAAAGCCCCAGGTGCAATCATCTTGTCTGCCGAGGTGGTGTTCTGAGTGCTGGGACAAACGCCGACCTCCAGCGCCTGGACATAGTTCGGATACAGGTGGGCGAGGCTGTCATCGCCGGGATCAAATGTTGGGATGAAGATACCGTGCTTATCATCTGTGGAACGTGCCGCAGCGGCCAGGCCAAGCTGCCGCATATTTGACAGGCAACCAAGTTTTTGAGCAGACTTGCGCGCCGCACCCAGCGCCGGTAGAAGAATTCCGACCAGCAGGGCGATGATGGAGATCACCACCAGCAACTCGATCAAGGTAAACGCTCTGGATATCCCCGGGTTTATGCTAGGCATGGCCTGTCCTTTGTAGTTTGTAAGCGTTATTATTCTTAAGTGTGTTTCAGGCGGCACGGGCCTTGGAGGTCAGTTGCCCGGCCGCCCTAACACGAGAGGGAAGCAGAATACCCGACAAAGTTAGGCGCTACGTCGGCGAAGCAGCGCTACACCACCCAGACCCAACAGGGCGAGCGAAGCGGGTTCGGGGATGCCGGCGTTGCCTCCGGCCGGAGGCGTGCCCTCGTTCCAGTTGCCCAGCACGATGTTTAGGTCTGCGATACCGACGAAACCGTCGTTGTTGATGTCCGCGTCGGCCCAAGGCGGCAGGACGTTGCTGCGGCCTATAGTCTCTGCCTTGGCGCCGAGTTCCACGTTACCTGCATTCCATACGCCCGCACCGTCCACGCTACGGTAGACGTGCTGAATATTTTCGCCGCTACCGGCGGCAGGCATGAGGGGGATGCCGAGCTGCGCGCTGTAGTCGGCTTCTGTGCTGTTCTGGAGTTCTTCGAGAGCCAGGCCGTCAACGATGCTGGCCCAAGGCAGGGTCGCGTCGAGAATACCGTCCTGGTCCGAATCGATCAGATCACCATCCAGACCGGTGAAGCCGCTAACCAGCATGTGGCTCACATTATCTGAGTTCTCGAAGTTCAGGTCGATGGTCAAGTCAGCCGACGACGCCGCCGGGCCGACAAATATCGACTCTAGTGCAAGGAAGAAACCATCGACACCGATCTGGAAACCGTCCAATGGGATCGCGACCTCGATCGCACCGGTCGTGAAAGCGCCGCCACCGGGGACGTCACCGATAACAATGTACGTCAGCCCGTTGAGAGATTCTCCGGGTGTACCGTGCAGCTCAAAGTATTCGTTGGTATCTGCGCCGACGTGGTCGACGCGGAACTCATTGATAGTCACAGCCGACGAAGCTGACTGGACCGCCAGTGCCGAGGCACACGTTGCCATCAAACCGCAGAGCCATTTGGAGTATGTCATCATGATTCGTCCATCCCTTAAAAAAAAGTAGTAGTGAGAGTCACATAAGAAAATACGATACAACATTATCTTCAGAAGCGGGGTCACGCCGGGGCTGTCAAATCGAAAACTAACGGTTGTAAACGCCTGAGTTCCGCCTTGTTCATGAGTCCAGAAAAACAAATAAAAAAACCCCCACAACAGTTGTTGCGAGGGCTATCTCTTATATCTCTTGCCCAGCACCTACAAAGGTAACCGTGAGTATTCTGTTTTTACCGCGTCGATTTACACGCGTTTCCGTATGTCCTTCATTATCCTATATTTTAGGCCGTTTAGGGTCTCGTCCAAGCCGTGCCCACATCAGCCAACTAGCACTATACTAATCTAGGATCAGCGGTTGTCAAGTAATTTTTCGGGATAT
>JAJDCW010000172.1 GCA_029260635.1 Phycisphaeraceae bacterium | reverse complement strand
TCGGCCCACTGGACGAATCGCTGCACTACACGATGGACTACGATTACTGGCTTCGGATGGCGCAGCGGTGCGATCCCGTGATCCTTGACCGTGAGATAGCCCAGTTCCGCCTGCACGCATCCAGCAAGAGTGGTGCCGTGAACCGCGCACAGTTTGACGAGCAGTACCGTGTGGCTTGCAGGTACTTCGGGGGCGACCGTCTCAGCCGTGGTCTACACAGGTTCAACGTCGAGAAGATTGTCTGGTCGTACCGGCTGATGAAGTTGATCGGGCGGTAGAACATATCTACACCGTCACAACATTGATGTCTTTAACAGCCGCGGGTGATAATCCGCGGAACCCCGCATATAAATGCGGTGCTACTGCACAAAGGCGCGACGGCAGAATGTAGGTGAGTTTCACATCCGTGGTTCAACGTCATTTTCATCTATCAGCGGGTCGAGCCCCTGTTTGTGCAACAGGAGGCTCATGTTCTGCGCGAGTGTGGTGATACGGCGTTCCTGCACGCTGACGATCGAGAGCAGCTTGAAGATCATGAGCATGAAGAACGTGGTGACGCCGATCAGGGCGAGTGTCCGGTAGTCGATGTCGAGCAGGCTGGCGATGTAACCGACGCCGTCTCGCCACAGCGCCAGCAGGAGGAATGGGAGCCCGGTAAGGACGAAGATCAGTGCGTAGCGTTCCTTGAGCCGACCGGCGCGGAGGCTTCTAACCGCCATGAGCAGGAGAGTCGCACCCATCACCAAGACGATAAGGTTACGCAGGATAATCATGATCGGCTCGCTTTCTGTGTCGGCCATGGCGCCCTTGCCAGATCCAGCACCAGCGCCAGGCTGACCTTAAGGATATAGAACACGCCCTTGAAGAATGGGATGCTTGTCTGACCCGCTGTGCGTTCGCGCATCAGGACGGGTGTTTCGGCGACCTTAAAGCCGGCGCGGTGCAGCAGCAGGATCACCTCGGGCTCGGGGTAGTCTTCGGGGTACCAGTGCGCAAACGCCTCGATAAGGTCGCGGTTGGCGGCACGGAAACCGCTGGTGCAATCGGTAATGGTGAGGCCCGAGAGCAGCCTGAGCACGGTGCGGACCACGCCGATGCCCGCGGCGCGTGCGGCCGGGGGTTTGTAGTTGGGGTCGTCTGACAAGAAGCGTGACCCGATCACTATGTCGGCATCGGTGCTTGTGAGCGCTTCGATAAGCTTGTGCGTTTGGTCTGCCGGGTGCTGGCCGTCGCCGTCGACCTGCAAGGCGGTGTCGTAGCCGTGGATCAGCGCGTATCGGTAGCCGGCCTGCATCGCCCCACCGATCCCGAGGTTAAAAGGCAGACGCAGGACGCGCGTGCCTTTGGGGACTGACCGGTGCGTCCCGTCGGTCGAACCGTCATCGACCACGAGCACGTCGGCATCCGGCAAGTGTTGGCGTAAATCATCGACTACCTGCCCCACGCTCCCGGCTTCGTTGTAGGCGGGCACGATAACCAGGCATTGATTGGCAGGCGGGTTGCCGGACGGTTCTGGCATGAGTGCGTTCGCGCATCTGTGAACGATAAACAACAACCCCGGGCTTCCGCCCGGGGCTGGTATGGTAATCGACTCTGAGGTGATATGGCGATCCGCGATCATCCGCTAAGCGCCGGCGGGTGTCGTGAAGTCGCTCATCAGTGAGGCATGGGGAATCGCTGGGCAACCGACCGGACTTCCTCAAGGATCTGTGCGAGTTGTGTTTCGTCACCGCCGGATGAGATCACCCGGTGGATCAGGTCTGCGACGACAGCCATGTCGGCCTCACCCAGGCCGCGCGTGGTCAGGGCGGGGGTTCCCAGGCGGACGCCGCTGGTCTGGAACGGCGAACGGTCGTCCTGGGGGATCGTGCTCTTGCTGGTGATGATGCCGGCCTGCTCGAGCCAAAGGGCGGCGATTTTACCGGTCAGGTCCGGGTGGGACTTTCGAAAATCCATCACCATGAGGTGGTTGTCCGTGCCCCGTGACGTGAGTGTGTAACCCAGGTCCATTAACGCCTTGGCAAGCGCCGCGGCATTGGTGACGATCTTTTGGCAGTAGGTCTTAAATCCTGGATTGAGCGCTTCGCCGAAGGCGACCGCCTTGGCGGCGACCACGTGCATCAGAGGGCCCCCCTGGATGCCGGGGAACACGGCCCGGTCGATCTTCTTCGATAGCTCCTCGTCGTTGGTCATGATCAACCCGCCACGCGGCCCGCGCAGGGTTTTGTGGGTGGTTGTGGTGACGATGTCACAGTGCGGGAACGGCGAGGGGTGTACGCCCGCCGCGACCAGGCCGGCGATGTGGGCGATGTCCGCCATCAGGACCGCACCGCAGCTATCTGCGGCCTCGCGGAATTTGGCGAAGTCGATCGTCCTGGGGTACGCCGAGTAACCGCAGATCAGGAGCTTGGGCTTATGCTGTTTGCAGACTTCAAGCACGGCGTCGTAGTCGATGTGCCCGAAGTCGTCGCGTGCCTGGTCATACACGAGCGGGTAATGCACGGGCTTAAACCACTTGCCGGAGATATTCACCGGCGAGCCGTGCGTCAGGTGACCGCCTTCGCTAAGCACGATGCTGGAGAAGGTGTCGCCCGGCTCAAGCGTCGCGACGAAAGCGGCCGTGTTGGCGTTAGCACCGGAGTGGGGCTGGACGTTGGCGTATTTGCAGCCGAAGAGCTTGGTGACGCGTTCGATCGCGAGGCGTTCGACGTCGTCGTACAGCGCGCAGCCGGAGTAGTAGCGCTTGCCAACGTATCCCTCGCAGTACTTGTTGGTCATGCACGAGCCGGTGGCGGCCATCACGGCCGGGCTGGTGTGGTTCTCGCTGGCGATCAGCTCGAGCGTGTCGTCCTGGCGCTGCTGCTCCAGGCGGATAATCTCGGCGACCTGCGGGTCGCTGGCGGCGATCACGTCGAATTGGGATATCACGGATTCGGTCTGGGCGGTCATCAAGCGGCTCCTTAAGGATGGAGGGGCATCCTAGCCGCTGTATCCGGGCGGTTCAATCGGCCCGGCCACGGATCACCAGCGTCCGGTCACCCACGCCCAGCATCAGTGCCCCGTCTGTTAAAACAGCGGATTGCGGGTCGATCCGGGCGGGCAGATCGCTCAGGGGTGTATCGCTGACGATCTTGCCCGTGGCGCGGTCCAGCAGGTAAAGGCGGTAACTCCCCACTGCGATGCTGATCTGCCCCGCCGCAATGTGGCCACGCAGGGCAAACTCAACCTCGGCAGCGCCTCTTGGTAATTGCACGCCCTGGGTCATGCGCTCCAGGCCCAAGATACAGACTGACTCCCGGCCGACCCGCTGCATCAGAAGCTGGCCGATCGGCGCACAGACCGCGTCTGACCAGAGCGTGCGGCCCGAAGCGTTCAGCGCCACCGCGCGCATCGGCGTAAGCGTGTACCACTGCCCTTGCGATTCAACCGCGTCGAACATCGATGCCTGCCCGGCGGCCGTACGGAACGGCAACTGGTTGGCCAGTTCACCGCTATCGACATCCAGCACCATGA
>JAJDCW010000171.1 GCA_029260635.1 Phycisphaeraceae bacterium | reverse complement strand
CCGGCCCGGCGGTCGGCCCCGGTCGAACCCGATGCGTTGAAGCCGACGCCTGTCACGTCGGTGTAGTTAAAGTTAAAGGTCACTGCCGCACCTGCCGGGCCAGCCAACACCAGCCCCAAACCGATCGCCGCGGACAGCCCGATACTAATACTCCACTTCGAGCGTGCTAGAAAACATGAATACATACTGTTTCTCCCGCCTCGTGTAGGCCAGCAATTATCAGCTTAATCAACATGTAAAATAAGGCCCCAGCGGACCGAGCCGAATAAAGCCTCACGAATACATAAACGTCAATTGTACCGGATCGTAATCCGTTCCCCAAGAGAAAACACAAGCAATCGAAGGGAAAATGGTACCAATGCCCCACTGGAACTACGGGTTATCTGGTTGTTTAACTACTTAGCTTCATGTGGCCCCGTGGGAGCCGACGTAGCAGCGCGAGCGAACCAACACATAACAAACCCAGCCCGGTCGGCTCTGGGGCCGCACGTGCCTCGCCCGGCGGCGTCCCCGCGTTCCAGTTGCCCAGCACCTCGTTGAGGTCATCAATCCCCACAAATCCATCACCCGATGGATCGGCCAGCGGATCACCCGGCGGGACGTTCTGGTTCCAGTTGCTCAATACGATATTCAGGTCGGCGATGCCCACAAAGCCGTCGCAGTTCAGGTCGCCACGCAGGCCACAGGCCGAGACCAGATCGACCGGGAGTGAGAATCCGTCGGCATAGAGTTGTGTGTCGCCGAGGTCCAGCGCGTCGCCGTCGCCGTTGGCGTCGTAGAGCCTGAGTAACTGCCCGTCGAGGTAGTCGGCTAGCAGCAGGCCGCCCCCGTGGTAGTCCGTGATGCCCCAGGGGCCGTCCAGCCCGCCGAACACGTCGTCGGCGTAGCTGAGGACTTCGGGCACGTCGAGCATGTCGCCGTCGGCGTTTTGATCTTTGGCGTGGTAGACAGTGTCCGTGCTCCACGAGGCGAAGTAGAACCCGCCCTGCCTGTCGGCCTGTAGCCCCAGCGGGTTCAAGACGGAATCCACCACCACGGTGTTCTCGCCGATGTCCAGTGCGTCCCCGTCGTTGTTCAGGTCGGTCAGCCGGTGTATCTGTGCGCCGAAGTAGGCGGTTGCCAGCAGGTCGCCGCCGAAGGGCAGCAGTGAGTGTGCACCGTTGATCCCGTCGGCGTAGAGTACGCGCTCGTTGATATCCAGAGCGTCGCCATCATGGTTCAGGTCGTTGAGCCGCCATATCCGGTCGTCATCGACTTCGCTGACGTACCAGTTGCCGCTTCCGTCGTGGGCGATGTCGCGGGGGTCGTCCAGCTCGTCGGCCCAGACCACGCGTTCGCCGATGTCTAACGCGTCGCCGTCGCCATTCAGGTCCCTCATGCGGATGATCTGATTGCCGCCGTCTTGTCGGCCTTCTTCGACCGCGTAGAGGTCCAAGCCGTCTTTCTCCAGCTCGACCACCGCGGAGAAGCCGTCGGCCCAGAGTCGTTTCTCGTTGGTGTCCAGCGCGTCGCCGTCGCCGTTGAGGTCCTCCAGCCACCAGACCCCCGTCGTGCGGTCCGAGGCGTAGTAAGCGAACCCCGCCCGCGCTGCTTGCGTGGCGGTGAGCAGCGCAGCGACAAACAGCACAGATTTGATCAGGCGGCTGGTCATGCGTGCTACCCGTGGTGTGGCGGATGACGTCTGGCAGATCGGCACATCAGCAAACCGCCGCCCGCCATCAGCAGCGCCAGCGTCGCGGGTTCGGGCACGGCCGGCGGGTCTTCGATGTACCAGAGGTTGCCAGCGTCGTCGTGGTAGGCGATGGCGGCGACCTTGTCGCCCGTCCCGAACTCACGGAACGCGATCGACGGGTTGATGCCCACGTTGCCGTTGCTGTCCACGATGTCGGTCTGCCACTGGGTGCCGTCGTGCCAGGCGATCCGCAGGTCTTGGTTGTCCGGGTTGTGGTACGCGATGGCCGGGTTGCCGTCCGTTGGATCGAACGCCAGCGAGGGCTGCAAGCCGGTGCTGCCGCTGGAATCGATCGTATCCAGGACCCAGTCGTTGCCGTCCCACTGCGCGTACTTCAGCGAGCCTTCCAGGAAGATCCCGGTGTAGGCGATGGCAGGGAATCCGGTGTCGGGATCGATGGCAAGCGATGAGGCGATCTCGATTTCGATCTCGTTCGTGTCGATCGTCGTCGTGAACCACCCGAGCGTCTCCCTGACCGCGAACATCAACTCACCGCTATCGGTGATATAGGACACCATCGGCCGGTTCAGCGGGTCGAAGGCCAGCGAGATATAGTTCGCCTCCTGGTTCACAGGGAACCCATCGATCGTCTCCGGAGTCTCGTCTAAGAAGTCGAGGTCTCCGTCGGTATCGTGGACGAACCGCAGGCGTGAGTTGGCCGGCTCCATAAAGGCGATCGCCGGCGACCCCAGGACATCGAACGCCAGCGATGTCCACGTACCGGTGTCGTTATTCGCGACTTGATCAGCGACCTGGTGCTGCCAGTCCTGCCCATCAAAGTGAGAGAAACGCAGAGCCGAATCGAGGATGGCGTCGTCAGCGGAGCGGAAGGAGATCGCCGGCCGTTCGTGGCGGTCGTACGCGAGTGAGGCGTACGCGCCGCGGCCGTTCGTCCCGGTCTGGGGGAAAAGGTCCTGGGCCGCCCAGCCGAACCCGGGCAGCTTGCGCGCGTAGAGGATTTCGCCGAATGCGCCGGCCCCCTTGAACGCGACGCCCGGCTCGCCGTGGTGGTCGAACGCCAGGATGCGGTCGGCGCCGTTCTGGTCCGGGAAATCGACGTCGTCGTACACCAGCTCGCGCGGCAGCCACGTAGACCCCGCCGGCCCGATCGCCTGCACAGCATCCACCGGCCCGATTACCATCAATGCGGCCACCGCCACAAGGCCGGCCGCACGCCTCACTGACCGAGCGATTACGCATACAATCGGGTCGTCATGGTTGATTGTTATGTTCACGATTTGACCTCCCTCTGACTTAGATGGCGTCATGATGTGGTTAAGATGAAGCACCGGCGGCGGTAATCGTATGCAATATGGCCTGTATCTTATTTTACTTCCCGGGCCTGCCGGTCACAATGAAAAACAAGGTGCCTTGCCCATAAAACAACCATAATTAGCATGATTTGCGTGTATATCGGCCC
>JAJDCW010000170.1 GCA_029260635.1 Phycisphaeraceae bacterium | reverse complement strand
GTCGCCGTTGGCATCGACGCGGTGCGGGACGCCCTCGGCGGTCCCGGTCTTGGCGTAGATTTTGACGCCCTGGACGTTGAAGATCGGTTCACGTCCTGTGGGGACGCGGAGGTTGCGGCTGGTGCTCTGGGGGTTGTTCATGACGTCGTCGAGGCCTTGCAGGGCTTCGCGGACGGCGGCGGCGTTGAGCTTGAGGTCGATGCGTGGGCGTGACTCGGGGCGGTCTTCATCGCGGATAAACGTCGGCGGGGTCCAGGTGCCGCCGCGTGCGAGTGTGGCGTAGGCGTTGACGGCCTGTATGGGTGTCCATCGGATGGGGCCTTGGCCGATGCCCATGAAGGTGGCGTCGGCGACGTCCTGGCCGGTGGCGGGCCGGTTAGGGTCGGGCAGGTCGCCGGCGACTTCTTCGGGGAGCCCGCAGTCGGAGATACGCCCGATGCCGAACTTGTCGTACCACTGGGTGAGGCGGGTGAGGCCCATGCGTCGGCCGGTGGTGTAGAAGTAGATGTTGCAGGAGTGCATGATGGCCTCGTGTCCGAACAGCGGGCCGTGGGTCAGGCTGTGTTCTTTGTAGATCCAGCAGCGGATACCATCGGGGTTATTCGGGTCGAGGTAGCCGGTGCATTCGATCTGTTCGCCGACAGAGAGCCGACCGGCGGAGACGGCGGAGGCCAGGACGATCGGCTTGACGGTGGAGCCGGGCTGGTACGGGCGGGAGACGACGCGGTTGAGGTAAGGCTGATTGGTGTGGTCGTTGAAGATTTTTTCTGACTCGTCGCGCAGCATGTCCAGCGGCATCTCGGGGACGCTGACGGCGGCGAGAACTTCGCCTGAGTCGATTTCTAATATGACCGCCGCGCCGTTGAGGTCCCAGCCGGGCTTGCGGTTCGTTTTCGCTTCGTATTTATGGTACGGCTGGGCGGTCATCAGCCCGACCCTGGGTGACATCAGCGCCTGGACCTGTGCTTGGAGTTGTATGTCGAGGGTGAGCCGGACATCCTGGCCGGGGAGGGGTTCGGTGCGGGTGATGTCTCCGGTGTCCAGTTGGGTGGTGGCTCTGCCGCGCGTGCCACGGAGCCGTGATTCCATTGATTTTTCGATGCCCCATCGGCCGATCTGGTCGCCTGGGAGATAGCCACGGGGGTTGTCGGCGCTGTAGGGCTCGAGCTCGTCGTCGCTGGCCCAGATGCCACGGAGCAGGCCCAGGTGGTGGAAGCCGACACCGCGGACGGTGACGTCGATCGGGTCGTCGTGGCGCAAAGGCGTGGGGAGTGTGGAGCGGTCGACGCTGATGGTGAAGGTCTCGTTGGGGTAGCGACGCTGGCGGGGCTGGCGGACCTTGATCTGCTGCCAGACGGCGAGGTTGGGTTCATCATCCGCGCCGGCGATGAACTGCTGGATGCTCATGCGCGTGTGGTCGGGGATGTCGTTCAGGACGGTGTGCGCCCAGAACTCTTCCTTGACGCGTTCGCGGGCGTCGGACCAGGAGAGGGACTCGTCGAAGTCTTCTTCGCGCTTCTGCTGGTTGCGCAGGGTCTGGCTGGCGATGACGCGCTGGACCTGTCGGCGGATGACGTCTTTGCGGCGGGCGAGTTCGGCGGGGTCGGACATGCTGATCTCGGCGAGCAGGTCCCAGAGGTCGTGGACCTGGTTCTCATACATCGGCAGGTGCTGGTTAATCAGGTCGCGCTGGTCCAAGTCGTCCAGCTCTTTCCAACGCTCGGGGTCCTCGGCCTTGGCGGCTTCGCGGGCCTGCTGGTAGGCCCATTCGCCGGAGATGACGGAATAATTTACCGCCACTTCGTAGCCGGGCTCGTCGATGGCCAGCGGGCGGTCGTAGCGGTCGAGGATCTTGCCCCGGATGGTCGGGATCGGGTGGGATTCCAGCAGGGCACGCTCGGCGGCCTGTTTGCGCCGCTCGTGCTCGCTTCCGACACCCAGGCGGACGGCCTGCGCCGCGAGCAGCATCGAAAGGCCGACCGCCGACAACGTCAGCAGCATCAGCCGGCGATGGAACATGCTTGGGATGTGCTTGCGGAGGGTGCCTCGCATTGCCCTGATCGCCCTGTTTCTTCCCTGGTGAAGTCGTGACCCGTCTATGACGGGTTATCGGCTGATTGTAGGCAACGCTGGAGATTGTGGGGCGGGGAAGATGCGGTGGTCTGGGTGCATGGGGAAAATACACGTGCGGATCTTCGATCCGCCGCTAAACGGGGGCGTGGTTATGGGGGTTGGTCGAGATCGGCCGGAGGCTTACTGGGCGGCACGTAGCATGGCTTTGGCACGCTCGATATCCCGCTGGCGACGGTTGGTCTGTGCGGGGCTCTGGGGGGCGAAGGCCTCGGCCTCCTTGAGGGCGGCCTGGGTCTCTTCGACATTGATCTTGCCGGTGGGCACGGCCTCATCGGTCAGGAGGGTGAGCTGGTCGTCCTTCATCTGGGCGAAGCCGCCACCGATGAAGAGCCGTTCGCTGCCGTTGGCCGAGTCCAGACGCATGGAGCCGAAGCCGAGTTTGACCAGCAGTGGGGCGCGCTGCTTGAGCAGGCCCAATTCGCCGTCCCAGGCGGGGATGACCGCGGCGGTCACTTCCTGATCCAGGACCTGGGTGTTGGGGGTGATGACGGTGCAGCGGAAGGTCTTGTCAGCCATGTCGTTTCGTCTCTCGGTCGGCCCCACGCCTTGGGGTCGGGCGGGGGCCATCTGGGGTTTCTAGGGGCCGTATCGTAGGCCCGGGTACGGGGGTGTCAAACATAGGACGGAAGTACAACCGGGTGAGTTGTGATAGATGACATCAGATATTAGACAACACAGATAAAGATCATTTATATCTTAATTTTGATCTTTTAAGGCATGTTTTCGATAAGACGATGGGTGAGGTGTGTGTGCGAGACGGGTGACCACTCGGGGAGGCGGGTTAGTGAGCTATTGGCCGATGAATAAGGGTGACTTCGTCGTCGTAGACGCGGCGTTCCCAGCCGGTGATGGTGCCTTCGGCGTCCATGAGGGGGAAGATGTAGACGGGGGTGAGTCTGGCTTGCCATATGCCGTCGGGTGATTGGGTGACGTTGACCTCGACGTGACCGTAGTGCTTGCCGCCGGAGATCAGGCGTTTGCCGTCCCAGACCTCGGGGGCGTCGTGGTGGGCGAGGAAGACCTGGTGTTCGTTACCGATCTCTGATTCGTGTCGTCCGCCTGGGCCAAAGAATGGGCCGCGCAGGCCGTCGCCGGCGATGCCGACATCCAGGACGTGCAGGTCGTGTGGGCGGGTTGTGGGTTTGTCACCGGGGAGGGTTTCGTGGCCACCTTTAATGACAGAGTGCTCATACATCTCGTCGTGGCCAGCGAAAACGGCATCGACGCCGCAGCGGACGAAGAGGTCGGTGAGCGCTTGCATCGGGACGCCGGATTGGTTGTCCTCGCCGTGGTCGTGTCCGGCGTCGCCGGCGGGGAACCCGTGGGGGCCCACGGAGTACGGGACGTGGTGGAACTGGACGAAGGTGAACTTGCTGCGCTTCTGTGCGTCGGCTAGTTGCTTTTCGAGCCAACGGTATTGGTCGGAGCCGGGGTTGAAGTCGTGGCCGTGGTCGCGTGCGGTGAGGTACCAGTTGGTGTCGTGTTCGGAGTTGTCAGGCAGGCCGTTGGTGGAGTCGATGCTGATGAGTGTGATGGGGCCGAAATCCAGGCGGTGGTAGCCCTGGGGTGGGTTGTATTCATTAGGCGCGGTTTGGAAGTAGGCGCGGAACTTTTCGTCGGCTCTGCGGTGTCCGTCAGCGCCGAATCGGCCGAGGTCGCCGGGGCCACCGAAACCGTCGTGGTTGCCGGGGGCGGCGACGATGGGTGTCGAGCCGGCGATGATGCCGTAGTCGCCGTTGAGGTGACGCCAGAACTCGTCCCAGTCGCGCTGCTCGCCGCCTGACTCGGTGAGGTCGCCGGCGAAGGCGAGGAAGTCGGGCTTGCGCTGCTGGATGACGTTCAGGTTCTGCTTGAAGCCTTCGGTCTGGTCGGCGGGGTAGACACGGTCCATATCGCCGTTGGGTTGCGGCCAGTTGGTGTGCTTGCCGGTGGATTCGGGTTCGGTTTCGCAGTCGGCGAACACGATGAATCGCACCGGGCTACCCATCAGCGGCGCTGCGGCCAGGGTGGATTGGAAAACCTTACCCCCCTGCTCGACCGTATACATACATGGGTTATCCGATGAGAGGCCGGTCACACGGATGGTATGTCTATACGGCGCGTCGGTGTTGGCGGTGTCGGGCAGATGCTCCAACTCAGCGGGGTGATAGGTCAGTGTGTCGGCGACAATCGGCGTCGAGGCGTACTCGCTGAGTACGCCTTGAGATTCGACGGTGAGTGTTCCGGGTTGATTGTGACTTGAAAACCAGACGACGGTCACGCCGTCCGGTTCCGGGGCGAGCAGGTAAGGCTTGACGCGGAAGTCTGCAGACAAAGGGACGACCCAGAAAAGAGTCACCACGATGGTCGAAAACCCCAAACTAAACTTATTCATTCGAGCGTTAAACATAGATTGATTCCCGGTGATTACGCAGTGACCAATTCGCGCAGGTGGCTCTTGAGGTACGCCCCGGTATAGGAGCCGTCTACCATCGCGACATCCTCAGGGGTGCCCTGCGCGACGATGGTGCCGCCGCGGTCGCCGCCTTCCGGGCCCAGGTCGATCAGCCAGTCGGCACACTTGATGATGTCCATGTTGTGCTCGATGACGAGGACCGTGTTGCCCTGGTCGGCGAGTCGGCCCAGTACGCTCAGGAGCTTGGCGACGTCGGCGAAGTGCAGGCCGGTGGTGGGCTCGTCGAGGATGTAGAGGGTGTGGCCGGTGGAGCGTTTGCCCAGTTCGGTGGCGAGCTTGACGCGTTGGGCCTCGCCGCCGGAGAGGGTCGTGGAGGCCTGGCCGAGTTGGACGTAGCTCAGCCCCACATCGTTCAGCGCGGTCATCAGGCGTTTGATGTCCGGGAAGCTGTCGAAGAATTCCAGTGCTTCTTCGACGGTCATCTTCAAGACATCGGCGATATTCTTGCTGCGGTAGCGGATCTCCAGGGTCTGGCGGTTGTATCGGCTGCCCTTACAGACATCACACTCGACGTACACATCCGGCAGGAAGTGCATCTCGATCTTCTTAACGCCCTGGCCCTGACAGGATTCGCAGCGGCCGCCTTTGACGTTGAAGCTGAACCGGCCGGGCTTGTAGCCGCGGATCTTGGCTTCTTTGGTCTTAGTGAACAGGCTGCGGATGGCGTCGAACGCGCCGGTGTAGGTCGCGGGGTTGGAGCGCGGGGTTCGGCCGATCGGGGATTGATCGACCTCGATGATGCGGTCGATATGACTCACGCCGGTGAGCTTGTCGTGGTCACCGGGCTTGTCGCGTGAGCCCAGCAGTTCGCGCCTGGCGGCGCGGAGCAGGACCTGATTGACCAACGTGCTCTTGCCGGAGCCGGAGACGCCGGTGACGACGACGATGCCGCCCAGCGGAATTGTGGCGTCAATGTCTTTGAGGTTGTTTTGCCGTGCGCCCTTGACGACGAGCGACTTCTTGTGTTCGAGGCTTCGGCGCTCTTCGGGGACTTCGATCTCCAACTTGCCATTGAGGTACTTGGCGGTGAGGGTTTTGCCGGCCTTGATAACTCTTTTGGTCGGCCCCTGCGCGACGACCTCGCCGCCGTGACGCCCGGGGCCGGGGCCGATGTCGATGAGGTAGTCTCCGGAGCGGATGGTGTCTTCGTCGTGCTCGACCACGATGACGGTGTTGCCAATCTCGGTGAGGTGGCGGAGGGTGGCGATGAGCCGGTCGTTGTCGCGCTGGTGCAGGCCGATGGTGGGCTCATCCAGGACGTAGCAGCAGCCGACCAGGCCTGAGCCGACCTGGGTCGCCAGGCGGATGCGTTGTCCCTCGCCGCCGGAGAGCGTGCCCGTGGCGCGGTCGAGGTTCAGGTAGCCCAGCCCGACGCTGAGCATGAATCCCAGGCGTGCGCGGACTTCTTTAAGGATCGGGGCGGCGATCTGGCTCTGTTCTTTGCCGAGCTTGAGCTTGTCGAAGAAGATCGCGGCCTGTTCGATGGTCATCCCGGTGACGCGGTCGATGGGGAACAGGCGGGCCTTGGCGTTTTTACTACCGGGGGTCTTAAATTCCGCTAGCTTCCGCCCCACCTCTTTCCCGGCGATCGCGCCGTCGGCTTCGAGGAAGACGTGCAGGGCCTCTTCGCGCAGGCGTGCCCGACCGCAGGCTTCGCAGGGCGCTTCCGAGAGGTAGCCGTGCAGGCGGGCTTTGACGTATTCGCTGTCGGTGTTGTCCCATCGGCGTTGGAGGTTGGGGATGACGCCCTCAAAGTGGGCGTCGTATTTCTTTTCGTCCCGGTCGTTGGTCCCGTGCAACAGGACGCGCTGGATCGGCTTAGGCAGCTTCTTGTAGGGCGTATCCGCACTGACATCGAAGTTCTTGCAGAACTGTCGGATCATGCGGGCGTAGTAGATGTTCATCCGCTTGCCGTGCTTGCGCCAGGCCTGGATCGCGCCGTCGGTCATGCTGATGGATGTATCTGGGACGATCAGGTCTGCGTCGAACTCGAGGATGTTGCCCAGGCCCCCGCAGGCCGGGCAGGCACCGTAGGGCGAGTTGAAAGAGAAGAGCCGGGGCTCAAGGCCCTCCAGACTGCACTCGGGGTGCAACGTGCAGGCGTACTTCTCGCTGTAGAGCGTGTCGCTCCAGCTGTCTTTGACTTTGGCGTCCATCGCGCTGATGACGACCAGACCCTCGGCTAACTTGAGGCTCAGCTCGACCGAGTCGGCGATGCGGGAGCGGACGCCGCTGGGTTCGCCGTCCTTGCCCTCTTCGTGCTTGACGACGACGCGGTCGATCACCGCCTCGATGGTGTGCGCCTGGTAACGCGCGGTCTTGGTCGTAAACGGGGTGCCCGCCTTGCTGGCGGTGATTTCACGGAGGTCCATCACCTCGCCGTCAACCCGAGCACGGATGAAGCCCCGCTTGACCAGGCCCTCGAAGACGTCTTTGTGGTTGCCCTTCTTACCGCGGATGACGGGGGCGAGGATCATCAGCTTAGTTCCCTCGGGCAGTTCAAAGACCTGCTCGATGATCTGGGTGGCGCTCTGACTGGTGATGGGTTGGCCGCAGGGCTTGCCCTTGGCATCTTTGTGCCAGCACCGGGGCTGGCCGGCGCGAGCGTAGAGCAGGCGGAGGTAATCGTAGATCTCGGTCGTGGTCGCGACCGTCGACCGGGGGTTGTGTGAGGCTGACCGCTGCTCAATGGCGATGGTCGGGGGCAGCCCCTCGATGGATTCGATCTCGGGCTTCTGAAGCTGGTCCAGGAACTGCCGTGCGTAGGCGGAGAGGGACTCGATGTACTTGCGCTGGCCCTCGGCGTAGATGGTGTCGAACGCCAGTGAGCTTTTGCCGGAGCCGGACAGTCCGGTGACGATCACCAGCTGGTTGTGCGGGATATCGACGTCGATGCCTTTGAGGTTGTGCTCGCGGGCACCTCGGATGCGGATCGTGTCAAGGGGCATATCGGGGGCAGCCTTCTGATAGTAACTTCCGTGCCCCGGTCTGGCCGGGGTGAACGGGTGAATGATAGCCGACCCACGAGGCGTTGGCGTCGTGGGTCGGCGGAATTGTCTTATAGTCCAGGGATCAAGCTTTGTTGATTTAGTCCTGGCGGATGAATCTGAAGTTCTCGAAGATGTCGTCCGTACCGGAGCCGCCATTGAGTACGTTGAATCGGCCGGGGCCGCCCTGAAGGATATCGTTGCCGGCGTCACCAAAGATGGTGTCCCGATTGGGGCCGCCGTGCAGGTAGTCGTTGCCCGTCCCGCCCAGGATGGTGTCTTCACCGGACTCACCGAAGATGGTGTCGTTGCCGCTATCACCAAAGATCGAGTCCGTGCCCAGACCCGCGTAGATCAGGTCGTTGCCCGAGCCGCCACGGATCGTGTCATCCCCGTCACCCGCTCGGATGGTGTCGTTGCCGCTGGCTCCGAGGATATTGTCGTTGCCCGAGCCCGCGATGATGACGTCATGGCCCGAATTACCACGGAGGTCGTTGCTGCCGTCTCCACCGTTGATATTGTCGTTGCCACCCCCGCCTCGGACGATATCGTTGCCGTCCTGGGTGCGTATGGTGTCGTTGCCGGCTGCGCCGGTGATGATGTCGTCGCCGTCGTTGCCGATGATCAGGTCGTTGCCGGAGCCGCCGTTAAGGATGTCATCGCCACCACCGCCGCGGATCTTGTCGTGGCCCGTTCCGCCGGTGATGGTGTCATCGCCTGCGTTGCCACGGAGGTCGTCATTGCCGGCTCCGCCGTCGATGGTGTCGGATGCACCGCCGCCGATGATCTTATCGTTGCCGGTGCCGCCGGTGATGTTATCCACCCCACCGCCGCCGTCGATGCTATCGTTGCCGGCCCCGCCGTCGATGGTGTCGTCGTTGTTGCCGCCGACGATCTCATCGTCCCCATCCCCACCGTTGATCGTGTCGTCGCCGTCGTTGCCGGTGAGGCCGTCGTTACCGGCCCCGCCAT
Source organism: Phycisphaeraceae bacterium (assembly GCA_029260635.1). Taxonomy (GTDB): domain Bacteria; phylum Planctomycetota; class Phycisphaerae; order Phycisphaerales; family Phycisphaeraceae; genus JAJRRS01. Next base: position 4,297 of record JAJDCW010000170.1, on the reverse strand, counting down.
TGAGGATATCGTCGCCCTCCCCTCCGGTCAGGTTGTCGTTGCCGCCGCCGCCATTTATTTCGACGTTGATCGGGAGGCCCGGGAGGTCCAGAACGTTATCTCCGATGAAGACCGAGTCGTTGCCGCCCAGGGCGTTGACGGTGATGTTGTTGACGTTGCTGAAGAGCGTGCCGTCGGCGACCCCGTTGACGCCGAAGAGCAGGACGTCGCCCTTAGCGTCGCCGTCGAGGACGGAGATGTCATCGGCCTGCGCGGTGCCGGTAATGGTCAGCAGGTTGCCGACGAGGACCGCCGATAGCAGGACGCGCTGTTCGAGGGCCTCGAAAACGGGGGCTGAGTTAAACCGGGTGTCCTGAGTGTGACGGCTTGGTTGATCGATTCCCTGGTAGTGGCGCAGGCTCATGCGAAACTCCTTCGTATGGGCCCAACAAACCGGGCCCGGACTGCTTGATCGTCAATTAAGATCGGAGCGGCATTGTAACGCCCAGAACGGGGTTAGGCCAAGCCCGGGGGGGCGGTCGTCCGGGGGGCCTAAATCGGTCCTTCGGCTAAAGATAGCTGTAGTGCAGCCTGCCCCGGATGACATCGGCTGTAGCGGCGGGTTCTGATGGTTGTATCAGACGGATCAGGCTTGCTCGTCGAGGCTCCACAGGCCCAGAAGCCCTTCGGAATCATCGGGGTCGGACTGGCTTGCCGGTGAAACATAGGGCTGGCTGGCTGGCATCCGAACCGGTTTCCGGGACCAGGCCGCGACGGCGTTGCGGGTGTTATCTGAACGATCGGGCCGGGCCCCGCTACGGTTGCCACGGGCTTGCCGGTGAGTCCGTGGCTCCGCGATCTGGACGGGGGCCACCGTAGCGGTAGCTTTGTCTTCTGTGCTGGTCTGGGCGGTAGCGACCGCGGTGCTTTCCGAAGCCGCAGCCGTCGACTCATCCGCGGCGGCCTGCTGCGACGGGGGTGAGTCCTGCTCGCCGGCGTTCCAGTTACTAAGTACGAAATTCAGATCGTCGATCCCGACATAACCATCAAAGGTTGAATCACCCCGCGAGACGTCGCCTACGGGCACGTTCTGATTCCAATTGGAAAGCACGATCTGCAGGTCGCTCACGCCGACAAAGCCATCCACATTCAGGTCGCCCGGAGGCGCGGCGGCGAGGCGGAGGGTGTATTCACCGACATTGGCGTTGAATCCGCTGACCTCGATGTAGTAGGTGCCGGTCGCCGGTGCGACCCACGGGAGCTTGGATGCCAGCTTGACGCCGCTGTCGTCGTCGTCCCCGATCAGGACTATGCCGTCTTGGTCAATAAGACGGATGACGGTGTCTTCGATATCGTTCTCACCCAACAGGGTCTCGAAAGAGAAGCTCTGGCCCTGCACGGCGTCGAAGCTGAACCAGTCGACGTCACCGAAGCTCTCGATGTTGCCGTTGATGAAGTTGGGGGCCGTGACCGGTGACGAGTTGTCCGCGTCGCTGCCGTGGTCGTCGTTTAGGAAGCTGCCGAAGTCGATTTCGTCAACGAAGTCTCCCGGGTTCTCGAGCGTAACGGTCCAGATACCCAGGAGCGATTGGACTTCGCCGTAGAGGGATTGGATGCCGGCGACATCGTCGTCCAGGAGGAAAGACGTACCGAAGCCGTTGTAGCGTTCACCGTAGAACGGATTCATGATCGCTTCAGCCACAAACTCGTGGTAGAGGCCCAGTGCGTGCCCGATCTCGTGGACGGCGACCTCGATCAGATCGATCGAACTGCCCGAGGGGCCGATGGACCAGGTGTCGCCGTTGTCGAAGTGGATATCACCCGCGATGCCGGTACCGACGGGGAAGTCCGCGACGTGGGCGAGAACCCCCGAGTCGCCATCGATGGCGTGGTGGCCAAACCGGATATCGGGGTGGTCGTCCGGGCTATAGGGCGTGTGCGCGGCATCAACCGCCGGCCCGGAATCCTGGGCCTCAATAAACTTCAGGGGGGCGAATCCGGCCCACAGGTCCAGGGCCTCCTCGATCGCCATCCGGATTTCTGACAACGACAGGTCACCCAGCAAGCCGCCGTCTAAGAGGTTGCTGTAGCTGTAGGTGACCGTCACGGTTGTGCCCAGCCCCCCGGGTTGAGGCCACTTATCACCCGGGGCGTTGAATTCTCCCTGAGCTTGTTCCGGGACCACGACGGTGCCCAGGGCCTCACCTTCACCGCTTGTCGCGAACGCGCCGTCTACACCCGGGTAGGTCTGCTCCCAGCCCGGCTTGGGGCGCTCGGAGATCGTGTAGGTGCCCGGCCGCATCTGCTCAAAGACGTAGTCCCCGTTTTCATCTGTGATGACAAACTTTTCACCCGGTTCGCGTCTGCGGTTACGGTTGTCGTCGATAAAGATCACCCAACCCTCCAGGCCGGGCTCGTCGAGGTCTTTGATGCCGTCCTGATTGATGTCGTTCCATTTCGTGCCGCGGATCTCGCCGGTGGGAACGGCGGTGTCGGACATGCTGAGGCTGTAGGCCCCGGTCTCGATATCAAATCCGCGGACGGCAATGTAATAGGTGCCCTGGCTGGGGGCGGTCCAGTTCAGCAGCGAGGCCAGGCCCGTACCGCTGTCGTCGTCAAAGGCTAGCGGTGTAACACCGTCGGTGTCGTAGAGGGTCAACGAGGTATCGCTGATACTTAGCAGTGCGGTCTCAAATGTGTATTGGATCCCGGCCTGGCCGGTGAACTCGAACCAGTCCTGATCGACCGGGACCTCGATGTCGCCGATGAGCGTGGTGTCGGTCTGGACGAATGTCGCTTCCGTGGCGTCGTTGCCGTGGTCGTCGTTGGGGTCTTCGATCGCGTGGAAGATGCCGTGATCATCGTGCAAATCGATCATGCCGCTGTTGTCGAAAACGCTTAGCCCCGAGCCGCTGAGCAGGAGCCGGGCTTCCAATTCCTGAAAGCCGATGTCGGTCGAGCCGGCTTTGACGTGGGGACGTGCGTGTTTATGCCCTGCGTTGCTTTTACGAGTCATCACTTACCTCTAAGCCAAAGGGTATCGATCTGTTTTCGGCACTGCTGCATTCTGATTGGTCAACCAACGAACGAGGCGATCAACCCATCACACTGACACACAGACTTCATGGTGCCCGAAGCAACCTAAGCCGGTCGACACAAGACTCATGATGCCTGATCGTACAGAAACTAATCAGCGATCGATACAGCACACATGACCGGCCTACCCAACAGCAGGCCGGGTCCGGGATCAGCCCCGTTTAAGTGGCAGGCCCCAGATAATTATGCAGACAATCTATTATGCCTCCGAAAACGGCATAATGTCAATATAAAACGGCCTTATATCGTAATTCACTTCAAATCCGACCCGCGGGCAAACCCCCCAGATTGCCAAGCCGGTAGACACCGAACAGGTTCGAACGCTTGAAGTCGTGTTCGCGTAGCTGAAATGATTATCGCGCGGTTCAGACCCCTAACCGCTTGGATTCGGGGCTGAACATGCGTTTGGCCTCGATCAGGCCACCCACCAGGCCGACCAGCAGCGTGGTCACGATGAGGACCAGGAAAGCGAAGGCCATCGCTTCGCTGTCTTCCACCCCGGGGTAGGCCGTGAGCAGCATCAAGGCGGCGCCTTCGCGCAGGCCAAGACCGAGCACACTGACCGGGATCATCGTGGCCAGGATCATCGCGGTCCGGACCCAGCCGAGGGTGGTGAAGGACAACTCAAGTCCGAGCGCTTCGCTCAGCAGGAAGTAACCGAGCACGCCCATCAGGTGCGCGACGATCGAGAGCGCGTAGATGGTGACGGTTTGCCCTGTGGAGAGTGTCCGGGATTCGCGCACCGCTTTACGGAGCGTTTTCAGGCGGACACCGACGAATCGGCTGATGAACTTGCGTATACGGATCACGGTTGGGCCGGGTGTCTGCCCGAAGAGGACGGTCATAGCCAGGGCCATCACGACCATCGCCGCGACGATGGCCGCCATCGCCTGCCAGGAGCCGCTGGGCCTTTCGATCAGCCAGAATACAGTACCCACCGCACACATCGTGACGGTGGCCACTACCCGGTCGTAGAACAGCGCGACCGCGGTGCCCAGATAGTGTTTGTGCTCGCCTGTGAGCCTGTAGAAACGGATTGCGATCCCGGTAAAATTCCCGCCGGGGAGGAAGCCGTAGAAGCGGGTGGAAAGATTGATCTGGAAGATGTCCGAGGTTGACCAGCCGTGCCCGTGCGCGTCGCAGAGCCGCTTGAGACGTTCCGCCACCACCCACTGCATAAGCATGGTCACGCACGCGGCGGCGAGGACGTAGGGCCAGTAGG
>JAJDCW010000169.1 GCA_029260635.1 Phycisphaeraceae bacterium | reverse complement strand
AATTGTACCCCGAAGCCCAGCCATTGCATGGCTGGGCCGCCCACGGTTAAAAACCGTGGGCTTCGTGTGGTTTATGCCATCATGTACTCACTCGAAATTAAGGGGAGCAGGCGTCACAGTATTCCTTTGGATCAACTGAGGTCTCACCATTCCGGATATCTCTCGCAATATAACAGAGGAATGTGTCGTCCGTCTCATATTCAGTCAACAATCCGTCAATCGAGTCATAGCCATGCATAGCTAATGACTGAAGTGCATCAGCTCGGTAGTAGTCCTTTTCGGCTTCATCTCGCAGGATGCCAAGCAACACAGGTTGGACACTCGTAACACCGGCACAACCCAGGAACGAGATGGTATAGCGGCGCTTTGGTGCGTCTTGATCTTGGATATGGTCAACAACTAACGGTACAACCGACGGTCCGCACCGAATCAACGGGCAGATGATCATTGCTTCTGGTACGTCAGCATGTAAAAACTGATTGAATGCGTAGCGAGGCTGATGTGCCGAAATAAATTTAGCCATCAATACAAGAGACGCCGCGACGGATAGGATGGCAAGAGCATATAAGAACTTGCGTTTGTACATTGGATGTGCCATGCCTCGATTGTATCAATTGGCTTGCGGCTTCTTCATTCAAAAATTAAACCTCCGCCTTATCCTTCGCCTTCGCCTGCCGTGAAGTCCTTCGGCGATCGGATTCCTTCAGTGCCCGCTTGCGCATCCGGATCGCGGCGGGGGTGACTTCAACCAGTTCATCATCCTGGATGTATTCCAAACACGCTTCCAGCGACATCTCGCGGGCGGGGCGGACCTTGGTGGCGTCGTCGCTGCCGGAGGCGCGGACGTTGCTGTGCTTCTTGTTCTTGGTGACGTTGGCGATGATGTCGTTGTCCTTGCAGTGCTCGCCGACGACCTGGCCTTCGTAGACCATGTCGCCGGGCTTGCAGAAGAAGATGCCTCGGTCGTAGAGCGCATCCAGCGCGTAGGGCATGACCTGCCCGTTGTCGCTTGAGATGATCACGCCGGCGGCACGCTTGGGCACCTCGCCGCGGATCGGCTCGTAGCGCAGCAGGTTGTGGTGCATGATCGCCCGGCCCTGCGTCGCGGTCAGCATCCGGGTCCGCAGGCCGATCAGCCCGCGCGCGGGGATCGTGAATTCCATGTGGACGTAGTCGCCCGCCCCGGCCTTGGGGTCCATCCGCACGACCTCGGCCCGCCGGTCGCTGACCAGCGACATCACCGAATTCTGACACTCGGCGGGGCAGTCCACGACCAGCGTCTCGATCGGCTCGTGGACCTTTCCATCGACCCGGCGGAGGATCACCTCGGGCTTGCCGACGGATAGTTCGTAGCCCTCGCGGCGCATCGTCTCCAGCAAGACGCCCAGGTGCATCAGGCCCCGGCCCGAAACCAGGAACTGGTCCTCGGACCGCTCGGCCTTGAGCGCGACGTTGCTGTGAAGCTCTTTCTCTAACCGGTCCCAGACCTGTCGGCTGGTGACGTATTTGCCCTCCTTGCCGGCGAAGGGCGAGTCGTTCACGCGGAACATCATGTTCAGCGTCGGCTCATCGATCGCGACGTGAGGCAGGGCGCTGGGCATGTCCGGGCAGGCGATCGTGTCGCCGATGTCGATCGGGTTCAGCCCGACGACCGCACAGATATCGCCCGCCTCGACCTCCGGGACCTCCAGCTTGCCCAGGCCCTCGAAGGCGAACACCTGTTGTACTTTTTGTTGCGAGCCTTCGCCGGCCCGGTTGATGACCGTGACCTGCTGCCCGCCCTTGAGCCGACCGCCGTACACCCGGCCGATCGCGATACGGCCGACGTAATCCGAATACGACAACGACGTCACCATCATCTGCAGTGGCGCCGCCAGGTCGGCCTCTTCCTTGCGTGGCGGGGGCACGTGTGCCAGGATCGCCTCGAACAACGCACGCACGTCGGTCGGCTGGTCGTCCGCGCCGACCTTTGCCTGGTCATCGGTCGCCCAACCGTTCTTGGCCGACGCGTAGACCACCGGGAAGTCCATCGCCTCGTCCGGCGCATCCAGGCTGCCCAGCAGGTCGAATACTTCATTCACCACGTCGTCGGGTCGGGCGTTTTCTTTATCGATCTTGTTGACGACGACGACCGGCTTAAGCCCGTGGCTCAGTGCCTTCTCCAGCACGAACCGCGTCTGCGGCATCGGGCCCTCGAACGCGTCCACGACCAGCAGCACGCCGTCGGCCATCTTCAGGACCCGCTCGACCTCGCCGCCGAAGTCCGCGTGGCCCGGGGTGTCGATCAGGTTGATCTTGTAGTCCGCCCCGTCCAGCCCGTGGTAGTTCACCGCGCAGTTCTTGGCCGTGATCGTGATCCCACGTTCCCGCTCCAGGTCCCCGGTATCCAGGACCAGGTTGTGCTGCCCGCCGGCGAGCTTATCAAGCTCCGCCTCGCGGAACTGCCCGGACTGGTACAGCAGCTGGTCGGTCAGGGTGGTCTTGCCGTGGTCGACGTGTGCAATGATCGCGACGTTACGGTGGTGGTTCTGGGCCATGGGGGTATCCGGGGCAGGGGGTCGGGGTTCAGGGCTCGGTGGGGCGGGGGTATCGCCGAAATCCGGCGAGCCGGGCATTATAGCGGGTTTGCCATGACAGAGTGTTGCGGTGG
>JAJDCW010000168.1 GCA_029260635.1 Phycisphaeraceae bacterium | reverse complement strand
GGGCCTGATCCTGATGGTCGGCGTCGCGATCTGGACGTACATCTTTTACTACAACGAACGCATCGCCAGGAACCCGATGCGCGGGTTGGCGATCACGTCCCTTGTGCTGCTGTGTCAGTTCATCGCCGTGGGCCTGGGCCGGGGATACCCGCAACTGCTGCCGGCGATGACAACGCTGCCGGTGCTGATGGCGGCGACCGTGCTGGTCATCGTCTACGACCAGCGGTTCGCCCTGGCGATGGGCGGATTCCTCGGGTTGCTGGTGCTGCTGAGCATGGACCTGACGGTCGAACACATGCTGGTGATGATGTCGGGCGTCGGCGTGACGGTCGCGCTGCTCCGGGAGGTGCGGAGCCGATCCAAGCTGGTCACCGTCGGGCTGTGGTCCGGCCTGGCCATGGCGGTGACGGTGTTCCTGTCATCGGTGATGACGCACCCGCTGAGTGTGACCAACGAGCTCTGGCGTATCGCGATGGACTCCGCGTCGATGGTTGTCACGGGGCTGCTGGCGGTCGGCATCGTGCAGTGGGGCCTGGAAGCGATCGAGAAGATTTTCAAGGTCACGACGGCGATGACCCTCAAGGACCTCAACGACGCCAGCCACCCGCTGCTGCAACGGCTCGCGCAGGAAGCGCCGGGAACGTATCAACACTCACTGCGTATTGCGGACATGGCCGAGGCCGCCGCCGAGAAGATCGGGGCCGACGGGCTGTTCTGCCGGGTCGGCGCGATGTACCACGACATCGGGAAGATCAACAAGCCGATGTACTTCATCGAGAACCAGGGCGGCGGACCGAACCGCCACGACAAGCTGACCCCCGCGATGAGCCTGCTGATTATCGTCGGCCACGTGAAGGACGGCATCGAGATGGCGCGCGAGTACGCCCTGCCGCCGACGCTTCGCCACTTCATCGAGAGCCACCACGGGACCACGCTGGTCGAGTACTTCTACCACGCCGCGAAGAAGCAGACCGAGGCCGAGGACAAGCCTGAGCCCAGCGAGTTCGAGTTCCGCTACCCCGGGCCCAAGCCGCAGACCAAGGAAGCCGCGATCATGCTGCTGTGCGACTGCGTCGAGAGCGCCGCAAGGTCGCTGCCCGAACCCACGCCGGTCCGGCTGGAACAGATCGTCAATACCCTGGCCCGTAAACGGTTGATGGACGGCCAGTTCGACGAGTGCAACCTCACCCTCAGCGAACTGCACAAGATCGAAGAGTCGATCATCAAGACCCTCCGCGCGGTCTACCACGGCCGGATCGCCTACCCCACCGAGAAGAAGCAAGGGGCTTCGAACGGGGGCCGGAGCGGCGCTCCGGGTACGGCGGCGGCGTCCTGATATGAACCAAGCGATTGATTACCCTGCACCGTGCTAAGGCCGTTTGGGTGGCATTTCGTGAGATTTGGGGCACCGGCGGGCGTTGTGCCGATAGTACTTAAACGCCATTTATCGGCCGCAGGTGGCGATATCGGGCGGGTGCCGCGGTGGGCACGATCGGCTAAGATACGCGGCTTGCCGGTATGGCCGGTGTAATCTCGAGTACTTCGGAGCGAGTGAATTGAGCACGAGTCGGATGCTGATAGCGGTGAGTAGCCCCTGGGCGAGCGAGAAGCTGGCCGAGCCGATCGCGGATATGGCCAGGCGGCTGGACGCCACGGCGGTCGTCGCCCACGTCGCCCAGCAGCAGGACGAAGACGAGCACGAATCCGACGCCACCCAGCGTGGCGAGGAAACGCTGAAGCTGCTGACCAAGACGCTGGAGGCCGCCGGGGTCAACGTCGAAAGCGTGATGCTGTTCTCCGACGACGTCGCCAAGGCGATCCTCAATACCGCCCACGCCAAGCAGTGCACCTTCATCGTGCTGGGCCTGACCGGTAAGGGCGTGTTCAAAAGGCTGATCGCAGGCGACGTCCCGGCCAACATCGTCCGTCAGGCCGACATGCCCGTGCTGCTGTGCCCGGCCAACTGGAACGGCTCGCTTTAACCGGCACCGCCCCCCCGTCTTCCCTATCTTCCGCCTGCACGCGGACGATTTTAAGTGACACCTCAGATTTTTATCGACACCCCAGCTTGCCCCTGATAGGCTGGTTGGTGGCTGGTGGTTGGCTGTTTTATTTTCCGTTGTAGCCCGGAGGAAGTCATGACTAATAAAACCCACTGGGGCAAAGCTACCTGGTTGTTTACGGTGTGTGGATTCCTATGCGCAACGACCGGGGCCCAGGCGGTGCTGACGATTACCGATGTCGGGCGTTTCGACTTCACCGACAACAGCGGCTCGGGGGCGCGGGAACTCAGCGGGATCGTTCACGCCGGGGGAGGCTCGTACCTGACCGTCGGCGACAAAGACAAACTGATCCACACGCTCACACTCGGGCTGAACGCCACCAGCGGGCAGATCACAACGGCAACGTTAAACCCGACACCTCTCTCACTCACCAGTTCCTTCAACGGCGACCGCGAAGGGATCGCCATTCAGGACAACTACGTGCTGACCTCAAATGAAGAGGGTCCGCAAATCGAATCCTATGACCGTGTGACGGGCGCTTCCTCCGGGACCCCGATCAATATCAGCACACCCGGGCTGCTCATCTACGGGAACGACCGGCCGAACCGAGCGTGGGAATCCCTCACCAACTACCCGGTGAATACATCCACTTTCCTCACCGCAAACGAAGACGCACTGACCGTCGATGGCCCCGCCGCCGACTTCACCAACGGTGCAGTCGTACGTATCCAATCCTTAAGCATCGATGCCGCCAATTCCACCGCGACCGCGATCGGCCAGTTCGCCTACCAAACCGACGCTATCAACGGCGACAACCCCTTTGTGAGTAGTGAAACAAGCGGACTGGTCGAACTACTCGCTCTGCCGGACAACACCGTGCTGGCGATGGAGCGCTCGGTCGGAGCCACCGGGTACCGAATACGCATTTATCAGATCGCCGGCGACGCCGCGACCGACGTCAGCGGACTGACCGGGCTCGCTGGCCTGACGCCCGGTGTAGATTACACACCCGTCAGCAAGACCTTGCTGTGGGAGAACACGTTC
>JAJDCW010000167.1 GCA_029260635.1 Phycisphaeraceae bacterium | reverse complement strand
TGATGTCGAACCGGTCCCGCCGGTCAAGGCTCTTGAGCATCAGTTCGATATCGAGCGTCGTCGCGCCGCTGGCGATGGCGATCGGGATCTGGCCGTGGGCCTCGTCGATCAGTTCCACTGCGCCGGGGATCGCGGCCGCGCCCTGGTTCACCAGGCCCTCGAAGACAAGCTGCTTATATTTGCGTAGCTCGGTGATATGAGAATCATCGGTCGGCATGCCGGCCTCGATGAGCATGGTCCGGATCGCGTCGCGGTCGTCATAGCCGATGTAATGCCTGAGGTAGTGTTTGTAGTCAAACGCCACCCCCAGGTCTTTGCCGATCTCCATGAAGGCCTTGTAATGGACAGGCTCGGAGTCGACGACCACACCATCGAAATCAAAAATAATCGCCTTGAGCATGCTGAGAGTGTAAGGATGTGGCGTGATGTCGGCAAAGTGAAAATGGGGGATACGCCGGGACGACGCGATGCCCTATCATATAAGGATGGCTGACACGTATCATACAACCGCACTCCCGAGTTATGACGAGGCGCTGAGCAAGGTGCTCGCCCGGGTGGCCGTCCTGGACGAAGCATCCGTGCCGCTGGGCGGGGCATTGGGCCGTGTGTTGTGTCAGGACATTGTGGCCGACCGTGACCAGCCGCCATTCGATCGTTCCGCGATGGATGGGTACGCGGTGCGGGTCGGCGAGCTTGCTGCGGATCAACAGCAGCCCATCGTGGCGACAATCCCCGCCGGTGGGGTTGCGGACCCTGGCTGTGACTTGACCGCGGGCGTCGCCCGAATCGCCACCGGGGCTGCGGTGCCGGGGGCGTACGACGCGGTGATCCCCGTCGAGCAGGCCAACGAATCCTCGGGTGGCCAGTGTGTGAGCTTTTCGACGGCCGATGTGAAGTCGGGGGCCTGTATTCATCGACACGGTGCCGATGCGCGGGCCGGACAGGTTCTCATACCCGCCGGGACTTTACTGGGCGCGCCGCACATCGGGATCGCCGCCGCGGTTGGTGCGGTGATGCTGACGGTTAAACACAGGCCCAGCGTTTCTCTTATCACCACGGGCGACGAGGTCCGGCCACCCGCGACCGCGACTAATGACCTGGAGGCTCAACATATCCGTAACTCCAACGGCCCGATGCTGGATGCCCTGCTCAGCGGACTGGGCACGGAATTGATGGACCACGTCCATGTCGTGGATGATCCAGACGCGACACGCGCGGCTGCGCAGGAGGCGTTGACCAAGTCCGATCTGGTTGTCACCGTCGGCGGCGTCAGCGCCGGTCGACGCGATTATCTGCCGAGTGTCTGGGAAGCGTTGGGTCTGGAAACGATAGTTAAAGGTGTCGCGATCCAGCCGGGCAAGCCGGTGCTGATCGCACAACCCGTAGATAATTGTGAGAAGCTGGTCATCGGTTTACCGGGCAACCCCGTCAGTGTTCTGGCAACGGCGCACCTGTTTGTCTGGCCGGTTGTCCGGGCGATGTTGGGACTATCGCCGGCACTGCCCTGGCGGCGTGTCTGGCTCTCACACGAAGTCAAGCCCAACCCCCGCCGTGAGGCGTTCCGGCCCGCGCGGCTGATCGGTGACACGCGCGATCAGGTCGAGATGATCCATTGGCAAGGGTCGGGCGACCTTGTTCACACGTCTACCTCAAGCGGGTTCCTCAGGATCCCCGCTCAAGAGCAAACCCTGCAGCCCGGTTCTCAGGCAAGGTTTTTGCCCATGATCGGCGGCGATTTATGAAGGTCCGTGTCCTGTTTTTCGCCGTGTTGGCGCACGAAATCGGTCGGGGTGATGTGGTACTGCATCTGTCCGATAACGCCACGGTAGAAGATGCACTTTCAGCGCTCGCGCACGAGTACCCGCCGGTCGCTCGTTATCAGTCACGCCTGGCGACCGCGGTGAATCTGGAATACGTGGGGTCGGATCATCTGTTGTGTGATAACGACGAATTGGCGGTGATCCCGCCCGTCTCCGGTGGGTGAATTCCGCGGGGTACCAATAACACGCTTGTTTTATAGGCCTAATCGCCGCGTGTTCCGTATGCGCTAAATATTCAAGACTTCGGTATTTTCCTTTTGTGACGCCTTAATCACCTGGCACGCTTAGCCGATGAATCTTGTGCCGGGCGTCTGAAGGGGATGTCCGGTAGGAGTTTTCTGGAGAAAGGTGACCAGCGTATGCCAAGGCAAAAAGACATCTTGACCACGGGCGAAGTGGCAAAGATCTGTAACGTCGCGCCCCGAACAGTCAGCAAGTGGTTCGACTCCGGTCAGCTACGCGGCTACAGGATCCCCGGATCGAAAGACCGGCGTATCCCGTTAAACGCACTGATCAAGTTCATGAAGGCGCACAGCATCCCGATGGAAGGCCTGCAGTCAGGCCAGATGCGGGTGCTGATCGTCGACGGCGAATCCGAGACCGTGCAGGTCCTCGAGAAGGTGCTCTCCGAGCAGGCCAACTACGAGGTCCGCGTCGCGCACTCGGGCTTCTCCTGCGGCGTCGAGTGCGAGAAGTTCCGACCACACGTCATGCTCTTGGATATGCATCTAGGCGACGTCAAGGGCGAGGACGTCCTGAAACTCATCAGGGGCAACGACGACCTGCAACTGACCAAGGTCATCGCCATGAGCGGCAAACTCACCGACGGCCAGGCCCAGCACCTGGTGCATAACGGTTTTGATAATTATCTCAAGAAACCGTTCCACGTCCGCCAGGTGGTCGAGGTGATCGAAGAGGTTACCGCCATCGTTTACTGATACTCAGGTCCGGGAAAGAGAACCAAGGCCGTGTCGACGAAAGTCGGCACGGTTTTTTATTGGCGGGTTATTGGCAAGTTGCAGAGAGTTGCTTACCGTGGCGGGCCGAGGATAGGTCGGACCTGGCCGTTGTGTTCGGCCAGCAGACGGTTGGCCTGCTCGGCGCTGACGCCGCGCCGTTCCATGACCAGTGCGGTCTTGACCATGCCGTCGGCGCGGACCAGTAGTTCGGCGGCCTTGGGGCGGTCCAGGTCGGTCTGTGAACAGATGATGCGGATCGCCCGGTCCTGAAGCTTCACGTTGGAGGCGCGCAGGTCGACCATCAGGTTGCCCCAGACCTTGCCGAGCTGAACCATCGTGATGGTGGTGATCATGTTCAGTGCGAGTTTTGTGGCGGTGCCCGCTTTAAGCCGTGTCGACCCGGTGACGACCTCCGGCCCGACGATCAGCTCGATCTGATGATCGATCTCGGCGGGCAGGCTTGGCGGTGGGGGGATGTTGACCGTGCCGTTGCCCGGCACGATCTTGGCTTTGGGGCGGACCAGCAGGCTTTTGACCGGGACGCAGCAGATCAGCGCGGTGGTCGCCTTATGTGTTTTGGCGTAGTGGATCGCGCCCCAGACATAGGGCGTGGTGCCGCCGGCGGCGATACCGATCACGGTGTCGAGTTCGCCGAGTTTGAGTTTTTCAAGCTCGGATGCGGCACCGTCGAAATCATCTTCCATGCCCTCGCTGCTCTTGCGGAGCGAACCGTCGCCGCCGGCGATGATCCCGACGACCTGGCCGGGGTCTGCCTGGAAGGTGGGGGGGATCTCGCTGGCGTCCAGCACGCCCAGCCGGCCTGACGTGCCCGCGCCGACGTAGATCAGGCGGCCACCGTGTCGCATCCCTTTAACGATGTCATCGACCGTGCGGGAGATCGCGGGGATGGCGTTACGGACGGCGACGGCCACGTCCATGTCCTGGGTGTTCATCATCTGAAGCGCCTGCGTGGTTGAAAGCGCATCCAACGCCGCCGATGCCGGGCTTCGTTGCTCGGTGGTCAGGTGCCCGCGGTTGGGGAGTTCGCCGACTTTTTGGTTCATCGCTTAACTACTCCTGGGAACACCCAATGCCCGCTGACCCCCGGGGAGGTCGCGCCGGTGATCTGTGGCAACGTGATCGGAACGCCGTCCTGGCAGAGCGCCCCCAGCACTGCGAACCCCGCTGCTTCCCGCGCATCGACAGGGATGCCTAGATCATCGGAAAGTATTACGTCTCGGCCGGGCATCGCCGCCCTTAGCCGTTCGACCAGCACCGGGTTCCTCGCGCCGCCGCCGGCCAGCACAACGTCACCGTTACCCGTGACGCCACTTCGCCCGATCAGTTGGGCGACGGCCTCGACAGCGCCTGCCACAATGTCCGCAGCGGCGAGTTTGTCTTTGAGTTGATCGATCAGGCCACCCACCCAGCCGTCGGTAAAGTCCTCGCGCCCGAGGGAGCGTTCTGACGGACTACGGATTGCCGGATGATTCTGTAACAAGCCCAAGACCTCCAGGTTGACCTGCCCGCTTCGGGCGATCTGGCCGTTGATATCGATACGCCGATCCGGGAACAACGTCCGGACCACCCCGTCGATCAGCAGGTTGCAGGGCCCGATATCCGCGCCCGAGACCCGCTGGGGGGTTCCATCCGCCGGCAGGTGGGTCGCGTTGCTGATCCCACCTAGATTGACCACCGCACGATCCTGCGTCGGATGACGAAACATCACCCAATCGCTGATCGGCGTGATCGGAGCTCCTTCTCCACCCGCGATCAGGTCCGCCTGCCGCAGGTTGAAACACACCGGCACCTTTAAACGGCTCACCACCGGCTGGGGATCGAAGAGCTGCCAACTCACCGAATCGACCGGAGCGTGCCAGATCGTCTGCCCGTGGGCGACGACCATATCCAACGCCTTGTCAGCCGTCAGATGCAGCTTACTCAACTCCTGCACCGCTTCGGCGTGTAATTCACCTAAATGTCGAGCCGCAATCAGGTAATCCTTTGGTACCCGCGACTCACCTTCCGCCATCGACCGAAGCGTTATCTCCAGTTCGCCGAGCTCTCGGCTAACCACGCCCAGCAAGCGGGCTTTCATGCTCAAGCCCTCACCAGTCACTTCGACCAGTGCCGCATCCAAGCCGTCCAGGCTTGTGCCGGTCATGCAACCGGCAATCAACCTGACCTTGGATACGCTCATAGAATCTCTTCAAGTATACCTAGTATATTCTATAATTTAAAGCCCAATGCTTTACAAAATTCAAGAATAGTTGGGCCGCAATTCACGTAAGTGTATATTATAAAATATATTGTGCGCTTATCCTGATTATTCGGCTATTTGCGGTCGGAACTCACTGATTTTATTCCGGTTCGGGGAGGATTATGGCCCTGAATAAGCGCATAGACAGCGCATCAAGAGGCTGGAATCCCTCTGGATACTGTTTTTGTACTTATTCACTATACAGCCGGCTTTTTAATCTTTGGGGGCTTCTTCTTTCTTCTTGCCGCCCAGCAGCCCGCCCAAGCCCTCGTTGAGTTTATCGACGGCTTCGTTGGCCTTTTCCTTGGCCTGGCCTGCTTTCTCGCCGAGCATCTCTGCACTCTCACCGAGTTTCTCGGCCGCTTCGCCGACCATCTCGCCGGCCTGCGCGGTGACATCACCGACGACTTTCATGCCGAAGTCGCCCAGGTCGCCGACCTTGGCCAGGCCGCCTTGCAGGCCTTCGCCGATCCCGCCGGGCAGGAGGTCGCCGGCCTGCTGGACTACGGTGGAGAGGATCGCGGTGAGAATGATGCCGCTGAGGTCCTTCAGGAGAACGCCCTTATCACTGTCGGTGCCGACATCGGTCAGGATGATCTCGGGGATGTTGATCGGGACCGACATCCCGCCGATGACCTCGGCTTTCACTTTGACATCGGTGATCACGATTTCCTTGATGATAAACTTCTTGCCCTCCTCGGCGGCGTCCGGTGCGGGATCTTCACCGCCGCCGGTGACTTTCGCCAGGTTGTCCAGGATCACCTGGTAGTTGGCCGTACCCTTGTCTTTTTCCAGGGCCAGGTTGATGTTGTTGAGTTTCAGGGAGGGGACTTCGACCTTGTCGCTCATCAGGGAGCCGAGGGTGACTTCGACGCTGCCGTCGCCCAGGCTCATGAAGTTTTCAGCCTTGAAGCCCCCGGGGTTGGCGATCGACAGCCCGTCCAACGAGACGCTGCCCGAGAACAGGCCGACGTGGATGCTGTTGAGCTTGGTCTCCACGCCCATCGCGTAGGTCCCGCCTTTTTCGACCCCCGTCTTGGCGATCCGATCGATCGCGATCACCGCGATCACGGCGACCAGGACTACGACCAGCACCAGCAGGACGACGACCCGTTTAATCCATTTCATCAGTAAGCCCTTTATCGCACCCGGACAGCAAATGGTTAGTTTCAGTGGGCATTATATCATGGGGGGATGCAGGATGAGGACTTCATGCGTCAGGCTATCGCTCAGGCCCGGCTGGGCGAGGGTTATGTCGAGCCCAACCCGATGGTCGGGGCGGTGATTGTCCGGGACGGCCATGTGCTCGCTATCGGCCACCACGCCCGGTTCGGCGGTCTGCACGCCGAGGCCGATGCCCTGCGTGACTGTCGGGAGAAGGGCATCGACCCCGCCGGTGCGACGATCTATGTCACCCTCGAGCCTTGCTCACACTTCGGCAAGCAGCCGCCCTGTGCCCAAGCGGTGATCGATGCCGGGATCACCCGGGTCGTCGTCGGCATCCCCGACTCTTTCGAGCCGGTCGCCGGCAAGGGCATTCCTATGCTCAGAGACGCCGGGATCGAGGTTCAGGTCGGCGTCTGCCGTGAGGAAGCGGAGCAATTGGCGGAGCCTTACCTGAAGCGAGGCCGCACCGGCCTGCCCTGGGTCATCGTCAAGTGGGCGCAGACCCTCGACGGCAAGACCGCCACCCACACCGGCGACAGCCAATGGATCAGCAACGAACTCTCAAGAAATCGGGTCCACGAGGTCCGCGCACGCGTCGATGCCATCCTCGTCGGTGTCGGCACCGCCCGCGCCGACAACCCCGCGCTCACCGCCCGCGGGGTCGAGATCAAACGTACCGCCCGCCGTGTCGTGGTCGATCCAAAACTTAGGTTGCCGAATCCCTGCAAACTATTAGAAACGCTCGACCGGGTGCCGCTGACCATGGCGGTCGATCAATGCCTGTTCGATGAGTCGCCGGACCGCTTAAAACAGTTCGCCGAGATGGGTGTCGAGCTGATCGGTCTGCCGCCGATCGATAAAGATACGGGTAATCAACTCGACCTCCGCCCTTTGCTTGAACACCTGAGCCAGACACACGACGCGATGAATGTTCTTGCCGAAGGCG
>JAJDCW010000166.1 GCA_029260635.1 Phycisphaeraceae bacterium | reverse complement strand
GGCAAGATGCTCCCCCCCGAGCAGGCCCTGCTCCCGGCCGATGACGCCGGTTTACAGCACGCCATCGGGCTTTTCGAGACGATGTCAGCCTACCACGGCCGGATATTTCGCCTGTCTCAGCACCTGGAACGCCTCCGTGAATCCGCTACCCAGTTGGGCCTTAGTCGGGACCTGGATGTCGATGCCCTCACCCAGGCGGTCCAGATCACCCTCGACCACAACGAGATCGACCGGGCCCGCATCCGGCTGACCGTCACGGCGGGGTCGATGTCGATGCTTTCCGGCAGTTCGCGTGGCGGCGGGCCGGGCACGATCCTGATCCAGCCGACCGAGCCGACGCAGTACGACCCGAAGTATTTTGAGCAAGGCATCACCGTCCTGGTCGCCCAACCCGGGGCGAACCCGTTCGACCCGCTGGCCGGGCACAAGACCCTGAACTACTGGGGCCGGCTGCGGACGCTGCGCCAGGCCGCCAGCGCGGGCGCGGGCGAAGCCATCTGGATGAATATCACCAATCACCTGGCCGGGGGCGCGATCAGCAATCTCTTCCTGGTGAAGGGTGGCGAACTGCTGACCCCGATCGCGCGTGGCGAAGAGGTCGATAAGAGCCTTCCCGCCCCGGTGCTTCCGGGCATCACGCGGGCCGCGGTTATCGAGTTGGCCGAGGCCAAGGGCCTCACCGTCCACAAGCGGATGCTGTCGATCGAGGACCTGGTCGAGGCCGACGAGGCCTTCCTGACCAACTCAAGCTGGCAGGTCCTGCCGATCAGCAAGGTCGAGAAATCCGACGTGGGCCACGGGGCTGCGGGTGAGATCACCATGCGGCTGCGCGAGTCTTTAATGACCGTGATCGAAGAAGAAACCTCCTGACGCAGACGACGAGTTCAGTCATCCATGGCCAAGCTGCCTTTTAATCCAGACACAGAGGATCGCGGGTCGCGTCCAAGTGACCGCGCGATCACCGTCGCCGAGTTGGCCGGGCGGATCAAGCGGGCGTTGGCGGACGGGCTGCCGAGGAAGGTCCGCGTGGTGGGCGAGGTCAGCAACCTCTCGGACCGGACACACTGGTTCTTCAGCTTGAAGGACGACAGCGCGGCGATGCGGTGTGTCTGCTTCGCCAGCAACGCCAAGCGGGTCGGGTTCCCGATGCGCGACGGGATGCAGGTCGTCGTCACCGGGCGGGTCGATTTCTACGACGCACAGGGCAGCGTCCAGCTCTACGTCGACGCAATCGAACCCGTCGGACAGGGTGCGCTGGAACTGAAACTCCGGCAGATGATCACGGAACTTAAAGAGCTGGGCTACTTCGAACTGGAACACAAGAAACCGCTACCCACGATGCCGACCCGTATCGCGGTTGTTACCTCTCGCAGCGCCGCCGCTTTGCAGGACGTAATCAACACCGTGACCCAGCGGTGGGCCGGTTGTCGGCTCTATCACTACGACGTGCGTGTGCAGGGCGATCAGGCCGCGGGCGAGATCGCCGAGGCCTTGAAACGGATTTCCAAACACGGCAAGAAACTCGGGATCGACGCGGTCATCCTCACACGCGGCGGCGGGTCGATCGAAGACCTCTGGGCGTTCAACGAGCGCATCGTCGTGGATGCGGTCTACCGATGCAGCCTCCCGATTGTCGCCGCCATTGGGCATGAGACCGACACGACGGTGGCCGAGTTGGTCGCTGATGCCCGCTGTGCGACCCCGACCCAGGCCGCGATGACACTCGTCCCGGAACGCGAAGCATTACACCACCAGGTCCATCAGTTGGGCCAGCGTCTGGGACTGACGGTCCGCCGAAACCTGGAACACGCCGACCATCGGCTGACCGCCGCGGCACGGCACCCGCTTTTTCGGAACCCACGGCGACTGGTCGATCATAGTGGCCAACAACTCGACGACACCGTCCGTCGGCTCCGCGCGGCGATGCCACGCCGTCTTGCGGTGGATTACACCCGGATCGAGGCCTTGACCCGCCAACTCGCGGCGGTGAATCCGAACAATGTGCTCGATCGGGGATACTCCTACACCCTGGGTCCCGATGGCAAGGTGTTGCGAAAGACCCAAGACGCCCGGACAGGGGACCGGATAACGACCGTCCTGGCGGATGGCCGGCTCGCGTCCGTGGTCGAGTCAGGCTCCGGCTCACCCACGAAACCATCCAAGCCCCGCCCAGCCCACAAGCGCCGGCGGAATACTAATCCCGGGCCGGGTTTGTTCGGAAGCGACTCCGATTAACGCATCTATTAAACTGCTCCAACCACACACCACCAACCACCAATCACCATGCCAAAACGCACCCCAAACCCCGACAAACTCAGTTTCGAGCAGGCTCTGGAAACCCTCGAAGAATTGATCGATCAGATCGAGTCGGGCGAGATTGGCCTGGAAGAATCCCTCAAACGTTACGAGCAGGGTGCCGCGTTGATCAAGCGGTGCAAGACCGTGCTGGACGGGGCCCAGCAGAAGATCGCGGAACTGTCCGCTGGCCCCGATGGCGGGCTGACCACTTCGGACGACGAAAACCAAGGTGGGCAGGACGATATCGCCGATGAAGAGGACGATGACGCACCGTTTTAAGTGATGCGCTGGGCGCGGCGGTGCAATCGATTCCTCTAACCGAACGGTCCACTTGCCTAACTGGTTCTGGCTTATCTCCGCCGCGATCTACGGCAGTTGCATCGGCAGCTTCCTGAATGTCGTGGTCTACCGCCTGCCCGAGGGCAAGAGCCTGATCTCGCCGGGCTCACGCTGCCCGTCTTGTGAGCACGGGCTGGCCTGGTATGACAACATCCCCGTGCTCGGATGGCTCTGGCTCCGGGGCAAATGCCGGTACTGCAAAGCCCCGATCAGTATCCAGTATCCCCTCATCGAGGCCTTAACCGGCTTGATGTTCGCCGGGCTGTTCGTTGTTTATTACATGACCGCACTCCGTTGGGTGTTTTCCACGCCGGGTCATGGCTTTCCGGGGACATGGCAGATCTATGTGGTTCATGCCTTGCTTGTTGCGGGGCTCATCGCTTCGACCATGATCGACGCCAAGCTTTTCATCATCCCAAGGCAGATCCCGTGGTTTCTGACCGTGGTTGCTCTGATCGTGTTGCCAACCGTGGTTTACCTTGGGAATCCATTCAATATCAGCAAGCTGCCGTCGGCATTTCAAACATTAGGAACCTGGATCGGTGCCCCGGTATTCCTTAGCGGGCTGGTCCCGCGTGCAAGACCCATGGGGGTCTGGGCGGCGATGGGTGGGTCGGCGGGCCTGGCGATCTCGCTGATCCTGCTGAGACTCAAGCTGATCCCATTGAGTTTTGCCGACTACGAGGAGGTTTACAAGGCCCACGTGGATAAGCTGGGTGATGGCGATGACCCCGATGCGTGGTTTCACTACCCCCACCCCAGGCGGGAGGTTCTAAAAGAGGTGCTCTTCCTGATCCCGCCGATCGTGGGGATGCTGGTCGGTGCCTGGCTGGCCCCCCGGGGGAACTACCCCTTGCAGATGTGGCAGTCGGTGCTGGGCGGGGTGGTGATGGGTTACTTCTTCGGTGCCGGAATCATCTGGCTGACCCGCATCCTCGGCACGCTGGCCTTCGGGAAGGAGGCCATGGGGCTGGGGGATGTCCATCTGCTGGCCGCGATCGGGGCGATCCTCGGTGCCCCCGATACGATCCCGATCTTCTTCATCGCCCCATTCTTTGGTCTTATGGCCGCCTTGGCGACGTTCGGGCTCTCCGCGGTTATGAAAAAACGCTTCCAGTCGATCCCGTACGGCCCTTATCTGGCCGGGGCCACCCTGGTCTTCATGGTATGGCGCGATTCTATTATGGATATTGAGGCCCTTAAACTCATGATGCAGATTCTTGATAAGCTCTGCATGCCTTAGGTAGACTATGGCCCGGAAGTAAACGGATAACACCCCGGTCGACTGGGATTGAATTCCGGGGGTGGGGACGATCAGGAACACTCGCTAGCGAAAGGGATGTCACATGAATGGCGATCGAACACGGATGATAATTTTGAGTCTGGCACTGGTGATCGGGCTGCTGCCGATGACCGGTTGTAACAACCGATTGAAGATGGAGCGTGATGCGCTCTACCTCCAGAACCAGGAACTCCAGGACGAACTGGATCGTGCACGCGCTGCGCTTAGCGGTGGGCAGGGAGACCAGTCGGCCCTGCTTGCTGAGATTGAAAGCCTGCGTGCTCAACTCGCAGCTCAGCCGATGGGGAACGTCGGCGACAGTACCGCTTTTGATAATATCGCAGGCGTCGATGCCTACTCCGACGGCGGGACCGTCACCGTTCGTGTGCAGGGCGACATCCTGTTTGCTTCCGGCAAGGTCGATCTGAAGGGCTCGGCAAAGAGCACCCTCAACCAGGTCGCCAGCGTCATCAAGAGCGAGTACCCCGGGAACACGATCCGCGTCGAGGGCTACACCGACACCGACCCGATTCGCAAGAGCAGTTGGAAAGATAACCTCGAACTGAGCCTGCAACGCGCCGCCGCGGTCCACCGTCAGCTACAGTCCCAGGGCATCTCCGCGGACAACATGTACGCAGCCGGGTTCGGCGAGGCACGGCAACAAGGGTCCAAGGAAAAGAGCCGACGCGTCCAGATCGTCGTTGTGCTACGGGAGTAGTTTTCAGACCGATACATTTAATTTTGTACCCCTACACCGCGGAGCCGATCCGCGGTTTTTCATCACTCAACGACCCGCACTCGACTGAATGACCATGACCACGCCCGCTCGCATCGCCATCATCGACTACCGCATGGGGAACCTGCGTAGTGTGCAGAAGGCGGTCGAACACGTCGGTGGCGAGGCGGCACTGGTGAACACAGCCGACGCGATCACCAAAGCGGACAAGCTGATCCTGCCCGGCGTCGGTGCGTTCGGGGATGGGATGCGCTTCCTCAACGAGTTGGGCCTGTCTGGTCCGATCCGCGAATACGTACAGACGGGTAAGCCTGTGCTCGGTATCTGCCTGGGGATGCAGTTGCTTTTTGACGGCTCGGAAGAAGACGCCCCCCCCCCGGATGTGTCTTCGTCGGATGTCAACAACGGGCTGGTCACGGGCCTGGGCATCCTGCCCGGCCGGATCGTGAAGTTCGACGTCCAGCGGGGTGGCCAGAAGGTGAAAGTCCCTCAGATGGGCTGGAATGCTTTGCAGTGGGACCGCCCCGACCCGGTGCTGAACGGGCTTGAGCAGGGCTCGGCCGTCTACTTTGTCCACAGCTACTACGCCCGGCCCGCAGACGATTCCCTGACTTCCGCGCGGGCGGACTACGGCGGGGACTTCTGCGCCTCCATCCACAGGGAGAACCTCTTCGCTACGCAGTTCCACCCCGAAAAGTCTCAACGCGTGGGCATGAAGATCCTAAAAAACTTCGTAGGATTAAGCTGTTAGCACGGAACACCCACCACTAGACACCCTCCCATGACTTTCGACGCCACCACAACCCCACCCGCCCAGCAGCCGACCGCGGTCTTCCCCCTGCTCGACCAGCCGGCGACCTACGTCCCGTGCCAGATGGACCTGACCACGGATGAAAAACATCGGGCCTACTGGATCAACCTATTTCGTAATCACTTCGTGGGTGCGCTGGAGTTAGCGATGGCGGATGCGCTGGACCGGGGGGTGGCGCGCGACGTGGCCGAGTCACAGGAAGCCAACGCCCGGGCGGGGTTTACCGCGTTCCTGAATCAGGTCGAGTCGGAGCCGGATGTCTTCGGCAAGCTTACCATCCTCCGGATTTGTGAGGCCCGCGAGAGTTGCCTGCGGCGGGCAGGGATACCGGACCCCTACCGGCTGGCCAAGGAACAGGAGAACGAGGCCGCCCTCGCACTGCTGCCCGACGTCCTCGCTGAGATCGATGCTCTGGCCGAATCCCAGCGCATCGAACGGATCATGCGCGGCGTCTTCGCGGGGAACATCTTCGACATGGGCGCCGTCTCAACGCTTGAGATGTTCAAAGACGGGCAGATGGATTTCCGCGTCACGCTTAATAAGCTCAAGGCACGCCCCTGGTTTGTCGATCACCTGGATGCATGGCAAGACCGCTGGATCAACGGCCCGAAGCACACCTGTGCCGTGTTCTTCGTCGACAACGCCGGCCCCGACGTGCTATTGGGCATGATCCCGTTTGCCCGGGAAGTCCTCCGCAGGGGCACGGGGGTCATCCTCACCGCGAATGCGACCCCGACCCTCAACGACATCACCCACGACGAGCTGACCAAGTTGGTCCACCAGATCGCGACGTTCGATCCCATCATCAGCCAAGCCCTCAGCGGCGGCGAGCTTGAGCTGATCACCAGCGGCAACCGCTTCCCGCTGATCGACCTGCGGCGGATCAACCCGGACCTGGCGGACGCCGTCTACCGCCGGGATGTGGACCTGTGTGTGCTTGAGGGGATGGGGCGAGCGATCGAAACCAACTTCGAGGCCGAGTTTACCTGCGACACACTGAAGCTGGCGATGATCAAAGACCTGGGCGTCGGCGAGGCGATGGGCGCGACACTCTACGACCTGGTCATGCGCTTCGACCCGGAATGAGGGTGAAATCGCGCTCGGTCAGATCGATTCGACACCACGCCAGGTGATTCCGTTCCCGGGTGTATCCGGGAAGCTGACGACCCCCTTTTTTATCGTCACCCCGTCCGCAACATCCCCCGCCAAGAGTAACGCCCCATCCATATCGACGTAGTCGAGCATCGGCAGCAATTGCGCGATCGCGCTGATGCCGACGCTTGTTTCGGTCATGCAACCGACCATGGTTTTCATACCCAGTTCGCGGGCCTCGGCCAGCATCCGCCGGGCCGGGGTCTGGCCGCCGCACTTGGTGAGTTTGACGTTGACGCCGTGGAAGTAGCCGTGGCACTTCTTGACGTCCGCTTCGACGATACAGCTCTCATCAGCGACGACCGGCAATACCGATTCGGTGAAGACACGCTTCATGCCGTCCCAGTCCTCGGCCGGCAGAGGCTGCTCCAGAAACTCCACGCCCAACTCAGCCAGCTGCGTCGCATTGTCGATGGTCTGTTCGTCGGTCCAGCCGCAGTTGGCATCGATGCGGAACACCGCGTCGGTGTGCCTGCGCAGCTCGCGCACGATCGCGATGTCTTCATCGGTCCCCAACTTGATCTTGTAGATCGGCCAGCTGTCGAACTCCTTCATCTTCGCGACCATCTTGTCGATCGTGTCGATCCCAATGGTGTAGTCGGTCAGCGGGGCCAAGCTCATGTCCAGACCCCAAAGTTCATTCACCGGTTTACCGTGGCGTTTACCCCACAAGTCGTTGGCCGCTTCGTCCAATGCGCACAGGGCAAACATCTGTTCTTCCAGAAGTGGATGCATGTCGCCCCAGAAAGTGGACGGGTCGTCGATGGTTTCGTTCTCGATCAGGGGCCGGACCGCTTCGAGCGCCGCACTCATCGTGTCGTAGGTCACGCCGTAGTACGGGATGGAAGCGCCTTCGCCGAATCCGCTGTGTGTGCCGTCGGACAGCTCGACGATGAGGTTGCGCTGATGGGTCCGCGTGCCGTGGCTGGTGGTCCAGGGGTGGCGGATCGGGATGTTGGCTTCGTGGAGGGTGAGTATCACTTGAGCCGTCCCTGCTGGCGCAGCTCTTTCTGAAGTTTGAGCGTGGCTTCAACCAGCTCGTCCGGGCCGTGACGGATCACGTCACAGACCGGCAGTCCCAGTTCGTCCTTGAGCCGCTGCCGTTCTGCTTCTACCGCCGTATCGTCACGGGTGTTCTTGGTATTCATCGCCACCCCGATGATCTTACAGGGGTACAGGTGGTCGGCCGTCTGTTCGTAGACACGCATGATGTCTTTCAGCGGCGGTATCGGCAGGTGGTCCATGCCGTAGACCTGCCCGCGTCCCATCTCGTAACACATCACCAGACCGTGCGGCACACAGCCGTGATACAGGCCTAGCGTCACCGACGAATACCTCGGCTGGACCAGGCTGGCCTGGCCCTCGACGACCATGATCTCGTGGTGCTGATTCTGCAAGACCAGCTTCTCGCATGCGCCGTTGATGAAGTCGGCGACCACGCAGTCGATCGGTATGCCCGAGCCCTCGATCATGATACCCGTTTGCCCGGTCGCGACGAATTTGGCGTCACGCCCCGCCTTCTTCAACGCCTCGGACAGCTCGATCGCCACAACCATCTTCCCGACCGAGCAGTCGTGCCCGACAGTCTGGATGCGCAGGCAGGTGTCGTTGATGTCGTTCCGCTGAGAGACGTCACGTTCGTTGTTCTTGCGGACATCGTTGAGCGTGACGCCCGCCTTGACTGCGGCGGCCTGTATCTCAGGATCATCACAGAGGAACTGGTGCAGCCCCGACTCGACATTCATGCCGCGCCCGATGGCATCCAGGATGATCGCCCGCATGGCTTCGGGCAGCTTCCCGCCGGGGGTGGCGATCCCGATCAACAAGGTGTCGGCCCCCTTCACATCATCCAGTGACGGCACGATAGGGATATCCCCCCCGACGCCGAAGACCTCTTGAGCGGTTTGGCCGGCTTCCTGGTCATCCAGCACCGCCACGACCTGCTTCGGGCGATACCGCAGCAGGCTCGACGCGGTCTTGGCGTTGAGTTTTCGTGCGAATCCTTGGGTCAGAACGACGAGTTTACGCGGCATGAAAAAGCCCCTTGGGTAACAAGGCCGCAGAGTCTACCCGCGGATGATGCTAGAACAAAATAAGTCATAATAAAGCGCTGTTTTCCTAAGGGCTAGGGACTCTGAAGATTTGACCCCTCGGGTTATCCG
>JAJDCW010000165.1 GCA_029260635.1 Phycisphaeraceae bacterium | reverse complement strand
GGGGCGCTGCCGTGGACGGCCTCGAAGACTGCGTCGGTGTCCCCGATGTTGGAGCCGGGGACGACGCCCAGGCCGCCGACGAGGCCTGCGGTGA
This sequence comes from Phycisphaeraceae bacterium, assembly GCA_029260635.1. Classification (GTDB taxonomy): domain Bacteria; phylum Planctomycetota; class Phycisphaerae; order Phycisphaerales; family Phycisphaeraceae; genus JAJRRS01. Next base: position 7,881 of record JAJDCW010000165.1, on the reverse strand, counting down.
GGTCGCTGATGACGTCGCCGTAGAGGTTTTCCATGAGCAGGACGTCGAACTGGGTGGGTTCCTGGACGAGTTTCATGCAGCCGGCGTCGATGATCTGGGTCTCGTAGGGGAAGTCGGCGTAGTCTTGTTCGTGGACCTCTTTGACGCAGTCCAGGAACAGACCGTCACTGAGCTTGAGGATGTTGGCCTTGTGGAAGACGGTGACCTTCTTGCGGCCGCGCTGCTGGGCGTAGGCGAAAGCGCGTTTGGCGATGCGTGTGCAGGCGTGGCGGGTGGCGATCTTCAGGCTGGTGACGACGCCGGCGGTGATCTCGTTCTCGACGCCTGAGTACAGGCCCTCGGTGTTCTCGCGGAAGATGACCAGGTCGACATCGCTGTATCGGGTCGGGACGCCGGGGAGGCTGCGGACGGGGCGGATGGCGGTGTAGAGGTCGAGTTTCTTGCGCAGTTGGACGTTGACGGAGGTGAACCCCTTGCCGACGGGGGTCGTGCAGGGGCCTTTGAGCGCGACGTGGTGCTCGCGGACGGCGTCGATGGTGGACTGGGGGAGTACTTCGTCGCCGTCCTGGAGCGCTGCGAGCCCTGCGTGGTGCTCGTGGAACTGGACGGGGGCCTGGGCGGCCTTGAGGACCTTGAGGACGGCGTCGGAGACGGCGGGGCCGATGCCGTCGCCGGGGATCAGTACGGCTTGGTGTGTGGTGGACATGCGGGCCAGTGTAGCGAGGTGGACGGAAGTTGCACGCGAGAATGAGAGCCCGGCTCGGCCTTCAATATGTGGCCTTGAACATCTGTCTGCACCAAGCAATTTCGTGGTCCAGGTATGCTCCGATCAGCCAGTCTGGGCCTAGCCGTGATTGCACCACGGCCTGGGATTCTCTTGCATGTTCCCCTTGAGCTCGGACGGCGGCTTCAATCGCCCAATCTAAAACATCTTGCGGTACACGAAGCGCGTAGTCCGAATCTAATCCCGTGACGATCAGGATGCCGGAGGCGGAAACAAGGGCTGGGTGGTTGTAGATCAGGCAACGCCCATCGCCTTGAAGCCGGCTGCCCAACTCGTGCCAGATGCGGTATTTTAATTCTCCGGCCGGCCCCTCGTCAGCATCACTTTGAATATGTGTGTCGGGAGGCAGGGCGAACTCTGCCGAAGTCTGAATCGATAGAGCCGCCAGAGACATGCGATTCATCGAGTGGCCGGGCTCAAGGAATGCTGGGTTAACTCTAGTGGCTCTGAACCGTTCCGTGGCCTCGGTTAAGAAAGCATCAAGATCAGGATATAGCGCGTCCATGGGATCATGCTTGTAAAGGGCCCTTTGGCATGCGTCAGATGGACCTCTGCGAATTGCCCATCCGAAAATTCGAATAGCACATCATTTGTATCGTCACGGCGTGCGACAGATGTAGCAGACAATCCGTATAGCGGATGACCGGCGACCAGTTCACGCTGTAATTGTGCGGCTAATGCTTCCGCGTCACCGGCGAAGTCAAGCGAGCGCCATGGCCCGGGCCATTCTCGTGAGGTCATGCCTGCTGGGCGGCCTGCTGGCCTGCGGCACGCTCACGCAGAAGATCGATGCGTTCGCGGACCTCTTCGGCCATGCGGGTGTTGGGGAAGTCGCGGATGATTTGTTCGCCGACGCGGATGGCCTTGAGCCACTCTTTGTCGTGGACGGCCATCTTGAACTGGACGCCCAGGTTGTCGCGCTTCTTGCCGATGACGCCGCGGGCGACCTCGCGGAAGGGCTCGGCCTCGCGTTCGGTGAGGTAGTGATCTAATTCGGTAAGCAGGGCGATCGCGCCGTCGACGTCGTCTTTCTGAGCGGCGGCGAGGAAGTTGCGCTCGATCTGGTGCTTGTAGGCCTCCTGGGCATCGCGGACGTACTGGTCGAGCCTCTCGACGCGGGGCTGGTCCGGGTAGATGCGCTTGATCTTTAGGGCATCCGACAGGGCCTGGGGGAAGTCGTGGACCTCGATGATCTTGTCCAGGCGTTGCAGGAGGATGGTGATGCGGGCGTCGATCTCGCTGCTGCGGGCACTCATGATCTGCTCGCGGAACTCCTCGGCCTCCTCGCGGTAGCCAAAGGTCGCACTCATCTCCTGGACCAGGACCAGGGCGGCGTCGAAGTCCTTCTTGACGATGTCTTCGCGGATGGCTTCGCGGAGCGCGTTGACGTCTTCCTGGCGGTAGGCGATGCGTTTGGCGGTGTCGCTGAGCAGCATCCGATCGGAGATGATCTGCAGTTGTGTGAGCAGATCGCCGGAGTCGTTCGTGCTCTGGTGTGAGGGGACACCGACGGCGGCACGGCCGTAGACACCACAACGGATGGCACCGGCGATCAGCGCGTAGACGCTAGCCATCCCGAGCAGGATGCTGAATATGTACGCCGCGTACTGCGCAACCATCTCACCCGCCGGGTCCGCGAATGTGACCTTGGACAGCGCGATCGACGCGACCAGCGCGACGACCGCCGAGGCGATCATCAGCAGGGCTGAGGCGACAAACATGCCGTCGGGCGTGTGGAAGTAGTTACTTTTCTTGGCTGGCTGATCGGGCATCGTTTGACCCTTATCGTAATGAAATCAAGTCCTAAGTCCGAAGCTACTGGTCCCGGGCTGATGCGTCAAACCATATGGGTTTGAGCGAGCATTAAAGTTAGAACGACCCGGGTGTAGGAGCGGGCGTGCCGCCGCAATCGAATTCGGTCGGGACCATGCACATAAACTTCAAGACGTTCTGGCTGGAGTTGCGGAACTGGTGTGTCTGGTTCGCGGGGATGTACAGGACGTCACCGGCCTTGGCGGAGGTGTCTTCGGATTCGTCCTCGCTGGTGCCGACGTCGGCCTGGCCTTCGAGGATCATGATCTCGTGTTCGTAGTTGTGTTGATGACGGGGGGTCTGTCCGCCTGGCTGGACCTCGAAGATGCGCATGGCGAAATTGGGGGCACCGTCGTCCCGGCTGACCATCAGCCGCATGGTGACGCCGGATGCGCCGGGCATGTCCATGGGGCGGGCCTGGGTGTCCTGGGGGTTCCTGATCATCATGGCGTGTCCTCCGTGTGGCCTAAGCCCCATTGTAATCACAGGTTCGGCTAAAAGCGACGTTGATTACAGGGATATCCTGATAACGGCTTCGAGAAGCGGCTCAGGGGTGACGGGTGTATGGATTGTGGGCTGTGGGGCGGCTTATCCGCGGTGGATCACGTTGATCTGGATGCCCAGGCCGCAGGCAAAGCAGCGGGACTTGCCGGCCTTTTTCTTGGCGTCCCACTGGAGGGGACCGTCGGTGAGCATCGAGGCGGCGGCGTGGACACAGAAGCCATCCGGCGTGGTGGGGCCGAAGGTGTACTCGTTGCGGGTCGAGCAGCCGGCGACGCATTTGCCGTTGCGGCCCGTGAGTTTGGCGGACCAGCAGGGGGTAGAAGCGGGTGGCTGGTGGTTGGTGGCTGGTGGTTGGATAGAAGCGGGGGGGGAGTCGCCCGTGACGTCGGCTTTGTGGTCCATCGCGAGGTTGGCCAGTTCATCCGCTCGCTCGTTCTTCTCTCGGCGGACGTGTTGGATCTTCCAATCATCAAACGAACGCAGCAGCGTGACCGCCTTTTCATATAGCGGCTTGAGGTCCGGGGACTTCACGCGGTACTGCCCGGTGATCTGACGGACCAGCAGCTCGGAGTCGCTGTGGATATTCAGATGTGTCCCACCAAGGTCTTTAGCCCGCTTGAGCGAATGAAGCAGCCCCTGATACTCCGCGACGTTGTTGGTGCAATTGCCCAGGAAGTACCCGGCCTCGTGGACGGGTTTGCCGGCGTTGGTATCGACAATCACCACGCCGGCAGACGCGGGGCCAGGGTTGCCACGTGAGCCGCCATCAAAATGGATCGTAAGGTTAACGACGGCCGGGCTCCCGGAGTGGCGGTAAACAACAGGCGTAGTTGCTGGCGAATCAAATTAAAAAAGCAGCAATTTAAGCTACTTCTTGACCGCGGCGAGCTCTTCTTTCAGTTCCTGCTTGATGAACAGGAACCGGTTGCAGCTTGAGCAGGTGACCAGCTCGTCGGGTTTGACCATCACCGCGTTGACGCGCTCGATCGGTAGCTCCATGTAGCAGCCGCCACAAGTATATTCCCTGCGGCGTCGGTCCTGTTCCTCGATCTGGCCCATGGTTTCGCCGTCGTAATGATCGGCGAGGCGTTCGAACACCGTCAGGGTGTCTGCGGGTATCAATGCCGCGGCGGCGTCGCGCTTCACGGTCGCGTCGTCCAACTGCACGCCAACTTCGTCCTTGGCGCTCTGCACTTCGACCTTGGCGGCCTCGACCAGCTTGGCCTGGCTCTCGACCTGAGCATCGACGTCGGCGAGGCGTTGCTTGAGGTCATCCACGCTGGACATCTTGGCAAGGGCATGGTCTTCCAGCTTGCCCTTCTCGTCCTTGAGCGTGTTTACCTCGACCAGCATAGCCGAGTATTCTTTGTTGTTCCGGACGTTATTCATCTGCTCACGCAGCTTGGCGACCCGTTCCTCCGCGTCCGAAGCCTGGTGCTCCAGCGTGGATACCTCCGCCTGGGCGTGCTTGGACTGGTCGGTCAACTCGGCCTGCTGCTGGCGCAGCTGGTCAAGCTTCTTGTCCTGTAGGGTGAGTCGGCGGTTCGCCGCATCCAAGCGGGTGCGGAGTCCGCGTACCTGTTGATCCAGCATGAATAAGTCGTACAGCTTCTCTTGTAGCGACACGCGGGTCTCCAGCGGGGTCGATCTGATCCGAGCTATAAATGATAGCACATCCGCGGGGCTTGTGGAATTGGCCACCACGGTCCCGCCAGGCTCCCGGAAGCCAAAAGAAGGGGGCACGGTGGGGCATTCAAGTTGCCCAAGCGACCAGCCGGGCTTATACTCCCCGCGCGGAAGGGTGCCCGAGGCGCGATTCGGGGCCGTATCCGGGGTAAACCGGGGACCGTGGGGGACAATACGGGGCTGTAGCTCAGTTGGGAGAGCGTCTGTATGGCATACAGAAGGTCGCAGGTTCGATCCCTGTCAGCTCCACTTAAATGAGGCCCCTTGCCTCCAACCCTAACAAAGCGGTCCAGAGATGGGTCGCTTTTTTATTTTGGTTGAAGGCGTGGGCTTAGGAGAATGGTGACTGGGAAGATCACATACCCGTCTGAACAACGCGCATGAAAAAACGCTTCGGATGGCTGTGCAACACACCCGAAGCGTTTGTGGGTTGGGGCGCCTGACCGGCCTCCCTGGGAGGCGACCCGACAGGTCCCCTAGCAAACTTCACCGATCGAAACGTATGACCGGGTTTATATTTTCAACCGTCCGGTGCCGTGATTGGCACGACCGGTTCACGCATCCCTTCGGCCGCAGCTGAGCAGGGCCGCCGCACCCAGGCCGATCAGTGCCAGGCTGGCGGGCTCGGGGATGAATATGTCAGACTGGAGGTTGTCGGCATCGAGCCAGCCGTGGTATTCCTCACCTTGATCGATGTACAAGTCCCACTCAAGCCAGCTTGTGCCGTCAGCGCTTGGCTCCAGGAAGCCGTCTACGCCGTAGATGGGGTTCAGATTCGAGTAGGGGTGGAACCAGATACCGATGTTCTCATCGAAGCCGATGCCTTCCCAGTTCGCGGGGTTGCCGTGCAGCGGGTTATGTGCGTTGATGGCGGTGGTGTCGATCGTGAACGACAGAACGCGTCCGCCCGGGTTGTCCACGCTCGAAGCGCTGGTCACGAAGCCGGGATCATTCAGCGAGGAGATGATCGGGTCGGGCGTCTGGTTGCCTGGGGCCGCCGCGCCGTCAAAAAACGAGTCCGCGCCGTTCTCGCCGTTGTAGGCGTACGCGGTGATGGTCGGCGTGGCGTTGCTGGCGACCTCGAAGTAGAGCATCGCGTATTGCCCGTCCATCCCCATCGGCATCGGGCCGTTGTTCAAGACCAGGAAGAAGCCAAGCGGCAACTCGTTGGTGACGGGCTCTTCCTCGAACGTAGCGAAGAGAGACAGCGTCTGGTTATCCGAGTCGAACTCGGTGGTGAAGTTGGTGATCACGCCAGCCTCGTCACTGACGAAGACCGGTCCGGCGTTGCCATCGAAGACAGCGGGCCTATTCCAATCAAAGCCATAAACGTCCGCCTCAGCGGTGTCGGCAGCGAATAATCCAGATGCAGCAACAACCGCCGCGGTGAGCGACAGGGTGCGGGCGCAGACATTGCGCAAGGGGGGGGTACAAATTTGACCAGCCATCAGGACTTCTCCTTCACTCCACGCTAATAGAGCATACGGATTCTGAAGTCCCCTCCATTTTTACGGTACACGAATTATACACCTATTCTGCCGGATTACACCCCCATGGGCGGAAGATTAGCCGTTGTTTCACATTAATTATTCGTCTAACTGCATACTATAAAATGGTATAGGCGCGATATAATTATTTGAAGCCCACCGGACGTGTGAAGACGGGTAATTTAGGCAAGGCAATTAGTTATCGGTCGTAGGGCCTGTGGGGAACCCGATGAGATTTCGGCCAGCATCATGGCCTGGTTTCCACATCCGATGCCAGCAGGCCGTCCACACGGTCGAGGATGGCGACGGTAGACCCGCCTTCCAGGAACTCGCCGACCAGCCGCCCCCGGGTGTCATAGACCAGGATGGCCGGGACCGCCAGGCTGTCCCACTTCTCACCCAATCCATCCGCCAGCGCCTGCTGCGCCGCCGAGTCGTTCTTGAAGATGTAGGCATCGTGTAAGGCGTCGTGCTCAACCAAAAACGCCACCGCGCTCGCTTCCCGGCTGGGGTCGTCCAGCGTCACGGTCAAGGCCCGAACCGCCTCACCACGGGCGACCAGTCCTTCATGCAGTGAAGGAAACATCTCGACGCAGGGCACGCACCAGGTCGCCCAGAAATCGATGACCAGCACCTGATCACGCTCCGCGGTCTCCGCGATGAGGGCCTTGATATCCTCAAGCGCGACGATGGGGAGGTGTGTTTCCGCCTCCATTTCTTGGTTGGATTCCACGGCCCGTGCGGCGGCCTTTACGGGGGCAGTGGTTTCGACAGGCTTGTGGGTTTGCTTCTCCTCACAACCCCTCGCGGCAAGCACCACGGGTATGAGGCCACAAAGTATCAGCAGGCAAAGGCCGGTGTATTTGATCATTCTACGATTCATGATAATCACGTCTCCTGCTTGGGCTCAGTCTCGTCAGCCAGACATCCCTGTATTTTACCCTCGTGTCAGGCGTAAAAAAGCCCGCGAGTACTTCGCGGGCGGAGAGAGAAAAACTACAATAGACGGCGCGTGGGCCGCCGTCCTTGAGTTATTAGTTGACGCGCTTGATCGAGCAGCCCTTACTGGTCGTCTTGGTGTAGGGCAGTTCCTGGCCGGCGAGCACGGCGTTGAGCACGGGCACCAGGTAGTTCTCGTCCATCTCGCCGCAGACCTCGGGGCTGGTGGGGACCTGCTCGATGCCGCCCATGTACACCAGCGTCTGCTGCTCGTCGGCGGCGATCACGTAGGTGTGCGGGGTGGTCTTGGCGTTGTAGGCGTCTGCGATGATGTTGTCCGTGTCCTTGAGGATCGGGTAGGGGATCTCATGCTGCTGGGCGTAGGAACCGACGTCTTCGGCCGACTCATTCTTATTCGAGTTGATGGCGAGGAAGACGACATCCTGCTCGACAAACTGCTGGCTCAGCGGCGAGAGGTAACGCTGGTACCCGCCGGAATCACGCATGCGGTCCCAGGGGCAGTTGATGCTCTGGAAGGTGGCCACGACCACCTTGCCCTGGTAATCCGCCAAGTTGACAGTCTGTCCGGTCACGACGTCCGTGAGGCTGAACTGCGGTGCCGGTTCACCGAGCGTCGGATCGACACGCTCCCCAGCGAGCAGCGAGGAC
>JAJDCW010000164.1 GCA_029260635.1 Phycisphaeraceae bacterium | reverse complement strand
GCTTAGAGGCGATCCGGGCCAAGGCCCCAAAGGGCCATGACCCGGCGTTGGGGGGAAGTGGTGTGGGGGGAGATGTGGGAGGGGGCAATAGCGCTAAGCCGCGAGCGGCTTGTGGGGCGGGGGTGCTATAATGCGGGGCTTATGCTGATGAAACGGATTATCCCGTGCCTGGACGTCCACGAGGGGCGTGTCGTGAAGGGCGTGAACTTTTTGAACCTGCGTGACGCGGGCGACCCGGTGGAGATCGCGCGGTTGTACGACGAGGCGGGGGCGGACGAGCTGGTTTTTCTGGATATCACGGCCAGCCATGAGGGGCGTGATATCACGCTGGATATGGTGGGTCGTGTGGCGGAGCAGTGCTTCATGCCGTTCACGGTCGGCGGGGGGATCCGGTCGATTGATGATGTGACCCGGCTGATCCAGGCCGGCGCTGAGAAGGTGAGCATCAACACGGCGGCAGTGATCGACCCGGACATTGTGGCGCAGACGGCCAAGCGGTTCGGGCGTTGCGCGACGGTGGTGAATATCGATCCCAAGCGCGTGACGGCGCAGGATTTTATTGAGCATTTTAAAGAGAGCGGACGCGAGGTGCCGAGTGAGGGCGGATGGCGGATGGCGGATGGCGGATGGCTGCCGACCGAGGCGCTGTCTGATCCATCCGCGATCGCTCATCCCCCATCCGCGATGCTCTTTGAGGTCCACACGCACGGCGGGCGTAAGCCGACGGGGCTGGAAGCGATGGCGTATGCGAATCGTGTGGTCGAGCTGGGTGCCGGCGAGATCATCCTCACGAGCATGGATGCCGACGGGACCAAGGACGGTTACGACATTGAGATCACCGGCACGGTAGCAGACGCGGTGGACGTGCCGGTGGTGGCGTCCGGCGGGTGCGGGAGCCCGGCGCACATGTGTGAGGTTTTCGAGAAGACCCGCGCGGATGCGGTCTTGGCAGCGAGCATCTTCCACTACGGCGAGTACACGATCGCGCAAACCAAGCAGACACTTGCCGATGCGGGTGTCGCGGTGCGTTTGGCTGTGTGAACTTAGAACTGTTTTACATCACCTTTTGCGAAGAACCCCAAGTGCGCCCAGCATGACGATCGCGACAGTGGCCGGCTCGGGGACATACATCACCTGATCAACGTAGAAATAACCGGGCTCTGCGTGGCCCGGGTCCACCCACCACCACAAGCCGATATCGAAATGGCCCGTGCCTGATGTGGTGAATTCGTAGCTGTAGTCTCGCCAATCGTTGGTGTCGCCGCTGTTGTGAAGACTCTGCCTGGCGATGTGTTCGCTGTTGTAGATGGCGTTGGCGTTCCCATCTTCGAAGAGCTGAAACAGCGCGTACTTGGCGCGGTCATTGTGGAACGTCGGCGTGCCGTCAAAGGCGTAGCGGAAGCTGATAGTGTCACCGGTCTGCCATGAAAGGGTCTGGGACATCTTGCTGGCTGCGGGGATCTTGGCGAAGTAGCTGCCTGTGTCGGGTGTGGTGACCAGATGGCTGTTAACAACCTGGATGCCGCCGAACCATGCCCCGGCGTAGACATCCTGCCAGGTCGTCCACGATGTGAAGTCGCCGGACTCGAAGCCGCCGTTGTCGATGGCGGCGGTGGTGGATGTCGTTACCGCAATAATCACCGCGACGAATGTCGTTTGTAATAGACGACTCATCTCAGTTCTCCTTTATACGCTTGCATCCGGACTTAAATCTATGATCAAATTGCCCCCGGCCTAACCTGGTTTGGCAGGGGGTGGGTTGAGCCTTACTTATGTCTAAGTAAGGCGAGTGTGCCAAGGATCAATAACATCAGGGTTGCGGGTTCGGGTGTGATGACGAAGGCCATATCCAGCGATGCGCCCGTGAGCGGGTCGATCAACTCCTGCCAGCCCCCGAAGACGTAGGCGGCATCGTCGTTCCAGTTATCTAAGGTTGTCTTCCAGCCAATCTCCGGACCCAGCGGGCCTTCCAAGCCGATGTGGATGCCAAGCCAGTAGATCGTGCCTTCCTGCTGGATGAAGGGGTCGTCGATCCGCGGGATGTTGATCTGGAAGAACTCTTGGTGGTCAGGGCGATTCCATATTGGTTGGGTGAAGCTGGGCGCGAGCCAGCCCTGGTCACCGATGTCGCCCGGTGCCAGAACGAACTGACCGGGTTGGAAGCGTTGGAACCAGAGCGGCGGGGGGTTATTCCCATACATGAGCGAGTCGGGATGGCTCCATGGGATCAGCGGATCGGGGTCAGCGCCGGCAGGGACATCCCCATGAAGGCTGACATCTATCCAAGCGATTTCGCCTATCAGGTCCTGCTTCCAGGACGCCCAGAAGTGGATGTCATTGATCGGGCCGGTCTGTGTGCATAGGAAGTCGTCGTACACGGTGTCGGTCGTGACATCGACATCCCAGCCGTTGGGGTCGGGCAGTTGGGGCCAGTGCATTTTGTGACCGTCACCCGGGAACCAGTCTGCCTGGACGGGTGATGTTGTTAACACGACACCGATCGACAATGCGATGGTTAGTAAGGGTTTTAACATGATTCTCTCCTATTAAATTGTGGCATGGATACTTGAGTCCTGTTCACGTTTAGGATCTGCTGCGCAACATCATCAGACCGCCCAAAGTCAGCAGCATTGTGGCCGCCGGTTCGGGCACGATGGCGTTCTGCAGAGATATGTGCAGCGTGTAGGTGTCACTGGGGTCCAGGGGGTTGGCGATGTCACCTAAGAAAGCATTGACGTAATACCAACCGCCAACAACGGGGTCTGATTTTGCCGCCGATTCCGCGATCCCGACGATGTACTGACCCGGTGTCGAGAATGTGTACTGCAGGAACGGGTCCAGGAGCCTCTCGGTCTGGCCGGCCGGTTTGAAGCAGGCGCTGCCGCCGGGGTCGACCGAACAGTCACCCCATGTGTCGTCTTCCTCAATCAGCGGATTGCCCGCGGCATCCCACAACGCGATCGTCGGATTATTGCTGCCGGGCAGCCCGGGTTTGTAAGCGTCATCCACGTCAAAAATGGCTTGTGAATTCGCCGTGGTTACCGTGAACCGGTAGTAATCGTAAGGCGTGGGCAGCCCGGTGGCCGCTTCGCCAGCGCCTTGTATAGACACGTGTGGCAGCACGGTCGAATCTTTGATGTTCGGATCAGAGTCTAGGTTGAATAACCCGTCGATCAACTGTGCGCCTGCCAGTGAATTGTTTGGTTCTACTTCGGGGATGACCGAAGCGAATAGATCTGCCCCGATGAACGTTGTTGCCAGGATTGCTGCAAGTATCGGACTTGTGACTTTTTTCATGAGCCTGACCTTTCCGATTCCAGTACACACGACTTGACATGAAATTCTCAAAATCATCACTCGACGTGAAACCCCCGGCCGATTGTGTGTCGGCCGGGGTTGCGCGGTTGGTTGAATGGCTTACTTACGTCGCAGCATCATCAGGCCGCCCATAGTCAGCAGCGCCAGTGTTGCCGGTTCGGGTGTGATCACGAACGCCAGGTCGATCGGCATGACCCCGGCGACGTCTGGGATCGGCAGCCACCCGTTTGGTTCCGGCCAGTTCGCCAGATCAACGGCACCATAGACCGCCGTGTCATTGAAGTGGTCGATCGATGTCTTCCATCCAAACAACGGCTGTCCCGTAGCGTTGCCCTCCGGGATCGCGGCTACATCCAGCCAGTAGATCACCGGGTTTTCCGGCGTGCCCTGTTGCACGAAGGCTTCGTCCTCCGGGATCAGGAAGTTGTACTGCCACGCTACCGTGTCACCTGGGAACTGATAATTCCCTGAGATTGGGTCGTACCAGCCCTCTTCGATGTTTTCCGCATACGGACGGACCGCGAACTCGCCAGGGTTGAATACATGCGACCACAGCAACTCACCAGGCACGCTGAACGGACCAGCGGGGTTCAGGCTCGCCGGGATATCGGCGCGGATGCTCAGGTGGACCTGCAACGCGCCGGGGTCGGGCCTCATGAAAGGAGGCGGCAATGTGATGTCAAAAACCTCCGGGAGCAGGTCATTCAGCCACGATCCCCAGAGGTGGACGTCGGTGATCGGGTCGGTCGATGTGCATAGGAAGTCGTCAGCAAGCACCACCAGCGGTGTGGGGAACAAACTGCTAGCCAAGTCTATCGATGCGTTAATGTCGGTCCCTTGCGGGCTGAGGTCCGGCAATTGAACCCACTTCGCCGGTTGCCCGGGGTCCCAGTCGGCGGTCGCCGGCGCGGCGGCGAACAGGACGGCCAGCACGGCCATGATGGTCATGAATCGGGTTAGCATGATTCTTTCTCTCTCTCCGCCCAAGTCGTACAAGGATGTTGAGAATTGATACTCGAGATGTGTGTTTTAGAAACGTGTTGGGATTGAGACGTCCGCGCCTGTGGTTTGGCATTAGGCGGGGCCGTCTCGTGTTCAGATTGTGGGTGTGGTCATGGCTTCCTCCGTTGTCTGCCCCCTGTGCTGCGAGTTATCAAGTACGACAGCGTGTCATCGGCTTGCGATGAGTGCTGCGGGATGGCATCGTTGAGTGGTTCATGGGCTCCCCTCGTAGGCGCGAATGTGTCACCGCCCGCCAATAAAAAGACTTCTTAGTGTTAATATAGCAGAACGCACGAGGCTTTCAACCCCGGGATGACCAGCGGGGATGAAAATCTTCGGATTCAGATGGAATCATGGTGAAAGCAGTGTTGTCGTGCCCGCTGGGGCCTGACGGTTGTTCCTGAGAGTCAGGCGCTGGGCGTGCAGGTGGGGGGGGGATGGGGTAAAATGCAGGGCCGTCCGTGCATGGCGCTGGCAGGCCGATTGCGGGGACTTATCTGGGGCATACCGGGGATTCGGGGGTGTGTTTTTGGTGTTGCTACCCCGGTACGGGCGGTAGCGTTGATATGTGGGGTTACACGGATCCACCTTGATATTGGTGAGGAGTTTTTGTGCCTGATTCTTCGATGCACGATTCGGTAGTCGTCGACCACGTGGACGAGCAGCGTTCGCTGGCGGACTCAAAACTAGCCAAGTACTTCGAGGCGGCGGTTAAGTTCCAGTCGTCCGACCTGATCATGCGAGCCGGCCACGTGCCCAAGCTGCGGCTGAAGGGTTCGCTGAAAAACCTGGACGTCCCGCCCGTGCCGAGCAAGGAGTTTGAGCGTGCGATTGAGTCGTCGCTGAGCGAGGCGCAGTGGAAGTGGTATGCGGAGCACGGCTCGATCGACTTGGGTGTGGACTTCGACATCAAGGGCCAGATCCACCGCTTCCGTGTGAACATCTTCCGGACCCGTGGCCGAAGCGGTATCGCAGCCCGGCGTGTGAGCGCGGAGATCCTTGACCTCGATGACCTGTATATGCCCGAGTCGATGTACAAGCTATGTGACCTGCAACACGGGTTGGTATTGCTTTGCGGCGTGACGGGTAGCGGTAAGAGTACGACGATCGCTGCGTTGCTTGACCACATCAACAAGAACCGGGCCTGTCACATCCTGACGATCGAGGACCCGATCGAGTATCTGTTTGAGGATAAGAAGGCGATCATTAATCAGCGTGAGGTTGGGCTGGACGTGCCGACGTTCTCGATCGCGTTGCGTGCGCTGGTGCGTGAAAACCCGGACGTGGTGCTGATCGGCGAGATGCGTGACAAGGAGACGTTCGAGGCGGCGCTGCAGGCGGCGGAGACCGGGCACCTGGTGTTCGGGACGATCCACGCGTCCAGCGCGTCCCAGGCGTTCGGCCGAATCTACGACCTGTTCCCCCAGGATGAGCGTGAGGCGATCCGCAATCTGCTGGCGTATCAGCTCCAGGCGTTCGTGTATCAGAAGCTGCTGCCGACGTTGATGCCTGATGTGCAGCGTGTGCCCGCGGTGGAGATTTTGCTCCAGTGCCCGCCGGCGAGGAAGTTCATCCTTGAGGGTCGGGAAGACGAGCTGCCGGAGGTGATGAAGAGCCACCGCGAGCAGGGGATGCAGACCTTTACGGACAGCCTCGTGGACCTGGTGGAGAAGCAGTATGTCCACCCGAAGGTGGCGACGGAAGTCGCGGCCTCGCCGGAAGAGATCAAGATGCGGCTGCGGGGCATCAACGCCTGACCACGACCCCGGGGCGGCCACGGGGCGGGTTTAACGTCGGGGGCGTATGGGGTTATGATTGCCCGTCCCAGACGGTCCCCGGATTTGGGGCTGATCGAAGCAGCCGGGCGGGTGTCATGGCGTGAGCCACGTGCGCCCCGCAGAGAGATTACCGACACGGGCGAATGCCCCGACCAGTGAACCCAACCATGACATACGCGATAGCCACGGCCGAACCTGTCTTCCTGATGAGCCTGTTCAAGCCGCTTGTCTTCCTGGCACTGGCGACCGGATGGGGCTGGGTCGTCACCAACCTGGACAGCGACGCCGGCCGGTTCTACCTCAAGCGGCGCCTGTGGAACCTGGGCCACCTGCTCAGCGCGGTGCTGGCGTTCGGGCTGTTGCTGCTGATCCCATACTTTTTCATCGGCCTGCTGTTGGCGCTGATGATCCTGGCGGGCGTGTCCGCCGGGTACGTCTATTACCGCAACAACGAGGTGCCCCCCGCCGCGAAGTGGGAGATGTCGCTGCAGTTCATACGCGACCACCTGGCTTCACGTGGTGCGCAGTCGGCGCAGAAGCACGCGAGCGTCGTGCTGATGAAGAAGGACGAGAGCCGGCTCCCCGTCCCCAGCCGCGACGACCCCAACGCCGAAGCCCACACGCTTTTTGAGAACCTGCTTGATTTTTCTTTGCCTCGAAACGCCGACCGGATCGATATCATGGTCGAGCCGTCCAAGGCGGTGATCGTGGCGCGCATCGACGGGGTGAGTTACCCCCAGCCGGACGTCGAGCCGGCGCTGGCGATGCGGCTGGTGGATTACCTCAAGTCATCGGGGGGCATGGACCTGACGGAGCGGCGCAAGAAGCAGAACGCGCTGATCAAGGTGGACGCCGGAGACCTTGGCCGGCACACGGTAGACCTGGTCACCTCCGGCTCGACCCGCGGGCTGAGCATGGCGGTGAATATCGACCCGGACCTGCGGACACAGATGCCGCTGGAGCAGCTTGGCCTGCTGGACCCGCAGCAGAAGCAGGTGCGTGACCTCTTGGCTTCTATCGGTGGCGTCACGCTCGTATCGGCCCCCCCGGCCCAGGGCACGACCACCACGCTCTACAGCATCCTCAGCGAGCACGACCCGTACACCAGCAGCGTCGTGACGCTGGAAGAAAAAATTGCCTGGGAGTTGGAGGGCGTCCACCACACGCTGATGCCCGCCAGCACGCCGCCTGAGAAATTCAACGAGAAGCTCCTGGCCGTTTTCCGCGCCGACCCGCAGGTGCTTTACCTGACTCGGCTGGCCGACACGAAGACGCCTGCCCATATCGCTCGGAGTGTCGAGGAGTGTCGCGTGTATATGCCGCTGGAGGGCGACGATACCTTCGCGACCCTGCGTGCCTGGGTCAAAGCGGTGGGCGACCGAAAGCTGGCGTCCAAGTCCATCAGGGCGATCATCGCTCAACGGCTGGTGCGTCGCCTGTGCCACACCTGCCGGACGCCTTTTGTGCCGGACCCCGCGGCGCTCAAGAAATTTAATCTGCCCGGGAAGGTCGAGCAATTGTATCACGCCTCGGGTCAGGTGATGGTCAAGGACAAGGCCCAGCCGTGCCCCGACTGTATGGGGCTTGGGTACCGCGGCCGGACAGCGGTATTCGAGGTGATGATTCTGGACGATAAGGCCCGTCATTACGTGGCCTCGGGTGAGGACGACAAGCTGCGTGCACACCTGCGTCGTCAGAAGATGCTCTGGCTCCAGGAGGCGGCGCTGGCGAAGGTGGTCGAGGGCGTCACAGACATCAAGGAAGTGACACGCGCGATGTCGTCCAAGCGTCGGTCCAGGGGCGGCGATGAAGGAAAAAATAAAGCAGGCAAATAAGCAAGACCCGCGACTGCCTGGTGAGTCAAACGCAAAACCCCCGGACGCCCCCCCATGCCCATGACCAATATCGTAATCCTGCTTTTCATCCTCGCGATGGCCTACTTCGGTACGGTCTACGGGCTGTTCTCGGCGTTCATGCACCTGCTGGTCGTGATCGCCGTGGGCGCGATGACGTTTGCGCTCTGGGAGCCGATCACGCTTGGGTTATTGATGGGCTACGTCCCGCTGATCGCGTGGACACTGGGCCTGATCGTGCCGTTCGGCGTGCTGCTGCTGGTCTGCCGGATGGTGGTTGACAAACTGGTGCCGCGCGACGCTCAGTTCATGTCGCTGGTTAACACACTGCTGGGGGCGTTCTGCGGCATCCTCAGCGGCATCCTCACGTCGGGCATCGTGATCATCGGTCTGGGGTTCATGCCTTTCACCGCGGACCTCGGCGGGTTCCAGCCCTACACCATCGGTGGGGGCGGTGTGGTCATGGAACGTGGCGAGGGCGACCTGTGGATCCCCGTCCACCGGATCACGGCGAATTTTTACAGCGGGCTCTCGGCCGGCGCGTTTGCCACTAGCACCCCGATGGCCCTTTACATGCCCAAGCTCGAGGAGCAGATGGTCACGGTCCGGATGCGGCCCGACGGCGTCTCGACCGTCGCGGCCCCGAACGCCGTCAAGGTGACCGGTGCCGCGGTCGCCGAGGCCAAGGCCCTGACCGAAGCCAACGCCGACCCGGCGGTCGTCCAGGCCCTGGGCGCGGACTTCAACAGGCCGGGTTACAAACTGGTCCTGATCGATACCGAGTGGGAGAAAGTTGAAGGCACCTCCGATGGCGACCGTGCAATCCGCTTGCCGGCGACACAGGTCCGCCTGGTCACGATGGATGACACGGATGGCCGTGAGGTCATTGATCTGGTCGGCCCGATTGGCTTCAGCAAGTCCCAGGGCGACAGCCGCGTGTTCTATCCTTATGACTCGGACGCGGTGATGGCCTTCTCCACCGCACCGAACAGCTCGTTTACCTTCGCCTTCCTGGTCCCCAACGGGGCGGACGCGTCTTCACTGGTTATCCGCAAGCTTCGGCTGAATCTGCCGGAAGGGGAAGACATCAAGACCGTGGCCGGAGAGGTCCTCGCGTCGTTAGGCTCCCCAGCGGTCCCCGAGCCCGAGGGCGAGGATGGGCCGAATAGTACCGGCACTACAGCGAACAACAACACCGGGCAGACGACCGTGAGCGACCGTAACGGCATGCGGGCCGGGACGTTTGTGCTGGGCCTGGACATCACCAACAAGCTGCCGGGCGGCGCCGTCAGCAAGAACGCCAGCACGGGCCTGTCCTATGAAGACTCGGACGCCGGCGCGTTGATCGTCACCGGCAGCACAGGCTCGGCGCGTAAGACCCAGGGCAACGTCGGGCAGCGCAGCAAGGTGATCGGATTCAATATCCCTTCGCACGAGGCGATGGTCCGGGTCCGGATCGAGCCCGACCAGGCCGTCTCGCTGTTCGGCTCCGCCCGCGCCTCCGCGGCGGCGTTGAACCCGATCTTCCTGGAAGACACGAACGGCAACAAGTGGTTTGTCTCCGCCTGGGTCTGGCTTAAAGATAACAAGGACCAGGAGATCCACTACGACGCCTTCCAGACCGTACGCAGCGCCAAGGAACTGCCGATCAGCCAGATGAATAAGGGCGACGAGTTCTACCTCTACTTCACGGTCACCAAACCCGTCTCCCTGACCAGCTACAACATCGGCGAGGTCACCGACCAGCAGTTCGAGCCCCCGCTGGACGTGAATTAACGGATACGTAGATCGTGAATTGATCTGAATTGACACGAAGCCCACGTTTAAAAAACGTGGGCTTTTCTTTTATGGGATTGTAAAAAAAACCCGCGCACACGATCCCGATTAAACTACCCCCATGGACCTGGCAGGCAAGCGTGTGACCGTGATGGGGCTCGGCCGCTTCGGCGGCGGCGTCGGTGTCGCGCGCTACCTGGTCAAACAGGGTGCGGATGTTCTCGTCACCGACCTGTTGCCCGAGGGCGAGTTAGCCGAAAGCCTTGCCAAGATCGAAGGCCTGCCGATCGAGTACCGCCTGGGCGAACACAACGTCAGCGACTTCACCACCTGCGACCTTCTCGTCGCCAACCCGGCGGTCAAGCCCGACAACCGCTTCCTGCGGGCCGCACAAGCCGCCCGCGCCCCCATCACCAGCGAGATCCGCCTGCTGGTCCAGGCGCTGCCCAACCGGTTGCGCACCATCGGCGTCACCGGTACCGCGGGGAAATCGACGACGACGGCGATGATCGGGCACATCCTACGCAAGTCCCTCCCTCAGCCCACGGCTCCCCCGGGGGATCGGCACACGGCAACCCACTCCCCCAATGTCTGGGTCGGCGGCAACATCGGCGGGTCGTTGCTCGAACAGGTTGATGATATTGGCGAGGACGACTGGGTCGTGTTGGAACTGTCCAGCTTCATGCTCCACGGACTGCGCGAAGACAAGTGGTCGCCGCACATCGCGGTCGTCACCAACATCGACGTGAATCACCTGGACTGGCACGGCACGTTCACCGCCTACGTCGCGGATAAGCAGGTCATCCTCGATTACCAGGACAGCGATCAGGACGCCGCGGTGCTTGGCCCGAAGCTCGGTGACATCGTCAAGGCGCAAGCGGCTCAAGTCATCGTCCGTGAGAAAGAGGTGCTCGACGAGATTGCGCCGCGCAACATCGTCCTGCCCGGGTTCCACAACCGCAGCAACGCGACACTCGCGGTCGACGTGGCTGAACTGGCGGGTGTCGGCCGGGCGGAGGCCGAATCCGCGCTCACCGACTTCACGGGCCTGCCTCACCGCCTGCAGTTTGTGCTGGAACACAACGGCGTGCGTTACTACAACGACTCGAAGTGTACAACCCCGGAAGCAGCGCAGCTTGCGATCGAGAGTTTTGATCCCGGCACGGCTCACATCATCCTAGGGGGGTACGATAAGGGTAGCGATCTTGTAAATTTGATCGCTCATGCTGTGTCCAAATGCGCGGGCCTGTATACGATCGGAGACACGGGCGCAGGGATTAGTAAACGGGGTGTTTTTATGATCACCAAGAGTCTTATTCCCGATGCCATTGCTGAGGTGGTGAACTGTGGTGAGTTAGATGCCGCCGTCCGTGAGGCAGTGAAGCGGGCGCAGCCGGGGCAGGTGGTGTTGTTGAGCCCGGGGTGTGCCAGTTGGGATCAGTTCGACAACTACGAGCAGCGGGGCGAACGCTTCATCGAGTTGGTTAAGCAGCTGACCGGGAATGACTGACTAGATCGTTTTACTTGATTGATTTCCGATCCCGTTCTCGTCATCCCCGCGCAGGCGCGGATCCACGTGAGCGGATTCATGAATCATCTGGATTCCCGCCTGCGCGGGAAAGACGGACCGCATTTATGTAAAACGCTAAAAAGCCCCGTCCCGGAAAGGGCGACGGGGCGGAGGGAGAAAGAACCGTGTTGGGGTGCCGGCTTGTTGGTCCGGCATTCTTGGGATCAGGCCATCTTTCGCAGCTTGGCGACCCGATCGGCGGTGCTGGGGTGGGTCGAGAACAAGCCGGAGAGGCCCTTGCCGGACAGGGGTTGCACGATGAACATATGGTTCTGCGTGGGCACCTGATTCTGCATCGGCACACGCCTGGCGGTGGCTTCAAGTTTTTGCAGCGCGGAGATCAGCCCGTGGGGTGTCCCGGCGATTTCGGCCCCGTCGGCGTCCGCCACGTACTCCCGGCTGCGGCTGATCGCCATCTGAATCACACCGGCCGCCAGGGGCGCAAGCACGATGAACGCCAGCGCGTACAGCGGGTTCGAGTCCCGGCCGCCACCGCCGAATAGATGCATCCAGCCCATCGCGCTGATCGCACCCGCGATCGTCGCGGCGACCGTGGAGGTCAGCGTGTCGCGGTTCTTGACGTGGGCCAACTCATGGGCCATCACGCCTTCCAGCTCGTCGTAGGTCAGCAGAGATAGCGCCCCCTGCGTCACGGCGACGGCTGCGTTCCTGGGGTTGCGTCCGGTGGCGAACGCGTTGGGGGCCTGCTGCGGACAGACGTAAACCTTCGGCATGGGCAGGTCGGCGTTGCGCGCCAGTCGGCCGACCATCTCGACCAGATCCGGGGCGGATCGTGCATCGACCAATTGGCCACGCATCGATGCCAGGGCGATCTTGTCGCTGTGGTAGTAGGCGATGATGTTGCCGATCCCGCCGAGCAGGAACGCGATGATCAGGCCCTGTGTGCCGCCGATGAGGTAGCCGCCGCACAGGATCAGCCCGAACATCAGGCCCATCAGGACGGCGGTTTTCGTGTTGTTAATGAACTGCGTCATCTTCAAAATACTCCGTAAATCCGATGCGTGGGCACGACGTGTACCTGGACAACACCCAATAGTACGCAAGCCAGGTACCCCGGTTCTGAGGATCGGTTTAAGGGGAATCCCGCAATGGGGCATGCTCGACAGTTGCTTTAGATGATGTATTTACAGATGTTTACGCGACTAAACCCCGACGGGCAGCCCGGCCACCTTCCAGGCGGCGACAGCCATGAGCGCGATAAACGCCATGCGGACCTGCCGAAGCGGCAGGCGGTGGGTCAGCGAGGCCCCCAGGCGTGCCCCCAGCCAGGCGGTGGGCGCGAGCAGGGCGGCGATCAGCATGCTCATTTGCCAGGTGACGGTGGCGCTGCCGTTCGCGTGCTGGGCGAGGCTGGCGTTCTTGTAGACCGCGCCGATCGCGGCGCTGATGCAGATGATGGCCGAGGAGTTGCCGATACAGCTGCGCAGCGGGAGCTTCATCAGCGTCTGTTGCAGCGGCACCGCGACCGCGCCGCCACCGATCCCCAAAAGCCCGGCGATCGTGCCCATGACCACGCCGACGGTAGAGCTACGCGCGGGTGTGATCTGTTGAACGTCCACACTCTCACCCGGTTGTTTTGAACGCAGCTTCAGAATGTTCATCACGATGACGTACACCATGAATACCGCGAGGATACGCCCAAGCCAAAGGCCGCCTTCCGCGCCCTCAAAGACCGGGAGGTTGCTGACCCAGACACCGACGATGACGAACACGAGCGCCGCGGGGAGCATCCAGACAAGGGCATCGGGGACCAGTGCGCCGGCCTTGCGGTGTCTTAGCGTTGCGGGGATCGAGACCGCGATGTTGACGATCATCGCGGCGGCCTGAAAAAGATGCTGGTTGGGCTCGGGCGTGCGGTCCAGCGAAAACAGCACCGCCAGCCCGGGGATCATGACGATACTGCCGCCAACCCCCAACATCCCACCGAGCGTGCCCGCGACGACGCCGAGTAAAAGCAGGAATGTCAGGGCCACGGGATCGGTGAGCAGTTGCGACATAAGGCGGTTGGCTCGTTTTCAGCGTGCGTCGGTCTGACAGACCTTGGATTCAACATCGGCAAGCCGTTCGGGCACGGGCTGACGGGCCAGCTCGTAGCACAACTTCTCATACTGATCGGTGACCCGCTCCCAAGAGTAAACCTTAGCGGCGTGTGCGGTGGCCTGCTCGCAGAAGTTTTGCACCTCGCCGGGATGGTTCAGGACATGGTTGAGGACCGGGGCGAGCGCGTCGGCGCCGTCCGGCCCATGGTAGCTCAGCCCGTGGCCGTCGATCGTCTGGAGGTTGACGGGGGTGTCGTTGACGATACAGCAGTTGCCCATCGCCATCGCCTCGATGAGCGCGGGGTGGGTCCCGCCGACACCGGTGGTGGCGACGTAGGCGTAGGCGTTGGAGCCGAGTTCGCGGTAGCCCTCCCCGAAGACATAACCGGTGAAGACGATGCGTTCATCGCCCTTCGCCAGTTCGCGCAGCTCCTGCTGGTACGCTTCGGCATACGGAGCGTCCCCAACGATCACGCATTTCATGTCGGTGTCGGTCTTCGTGAACGCCTCGACCAGGTGGTGCGCGTTGTTCTCCGGAACGAGTCGGCCGACAAAGAGGATGTAGCGATTGGCTTCGAGGCCGTATAGAGAAAGCGTCTCCCCGGGCGGGAGCTTCTCGATGTCCGAGCCGTAGACGATGTATGGCGGGGCGGTGCCCGTCTTGTCTTTGTAGTACGCCTGCACCAGCGGGCTATCCGTGAGATAAAGGTCCGGCGCGAACTGGGCGAGCCACTCGGCGAACCGGATGTACTTCTTCGCCAGGCTGTTCCACTTGTCGCGTTTCCAATCCAGCCCGTCGACGTTCAGCGCGGTCTGCGTGCCGATCAGCCGGGGGATCCAGGTCACCGGGCTGTTGCCCGCGATGAAGTACAGCCCGACGTGGTAGCCCTCCTTGAGCGCGTGGATCGAGGACAGCAGGCTGTGAAACAGGGTATCCAGGTACTTGTTGCGGATGGTCGGGAGCTTGACCAGACGCATCCCCAGGTATTCGTTGCCCGGGTGGGTGATGTGGTGGGTCCGGCAGTAGACGGTCACGTCATGGCCGCGTTTGGCGAGGCGTTGGCCCAGCTGCTCGACGCAGGTCTCGAACCCGCTGTAGCTGGCGGGGACGCCGCGTGTACCAAGCAGTGCGATCTTCATGGGTTTGGCTGTTGAGTTCATGGAAGCGGGACAGTATAGGAGGAATGGGGGGAGGGTGGTGACTGGTGATTGGTCGCTGGTGGTTAGTGGTTGGTGTTTGGTGATGCCTGTCAAAATTGGATGGTTAGCTTACAATCACCTGATCCCCGAACCCTGATCCCTGTACTCCGCCTCATGCTCGACCCTACGCTCCCCAACCTGATCATCGCCGGCGTCAACAAGGCCGGGACCACATCCCTGTATGCGTACCTCAGCCAGCACCCGCAGATCGGAGCGTCGGCGATCAAAGAGACCTGCCACTTCCTGCCGCTGCGCTACGGCGAACCCATGCCGGGGCTCGATGTGTACCGTGAGCAGTTCAGGGCCGTCACCGACAAGCCCGTACGCTTCGAGTCCACGCCGGGGTATTTCTACGGCGGCCAACCGCTGATCGACGGGCTGCGTGAGTCGCTGGGCGATGACCTGAAGATCGTCCTGATCTTCCGCGAGCCGGTGGGGCGGCTTGTTTCATTCTTTAACTTTAAGAAGAGCACGCTCGAGTTGCCGGAAAGTTACTCACTGGCAGATTACTTTTATGTTTGTCAAAAACTCAATCGCGATAATCTAGTCCGTCGTATCAATAACAATATGTTTGGGCTAGAAGGTGGTAAGTACGCGGACTATCTGCCCCCATGGATCGAGACATTCGGAGATCGGTTAAAGATACTGTTCACGGATGACCTGAACGACAGCGCTCAAGTGGTACTGCGTGAGATCTGTGAGTTCGTCGGCGTAGACGTCGAGCCGGTCGCCCGCTTTGATCTGACCCGGTCGAACAAGAGCACGCATTACCGATTAGCCGGTGTTCAGCGGTTGGCTTTGGTCATGAATAAGGCGGGGGAGCGATTCTGGCGATCGCATCCGAGGCTAAAGAAGTCATTGCGGGAAATCTATTACAAGATTAACGGACGGCCGTTCGAGCCTGCGGATGACCCCGAAACGATCAATGCATTGCGTGAGTTTTATGAGCCCTACAACGCCCGGTTTGCACAACAGCTCCACGATGCGGGATACGACAACCTGCCCGACTGGTTAGCGCAGAGTTTGACGGGGGCGGATAAATGATCGCACAACTGGATGCCGACTACATCCGGACCCGGCCGACCAAGGCGGTGTCACGCATCGTAGCGCACCTGTTGTTGCAGGGCAGGCCGCTGACCACGCCGATGCGGTGGATGAACACGCTGCTGATGGCGCAGTACGGCGTCGCGAAGCGGCTGCCGATGCTGCGTAAAGTTGATGCACCTGTATTTGTGTTAGGGACCGGACGCAGCGGGACGACGATCCTCGGGAAGGTGCTGGGGATGCACCGGGACCTGCTCTTTCTGAACGAGCCCAAGGCCCTGTGGCACTCGGTCTGCGAACTGGATGATGTGATGGGCAACTACCAGATCAGTGAGGCGTCGTACACGCTAGGTGCGGAACACGCCGATCAAGCCACTACGAAGCAGATACATAAGATTTACAGCTACGCCCTGCTGGTCACCGCGTCTGGGCGGGTGCTCGATAAATACCCCGAGATGATCTTCCGCGTGCCGTTTGTGAAAGCGGTGTTCCCCGATGCGAAGCTGTTGTTCCTGATCCGGAACGGGTATGACGCCCTGCGATCGATCACGACTTGGTCGCAGCGAGCGGGCAGGCATACATCGCAGGGTTTGGAAGACTGGTGGGGGCTTGATAACCGCAAATGGAAGATGCTGGTGCGTGACGTGGTGGCGAAAGATGAAGCCTTAGCGGACCGTGCCGAGGCAATCGCGGGGCTGACTCGGCACGAGGACATGGCGGCGGTGGAGTGGGTCGTGACGATGCGCACGGGGCTGCGGTTGATGGATGAGCAGCCGGGGCTGCTGCATCCGGTGCCGTATGAGGTGTTATGCAAGCAACCGGAGGAGGTGCTGCGAGGCGTCTGTGACTACTGCGGGTTGCGCGAAGACCAGAAGTTTCTGGACTACGCGGCACGGACACTGTCTCCGGTGCCAGCACGGCCGGCAACGGAGTTAGACCCGCTTATCCAGGATGTTTTTAACGCGACGATGGCAAGGCTTGATTACCCTGCCGACCCGTCAATGACTTAATCGCCGCCTGATTGATTCTTTCAGGTTCCTGATCCGCCAGATATTCAGGGCCAGCGCCAACCCGCTCTTGAAGACCCACGTCACGCGATACCACGCAAGCGATATCAGCGAGGCGTCGACCGGCTCGATGGTATAGCCGTGGCGCTGCATGTGTTCGCGGGTCAGGCGTTGACATATCGCCAGTTCGGCCTTGGTCAGCCCGCCCGCCCGCCAACGACCGGCCGCCCCCGGGTCAAGCCCGCGTTTGTTTTGCTGATCCTGTTGATGAGATGACCCCACCCGTGGCACATCCAGCATCGAGTCGTCGTAGTCCAGGTACATCGCTTCACACACACGCGTGAGTTCAGATTCAGGGTTGGTCAGAAGATCTTCGAATCGCAGCACACAGACACGCGGGTCATCCTTAAACCGATCGCCGGCCGCGACCCCGCTGCGCCACAGCAGGCTGATCGTCTCGGGGTGGTAGCCCGCCCAGGTGCGCAAGGCGTTCCACCACGGCGTGCCTTTTGCGCCGAGCTTGCGGCGCTTCCAGCGGTTCTTCTGAGATAGCAACACGTCGCGCGGGTCGCGTACCATGACCACGAACCTCGCTTCGGGATATAACGAAAGCAACTCATCGAGGTAATACAGATTACGTGGGGTCTGGTCACAACCGATCGTCTTGCCGTGGGCGGCGCTTTCGTGGTTGATATACGCCTGGAAAACCGAGGGCGCAGTGATCGGGCCGTCGATCGCGCGGATGATCTTTTCGCTTTCGTCCAGGTATTGCCAGGGCTTGTGGGACGCGTAGTACCCGTCGCGCTGGTAGGCGATCAGCATCGAAAGTATGTCACGGGCTTCATGGGTATCCAATTTCGCGGGCTCGGGAGTGGGGGCCCAGAGCTGTTCAAAGAAGTGAAGCTCGCTGAACGTGAACACGTCCTTATGCCCGCCGATGACTCGGCCCATCATGGTGGTGCCGCTGCGGCTGTTGCCGACAACAAAGATTATCCGTTGCATGACGCCCCCGCTTGCTCGTAGACACGCATCAGGTTCTGGTAATGGGTTTCGGGGTCGAACTGCTCGACGAGCTTGGTTCGTCCGGCTTGTCCCATGGCATCTGCGCGTGCGGGGTCGTCGATGAGCTGTTGGATCTTGTCCCGCAGGTCGGATTCGTTGCCGGGTTCAAAGAGCAGGCCGTCGGTGCCGTCATCGATGAGTTCGGTAAGCGCGCCGATCCGGCTGGCGATTACGGGGCGGTTTTGGGCGAAAGACTCAAGCACGGTCAGGCCAAAGGGTTCGTACCACTGTGCGGGGAGGACCGTGGCGAGGCTGTTATGGATGAGTTGTTTGAGCTGGTCGCCCCGGGTGAAGACGAGTAACTCGACGTTGGTGATTTTCTGGTCGCGGACGTAGTCGGCGAGTTCTTCTTGGGCAACGCCGTCACCCACGATCTTGAAGTGGGTGTCGGGCAGGCCCGCGGCGGCTCTGGCAAGCGTAAAGACACCCTTGATCCTCTCGATCCGGCCGAAGTAGAGCAGGTACGGCTTATCTTGTGATGCCACGGACCCAACTCTGTCCGGTTCATTGCCAGGGTTTACAAAGTTGTACACGCGGGTAATCTTTGATTCGGGCACGCCGTGCTCGGCCATCTTGCGTTTCTGAAAATCACTGATGGCGATGAAGCTGTCGATCTTGCTTTGGCTGCCGACGAGGCGGGAAAAGTACCACTCGAAGGTGGCGAGCGCGGAGCGCGAGAGCGACCCCCTGTTGAATCGCCGCACGGCCGCACGCCAAGCGCTCATGCCGCAGCAGTCCTCATCGATCCGGTCGTTGTGCGTCAGGGTGTAATTCGGGCTGATTTGTCGGTACTCGTGCATCGTGTGGACAACCGGGACGCCCTCGGCCTTGAGCACGGGGAGGATCGACGCAGTGAGTTTGCCGTAGTAGATATGCAGGTGTGCGACGTCGGGTTTGTGTTCGCGGATGAGTCTGCGGATCGCCAGGGCGGCGGGGCGCGAGTAGATGTACCGTGTCAGGTCGCGGAGGGATGGTTTGTCGAAGTCTGCGGCATCCGGGAAATAGTCTGACCAGGGTGATTCAGGGTTATCCGGATGCTGAGCGACGAAAGGGATCACGGTGTGGCCGTGTGCCTCCAGCAGGGCGCAGGTATCCATGAACATCCGGTCAGAGCCGCCCTTTATGAACAGGTTTTGTGAGACCTGTAAGACCTTCATGCGGTTGGCTGACTCGTCGGGGTGGGTGTGATGTTGTCGATCGACGAACGTGCGGACGCCGCCGCGTAGGCCAACGCAGGGAGCAGCCAGAGGAAGAAGCTGAACGAGCGTATCTCCGGGACGCGGTTGAACCACATCAAAACCGCCGCCTGCAACACGATGCACAGCCCCGCCAGCCCGGCCCAGCGCAGGGTGGCGTCGTGTGACGTGCGCGCGATCACGGCGCAGGTCCATGCCATACGGATACCCAGCCAGGCGACGGCCAGGATGCCGACGATCCCCGTGTAACCCAGCAACGCAACCCAGTAAACATCCTCGAACCCCTCCTTGGTCAGTGTTTTGTAGAGGTGGGTCTTGGTTTCTTCGTTGAGTTGTTTGAGTGTGTGTTGCTGATCGGGGCCGTAGCCGATCAGCGGTGCGTTGATGAGCAGGGTCGGGGCGACGCCCAGCACGGTGCCGAGCCTTTGGCGTTTGGATCGCTCAAGATACTCGGCCGAGAATATGTTGGTCATGTTGGTGACGATGGAGCGTCGGCCCTGACGCGGGTGGCGGTAAGTCCCGCCGCTGGTTTCCACGAGCAGTGACCCGCCCAGGAGTATCAGACCCAAGGCGACCGCGATACAACCTGCCGCGGCGACACGGCGGAGGCCCAACAGATGGCCGAGGTAGGCGGCGATGGTCAGGCCGGTGACGATGACAGCGGCGCGTGAGTAGGAGTAGGCGATCGTAAAGAGCAGCAGGGGAAGGCAGGCGATCAGCCAGGGGCGCGACCACCGGACACGCGGGAGCGCGACGGCGAGGACCACCAGCAGGAATAACCCGTAGTAAAGGGTATCTCCCAGTGTGCCGAACAGGCTGCCGATCTCCCGTCCCCGCTCGACGAGTGCGAAGTTGCGCGACTGCCCCGCGACTTCAATATCAACCGTGTGTGGAAGCATCCAGACCTTGAGGTTGTACCCGGCGATCAACTGGACCAGGCCCGCGAGTATCTGGATGCCGCCGCAGATCAGGATGACGTGCAGGAGGGTGTTGATTTGCTTGCGTGACAGGCCGAGGTTGACGACCAGATAAAACACCGCGACGTAGCGCAGCGCGGAACGCAGATTCATCACGCTGCCGACCAACGGCGCGTTGTTGACCGCAACCGTGACGGCGACGACCGCCAAGACCGCCAGCAGTGGGGCATCGATGGGTGTGCGGATATATATTTGTTTGAGTATGAGCCGCGTCATGACTAACAGAGCCAGCACGAGGTAGACTGAAAATTCGATCGCGAACTGCATCCCGAAGAGGATGCGTTCCGGTGTGTGCAGCCGGGCCGCGAGTGTTACCAGGAAGCTTTCCAAGGGGACGGCGGCGGTGATCGCGATGAGGTAGCCGAACAGCCATGGAATTGCCGGTTGGCCG
Organism: Phycisphaeraceae bacterium; assembly: GCA_029260635.1. Classification (GTDB taxonomy): domain Bacteria; phylum Planctomycetota; class Phycisphaerae; order Phycisphaerales; family Phycisphaeraceae; genus JAJRRS01. The sequence continues at coordinate 6,898 of JAJDCW010000164.1, read as the reverse complement.
AACCCCAGTCGTCCAAGATCAGCTGCGGGATCGGTGGTGGCCTGAGCCGGCGTCATGCTTGGCTCCCACGGTTCCATGCACCAAGGTCCCGGCCGATCAGGTTGGCGAGTTTTTCGTTGTGCGGGGCAAAGTAATCCAGAAGCTTTTTCTCGGTATCCATGTTCATCAGCGGGGGGGTGAAGGGCTTCTCGTTGATGGAGAGCAGGGCGTGGCGAGTGCGTCGTGCCAGGCTGTGGGGGATCAACTTGCGGGTCGCGCGCTTGATGGGGTTCTTAGATTTAAGGACACCCGCGATAGCCCGTGCGGCGGATTCGCTGCGCGCCGCCGAGGCCGTGTTGTGGTCTTTGGTCAGGTCAGGTGTGAAGCACGGGTCGACGCCCGTGACCTGGAATAGTGTCTGGCAGAGCCGAGCGGCGTTGTCTTTGAGGTCATCGGTGAGCAAGACGTGGACCCGGCGCTGGCCGAAGGTATCGATCAGGCGTTTGATGTGCGGATGATAGACGCCGACGTGCAGATGCCTGCGGTCACGGTCCTTCAGCCAGCCGTCGGTTGTCAGATCGGTTTCACGTTCGATGGCCTGCTCGAACGTCTTGGCGGTGTCCCACCCGCGCCGCTTGGCGTACCAGAACGATGAATAGGCCCGGCGAATGGGGTTGCGCAGCAGCGCGAAGACGTGGGCGTCGGGGTTGTGTTTGTGCAGACGTGCGATTGCCTCGGGGCAGTACATCGTGAAGACGTGTTTCGCGAGCGGGATCGTCTGGCCACCGTTTGGTTTAGTGAAATATTTGACCATGCAGGCGTCGTAGCCGCTGCTGTATTCTTCATCGCTGAAAAAGTAGGACAGCTCGCGTTGTTCGTGGCAGCAGAACGCGGGGTGCTGAGCGGCGTAACGGTAGAGGCTGGTGGTGCCGGCCTTGGGGGCGCCGACGAGCATGGCGCGGATCGGTTGTTTGCCGGTCGTCGGGCTCGGCTTTGGCACGCGTGGCTCGGTCTGGGTTTCGTGAGCGGGCCGGGGCATGGTTACGCGCCTTGGGCGTGGTCGATGTGGGTGAACTTGAGCATCCGGCGGGACTGCGGCTCGGGCCGACCGTCGTCGTGGCCGAGTTCCAGCAGTGACCCGACATCCTCGGGCATCAGGCCGAAGCGCTCGGCGGTCTGGATGTACCAGTCCATCGGGCGGTGGACCACCGGGAAGCCCTGCCAGTTGCCGTTATCTTTCTCGCCGATGTTCACGTTGCCGTAGAACGCGCCTCCGGGCGTGAGGTGCTTGGCAACGAAGGAGAGGCAGCCATTCAAGGCGTCGTCGTCCATGTGGATCAGAACGGCGAAGGCCCAGATGTACTCGGCTTTGTAGTCCAGTTCGAGCGATGAGAGCGCCTGGCTGTGGACCAGGTCTGGGTTCTTGTCTTCGAGTTTCGCTTCCCGTAGTTCGTCTCGGCCGAGTTCCAGGACCTCCTCGCGGACTTCGATGCCGGTGTAGTGGCCCGTATCCAGCAACTTGATCAGGGGGATGCCGCCGCGGAGCGTGCCGCAGCCGATGTCGATCAGGCGGTGCTGGGGCTCCAGGCCGTTCTGTTTCAGGAAATCGATCTGGAACCGTCGTTTCATCTGCCAGAGGTGCGCCGGGCCGACGGAGGCGTGCCTGCGACCGGCCTCGTTAGAGAGGACGCGGCCGATCTTGTTGCGGAGTGACCGGGCTTTGCTTTGGATGCTCATGGAGGATGCCGTGGGTATCGTGTGATGTTCTTTTAGACATCTTACCACAGCACGGGTCGTGTGGCCCGATGGGGGGCATCTTGGCGGGGCGTCACCAGCGCCAGTCGGGTAGGCCCAGCAGGTCGGCGAGTTGGGTGGGCTCATCCTGATAGTAGATTTCCAAACGCTGCCGGTCCCGGGCAGTGAGTTCATCTTTGCCGGCAATTGTGGGAGAGGCGCTGATTGCCTTGCCGGTTCTGCCCAGCGCGGCGTCGGTGGTACGTCGCACCCTTCTTAGGAGGGAACGGGTGGCCGGCTTGTCGTGGATGTAGGGCTTGACCCGCCAGATCAGTGAACGGTAAGCCGAATGGACCTTCGGCCAACGCACGGGGCGCGACTCGTTATGGATCGTGAACTCGTAGCTGTCATAGAACGCGCCGTCGATACCCGCACAATCACATAGTTGGTGCGTGACACCGACTGGATCGGTGAGTAAGTCGTTGTAGGGGATAACGGTCAGCCGATCACTGCCGAAGGCCTCGATCCAAGCGGGCAGGTAATGCGAGTATCGCCCCTCCCGGAGTGCGCGTTGGTATTGGGGGAGGGGGTTGTTCTCCGTGGTGTCGTCGGCGTCGAATTGGGTTTTGATATATTCAGTGAGCGAGATCTCGGGATCGAGCAGGCCGTTCTGAATCGCGTAGCGACGCCAGGAAATCAGCCGGTCAATCGGCTCACGCAGGATGACGACGATGTGTGCATCAGTGAGCGTGTCTGAGATACGTCTGGCCGCGGTGAGACAGTAAACATAATCCGGCGTCGCTTCGAGCCGCACCGCGTCGGCGGGGCATCCGGTGAAAAACTTATCGTAGAGCCCCGGCCCGTCTTCGTACCGGTGCAGCCGACGCAGCCCGTCGGTATCCATGAAAAAGCGTGTCTCTTTAATCGTCGAGGCACAGACTTTCGGGTGGTCGCCCAGATAGTTGTAGAGCGACGTGGTCCCGGCCCGCGTGACGCCGGCGATGATCAGGTGCTTGGCTTGTGATTTAACCGGGGTTGGGTTCATGATGAAGCGGGTGGTGTTTGTGCTTGTGTCGGGGGGCGGACCAGCCAGAGCAGATTCAGGACCGAGACCACCGCAGCAATCAGCGCGGCCCACGCGACGCCGGGTAGTTCAAGCCAATTAAATAACACGAACGCGAGAATCACATTCGATCCTGCGGCGAGACACATATTAAAGAAGACCGCCCCGTAACGCTTCTGTGCGTAGAGCGCCGCGTTGAGTACGGGGGTCAGGCAATAGAAAATCACCGCGGGGCCGAGGATAAACAAGACGGCAGCTGAGTCTGCGAGCCGGTCCGGGCTCAGGCTGCCGCCGCCGTAGAGCAGCGAGATGATCGGCCGGTGCAGCAGCATCAGCAGACCTGCGGCGGGGAGGCTGATCAACAGGGTGATGCCGCCGCGTTGTTTAAGTGCCTTGATGAACTTGGCGCGGTTGCCGTCCAGTTCGTGCTCGGTGAGTTTGGGTTGGCCCGTCAGCGCAACGGAGACGCCGACGAGGTTCTGGAGCGCGGCGAGCAGTCGGTAGGCGTAGTAGTAGGCGGCGACCGAGCCGTCGGGCCCCAGTGACGCGATGGTGCGCTCCAGCACGCGCGCGGTCTGTCGGACGCCGAAGCCTGCCAGCGGGTAGCCGATGGTGCCGCGCAGCTTGTTGAAGGTTTCCCGCACGGGCCAGCGCGTCGGGTTGGGGAGGAAACGCAGGCGGTGGGCGGTGTGCCCCAGCAGCAGGAAGAAGTAGACGGCGTACCCGACCGTGAAAGCGCCGGCGATGGTGTAGGGGGCTCTAGCATCGTCCCGCCATGTGATGAGCGTGGCGGCGATGACCACGACCGGCGCGATGCTGTTTCGGATTGCGGTGAGGGTGAAGTGCTTGTGGCTGTTGAGCATGACCTCAAGCACCGCCGAGCCCAACGCGAAGGCCGCGATCCCAGCGGCGAGGCGCAGCAGTGCGGCGGACAGCGCAAGATCGGCCGGGTCCAGCCCCCAGCCGATCACGGACACGACCGGGTCGGCCAGCAGCAGCCCCGCGCCCGTCAGCGCGAGGCCGATCAAGATGAATAAATTGAAGACCCGGGTGCCCAGGTCGGCAAAGGCTTCGTCACCCTCGCGTGTATGGGTCTCGATGAAGACGGTCATCAGGCTGAACTTGGTCGCGTCCCGGCCGACCGTGCCGATGAGGCGGGGAAGCGTCAACGCGATCAGCAGCGCATCGGTCGTGGCGGTGAACCCGAGCCGGCGTGCGATCAAAACGTCGGCCAGCAGGGCCAGCGCCATGCCGAACGCGCCCAGGGACATGACCCTCTGGGTGGAGCTCAGCCACAGCCGGGAGAGCAGGCGGGTCATCGCATCGGGTTCCGGGTGGTATTCAGGTCGTGGGGGATCGCGTTTTGAGTCACAGCCGGACATGGTAACGGCGTTGGATCGTCCGGTCGTGTCGCCGCCTGGGAATCAAGCCCCAGCGCTTAATAACCCGCCTTGTGAGCATGGTTTGTTGACACCGACACCCCCCCGTTTACACTGGCGAATAGACTGCGGCTTGTGCACGTTTGGCTGCAAAGGATGGCACCGATCGGCGTAGGAACGCTTAGCGTATGACCCCCAGTGACATGGCTACACCTGTTTCGTCCTCGGCCAAGCCGGCAGTGGAGATTGTGACCTCTACGCCGCCTCGCCCGAGGCTGCGCCGGCCGCCCGCGCGCGACCCCTTGGCCTTCCGACAGGCTCGGTGGGCGGGTCTGGTCCTGTTCCTCACCGATATCCTCTCGATGCAGTTCGCCCTGGCGATGGGGACCTGGCTGCGCACCTTCTTCAACATGATCGGCCGGGATTCGGGGATCGAGCTGCTGCGTGGCGGACTGCGACGCGGGGAGTACGGCCCGCTGGCGGTGGGGATGATGGTCATCCCGATCGTGTATCTATTCCAGGGCCTCTACCCCGGCTATGGGCTGAACGCCGTCGAACGCCTTCGCCGTCGGGTCTACACCGTCGGGCTGGTGTTCGCGCTGCTGATGGCCTGGGACTACGCCGTAATCAAGACCGACCCGTCGCGGGGGGTGCTGGTCCTGACGTTCCTCTTCGCGGCGGTGTTCGGACCCGTCTTTGAGGCCTTCGCCCGGCAGATGCTTCGAGTTGTCGGGGCCTGGGGGATGCCTGTCGTGATCCTCGGTGCGGCGAAGACCGGGCAGATGGTCACGCGCGTTCTTCAAAGAGAGCCGGAACTCGGCTTCGTGCCGATCGCCGTCTACGACGACGACCCGGACACCTGGACCAAGGACGTCGCCGGCGTGCCTGTGCTTGGGCCTTTGTCGCGTGCCAAGAAGCAGTCCAAGATCTGTAAGACCGCTTTCATCGCCATGCCCGGGATGGACTCCGCCAAGACGGCCCACCTCTGCCATCGTCTGCCCTTCGCCCGCGTGATCTCGATCCCGAACCTCGTCGGCCTGTCCAGCCTCTGGGTCTCGTCCCGCGACCTCGGCGGCGTCGTCGGGCTCGAGGTCAAGAAGAACCTCTTCCCCCGCCGCAACTGGATGCTCAAACGCACGCTCGATTACATCCTCGGCGTACACCTGTTCATCGCCAGCCTGCCGCTGCTGGTTATCTTCGGCATCTGGATCAAGATCGTCAGCCCCGGCGCTCCCGTGCTCTTCCGCCAGCCCCGCGTCGGGTTCGGCGGCAAGACCTTCGGCGTCTGGAAGCTGCGCACCATGTACCCCGACGCCGACGACCGCTTGCAAGAATATCTTGAGAACGACCCCGAGAAGTTCGAGCAGTGGAAACGCTTCTGCAAACTCAAAGACGACCCCCGCGTCTTGCCCGGCATCGGCCGACTCCTGCGACGCACCAGCCTCGACGAACTCCCCCAGCTCTGGAACGTCCTGGTCGGCGAGATGAGCCTGGTCGGCCCACGCCCGTTCCCGCACTACCACCTCGCACGCTTCAGCCCACGCTTCCGCACCATCCGCCGAAGCGTCCTGCCAGGTCTCACCGGCATGTGGCAGGTCTCGGCGCGCAGCGAGGGCGACGTCTCCGTCCAGGAACTCATGGACACCTACTACATCCGCAACTGGTCCCCCTGGCTCGACATCTACCTCCTGGCAAGAACCGTCGGCGCGGTGGTGCTGGGTAAAGGGGCGTATTAAGTCTGGGGTCTGGGGTATAGGGTCTAGAGTTCGAGGATCAAAGGTACGGGGTCTAGGGATCTGGGGTTTGCGCAGCGAAGCTCACGGATGCACCGCCCCGGTGCTTCGGTGGGGCATCCGGGGTATCCGGGCGGTTTTATCTAAAAGAGCATTTATTCGGCGTTCTGCCTCAAAAAAGATTGACGCATTATCCAGCCACGCATACCTTGTACTTGTCGGTCGCGACACCGCCCTTTAACCGATCGAGGGCCAACATGCCGGTTGGGAACCAACATCTCAGGGACTCGGGCATCACGTTTATCGACACCCTTGTCGGCTGCGCCGCTTTAACTTTGATCGGCTGCGTCGTCCTGCCAGGCCTCGCCAAAGAACGCGACGACGCCCGCACCGCTCAGTGCGCTGACCACCAGAAACAACTCGCCCACGCCGCCCACCAGTACGCGGCGGATTTCGAGGGGAAGTTTTTTTATAACCGGGTTCATGCATATGACCACAAGCGGCAACACAGACGCGATCTTCTAGGCCGATGGTTCGACAAGGAGCGGGTCGGGCGGTATCTCGATGGAGAACCGATGTTCAAGGCATGGAAACCCCAAGGCCATCCTGGCCCGTACGAAACTATCCCCGAGAACCCACCCCCCGATTGGCCATCTTTAGGTATTGGTGGCGGTGTTTTTGTATGCCCCTCGGATGCCGAATCCGCGGGTCGTTCTTATGAAATGAATTACTGGGCGGGGACAGGCAACCTGCTTCACCCGGACGAAAAAATTCCATGGAAGAATGGAGAGCCATTCGATACGAACGCCCCTGATTTGGATCAGCTTCTTCTTTTTACGGATGTCATGGGGTTGGTCTTTACCGCGAGAGGTTGGGTTCCAAACGCTCCATTAGGTAATCAGAGGCTTCCCGGCCAACGATTTGGTGGCACCGATTCACCCACATACAGCGACCGATCGGGGCGTTTCTACCCTGGACTATTCGTGCAATATTTCACGCGATTCGACTAT
>JAJDCW010000163.1 GCA_029260635.1 Phycisphaeraceae bacterium | reverse complement strand
GATCGGCCAGGGCCTCTACTACAACCCCCGCATGATCGACAACGGCGAACCCGTGACCATCCAAGGGTACGCCACCGACATCATCACCGATCTGTCGCTTGATTGGCTTGATAACAAACGCGACAAGGACAAACCCTTCGTGTTGATGTACCAGCACAAAGCCCCGCACCGTCCCTGGCGGCCCGGGCCAGACCACCTGACGATGTACGACGACCAGATCATCCCCGCCCCCGACACGCTCTTCGATAACTACGAAGGCCGGGGCTCCGCGGCGGGTATGCAGGAGATGACGATCGCCAAGGACCTTAATGAGAACGACCTGAAACTCAACACCCCGAAAGGCATGACCGACGAGCAACTCGCCGCCTGGCAGGCCGCGTATGAGCCGAAGAACCAGGCCTTCCGCGAAGCGGACCTGCAAGGCGACGATCTGGTCCACTGGAAATACCAACGCTACATGAAGGACTACCTCCGCTGCGTCGCCTCGGTGGACGACAATATCGGCAGGCTCCTGGGTTATCTCGACGAGTCAGGCCTGGCGGACAACACGATCGTCATCTACTGCTCCGACCAGGGCTGGTACATCGGCGAGCACGGCTGGTACGACAAGCGCTGGATGTACGAGCCCTCGCTTAAGACCCCGCTGGTCGTCCGCTGGCCCGGCGTCGTCAAGCCCGGGGGTGTCAGTAAAGCCATCGTCTCCAACCTCGACCTCGCGCAAACTTTTCTTGATGCCGCGGGTATAGAACAACCGGGCGATATGCAAGGGCAAAGCCTCGTACCGATCATGCGTGGCGAATCCCCCGACGGCTGGCGCAAGAGCTTCTACTACCACTACTACGAATACCCCGGCTGGCACAGCGTCCGCAGGCACTACGGCGTCCGCACCGAGACCCACAAGCTCATCTACTTCTACAACCTCAATGAGTGGGAGCTTTACGACCTCCAAGCCGACCCCGACGAGTTGCGCAGCGTCTACGGCGACCCTGCTTATGCGGATGTCCAAGCCGAACTACACGCTGAGCTGGAAAGACTCCGCAAACACCATGCTGTCGGCGAAGACCCCGTGCCTATGCCTGGGCCGGTCCCCGCCGAAACCCCCTGACTATTCCCCATGATGCGAAGCGACTTGTCGCGGCCTGCATACTCGCCACTAATGACTACCCTGCCGGTCATACCGGTTATACGGGCGTGCAAACCCCAATTCTTGTCCAGTGACACCGTTATTCTGGCTGTGCACCATCCCTGTGGCTTGCTTGTTTAGGCCGGTCGCCGGCATTGACATCCAGACTCCACGCTAGGCTTGGCCGGAGGGATCGGGACGTTCTCGATCCATATTTTTGCCAGGTCGGATTGTTCCCCTCCAGAGTTGGCGTTCCCACTCGCCGTCGCCCCGCATGTGCAACCGGGCGGCGGCGGGACGCTGACCACCCCAATCACAATCAGTCAGATTCACCGATTCATGATGTCTCAGCAGCAAGCCCACGTTCTAAGCACGTGGGTCGCCCTCGTCGCAACTCGCACAACCTTACCCCCGCGCGCTATACTGCCCCCCGTCACACCGCAGGAGCTTACCCCATGATGCGATGCACACTCGTCCTGACCGTGATCGGCCCCGACCGCCCGGGCCTGGTCGGGACGCTATCCAAGACGATCGCCGACCACGACGCCAACTGGCTTGAGAGTCGCATGGCCAGGCTGTCCGGCAAGTTCGCCGGCGTCCTACGGATCGACGCCCCCAATGAAAAGTGCCAACCCCTTACGGACGCGCTACACAAGCTGCGCGATGCCGGCCTGAACATCGTCGTCGAATCGTCCGACGGCCCGATCGACCCGACACAAAACCGCCCGCTGATCCTCAACCTCATCGGCCACGACCGCCCCGGCATCGTCCGCGATGTCTCGCGTGCTCTCGCCCAACGCGGCGTCAACGTCGTCGAGTTCCACACCCAGGTCGTCAGCGCCGCCATGACCGGTGACCCGCTCTTCAAAGCCACCGCCGAGCTGCTCGCCCCCATCGAAACCAACCTCGACGAACTACGCGACGCGCTCGACCAACTCGCCAACGACCTCGCATTGGATCTCTCGCTCACTGCGGATACCGATCAGGTCCTGTGAAACAAGCACATAAAAAACGGCCCCGCAATCCGTTGCGGGGCCGTTGAGATTAACTGACGCCTGGGAGGGCGTACTTCGTTGATGCAATTACACGGTTTGTTTCGCCTGTTTGTTGAAGACGTACAGCAGCACGCCGAAGGCGAACAGGCCGACCAGGCCGTTCTGGCCGAGGCTCGAGATCAACGCGGTGATGTTGGCGACCACGTCCTGCCCGAAGAAACTGGTTGTGCCGAATAAGACTTGCACAAGTACCGCGACCGCGATGAGGCTGATGCCAAGTTCGATCGACAGGCCGATCACGCCACGCACGTTACCGATGACTTCTTTCATATTCAGGCTCCTTGCCTTTCTGGTCCAGGGCCGGGCCCATTGACCGCCGACGCGACGGTCTGGGACGCCCAGGAATGAACCCCGGGTCGATCCGGGGGTACAACCCGGGGCAGGGCTATGTAACCGCTGCCATACCCACCTGATCGTGCGGTACGGTCCGATAGCCACAGTTTTTCTTGTGGAAAAGTTTGGCATGTTGGCGGTAAGTTGCTGCGGGGTATTTATTTAGAATATTTAACGATGTTGCTGTTTTCCCCCGGTTATCCCGAAAACAGGTAATTCTGTGACGTTGCTACGCGTCGGTCAAAAGGTGCATGACATCATCGTCTCGTGTCTGAACGGGTGATTTGCCTGCATCTCGAATCAGCGCGGGGGTGGACGATGGCCTTGGTTCCGGCCCGGTCCGCCCGGCCCCGGCCCCTGTTTGCGGAAACTGTCATCAGGCGTCCCCCGGAAGTCACGGGGGATGAAAGGGTACGTATCGGTTATCACATAGTAATACGTCCCTTCCGGATACTCGGGCGTCACGCCCATCCGGCCGTTACATTCGTCCATGTTGCCCGCACCTTCGACATACTCCCAGTCCTGCACATACGTCCCGTCATGCTTCCCGCCCGGCCCCCCGGAATCATCATCGCCGGCAGGGCGTGTACCTTCTTTTAACCGGTAACCGCTGGTGAGTTTGACGACCGCGCTGCCCGGGTCATCCGGGTCTTCATAGCCATACACCGAATACATCGGGAACCCGTCCGCGGCGTAACCCAACAGTGTCATCGCGGGTTGACCGTCGGTATCGTGATTAAATTTGATGCGGTTCTTAATAAGCCCCGTCGGCAGCCCGTGGTAGTGATACGCGCCGGTCGGCTGGACGTGTGCGTGATGCGCATCGATACCCAGGTCGATCTTGCCGGACAACGCATCGTAGTTCCACCCATAATCGCGCGCCTGACCACGCATGCGTCGGCCTTGCGGCGTCCAGACCTCCGCCGTCCCCGGGTCGAACGGTATCCCGTTGAGCGCCACGCCAAACAGATACCCCCGCATCGGTATGACAGCTTCACCCATCTGGGGACTCAATGGCACACGGTACTCATAATCCTGCGCCGAGATCGAGTTGGCGTTCCCCCGGTTCGGGAACCGCCCCGGCCGATGGTCCGGGACGCCGTTCGACCTGATATACCGGTAGCCATCACGTTCTGTAATCGTGACCTGATGGTCCGGCAAGGGTTCGCTGCCTCCGTGTTGCGAACCCTGATGCCCGCGTTCATGCGGTGGGGGAGGGCGGTGCCCACCGGGTTGGGCGATCAGGACGGCGGTCATAGCTAAGAACAGGATGGTCGTAACCATCACGACGGAACGGCGGGTCAGTTTTGGCATGAGGTAAATCTCGCTCGGCGCTATCTATTGTTCTACTTTGCCAAACGCATCATACAGCGGTGTAATGCAGGGCAAGTGTTAATAATATTAATAGATTTGAGTGGTGCAGAGATCAGCCTGCGGAAAACAAGATGGGATAAATGTGTTATAGTATGAGTCAAGTCATGGATTTTAATAATTACAACACAGAAGAGTTTTTTGATGAACTCTTCGTATCGAACGGGTGTGCCCGCCCGGGTGCATCGATCCTTGTTAAACGCATTGAGGAACTCCAGGACGGCGACCTGGTTCGTCGGCAGCGCGCCGCCGAGGCGGCGATGATGAACCTGGGGATCACATTTGCGGTTTACGGCGACGAGCAGGGCTCGGAGAAGATCATCCCCTTCGACATCATCCCGAGGGTGATCGAGCCGAACGACTGGCAGCTTCTTGAAGCCGGTCTCAAGCAGCGCATCACCGCTCTTAACCTTTTCGTTGATGATATCTACAACGACCAGAAGATCCTCCGCGATAAGATCATCCCCGAAGATGTGATCCTGAGCGCGAGCAGTTACCGCAAACAATGCGTCGGGATCAAGCCGCCTAAAGGCGTCTGGTGTCATATCACCGGCACGGACCTGATCCGCGATAAGGACGGCCGGTTCTACGTCCTGGAAGACAACCTGCGCTGCCCGTCTGGCGTGAGTTATGTGCTTGAGAACCGCCAGTTGCAGAAGCGCACCTTCCCGCGGGTGTTTGAGGCCTCGCGCGTCAGGCCGGTACACGATTACGCAAGCCGGCTGGTTCAGACGCTCGGCAGGCTTGCCCCTGACCATATCACCGACCCGACGATCGTGGTGCTTACGCCCGGCGTCTACAACTCCGCCTACTTTGAGCATTCGTTCCTCGCCCAGCAGATGGGTGTTGAGCTGGTCGAGGGCCGGGACCTGGTCGTCCGCGACGGGTTTGTCATGATGCGCACCACGCGCGGCTTTACGCAGGTCGACGTGATCTACCGCCGGATCGACGACGACTTCATCGACCCGCTTGCGTTCCGGGAAGACTCGGCGTTGGGTATCCCCGGGATCATGGACGTGTACCGTGCCGGACGTGTCGCTTTAGCCAATGCGCCGGGCACCGGTATCGCGGACGACAAAGTCGTCTACGCCTACGTTCCGGACATGATCAAGTATTACCTGGACGAAGAGGCGATTCTACCCAACGTGCCGACGTATCTTTGCTGGCGCGATGAAGATCGGCAGTATGTGCTTGACCACTTAAGCGAGTTGGTTGTCAAGGCCGCCAACGAGTCCGGCGGTTACGGGATGCTGATCGGCCCGGCGTCGACCAGGCAGGAGCAGGCCGAGTTCGCTGATAAGATCAAGGCGTCGCCGCGCAACTACATCGCGCAGCCGGTCGTCTCTTTGTCCCGCGCCCCGGTAATCGTAGACGACCACTTCGAGGGCCGGCACGTGGACCTTCGGCCCTACGTCCTGTACGACGATGATATCTACGTCATGCCCGGCGGGCTGACGCGTGTCGCCTTACGCAAGGGCTCACTGGTGGTTAATTCCTCGCAGGGCGGGGGCAGCAAAGACACCTGGGTGATCGCGGAATCCCCCGACGACGCGGCCGGGTCGATGTCACAGATGCAGCAATAACAAGCAGAGGGTCATGTTAAGCAGAGTCGCCGATTCAATCTACTGGATGAGCCGTTACATCGAACGGGCGGAGAACATCGCTCGCTTCGTGGATGTGGTCAATCATCTGGTGCTGGACCTCCCGGACCAGGAAGCGAACCAGTGGTCTTCGCTCATCCAGGTGACCGAGGGCACCGAACTGTTCGAGCAGCGTTACGGCACGGCGTCCGAGGAAAACGTGATCCGGTTCATGACCTTTGATATGGACAACCCCAACTCGATCTACTCATGTCTGTGGGCCGCCCGGGAGAACGCGCGTTCGGTCCGCGACGCAATCTCATCAGAGATGTGGGAGCAGATCAACCGCTCTTACCTGATGGTCAAAGACGCTCAGGTCAGCAACCGGGTCGATGAAGACGCCGCCGCATTTTTCAGCCACTTCAAGAAGGCCTGTCACCTGCTCTCCGGGATCACCGACATCACGATGACGCACGGCGAGGGCTGGCACTTCGGGCGGATGGGCCGGCTGATCGAGCGGGCCGACAAGACCTCGCGGATGGTCGATGTGAAGTACTTCGTGCTCCTGCCACGTGTGGATTACGTCGGATCACCCTACGACAACCTCCAGTGGGCCGCGCTCCTGAAATCCATCAGCGCGTTTGAGATGTACCGCAAGCGTTTCCGGCAGATCGTCCCGAAGCAGGTCGCCGACTTCCTGATCCTCGACCGGCAGTTCCCCCGCTCCATGCGTTACTGTTTGAGCAAGGCCGAAGAATCGCTCTACGCGATCACCGGGTCGCAGCCATCGACGTTCGGCAACCTCGTCGAGCAACGGCTCGGCCGGATGCGTTCTGAAATGGATTACGCGGATATCGATGAGATACTCGATGACGGTCTGCATGAATACCTCGACGAGTTTCAGGATAAACTTAACGGCGTCGGGGACGCGGTGTATCAGACCTTCTTCGCCTTGTCGTCGGCCCCTGTGGCGGATGAAGCGGGCGGGGCCTGATACAGCCTGGAACGACCCCCGCCGGACTTAACATTAAATCGTCGCCGAGTCCGGCGGCCGGCACCCCGGATTGGTTTGTGCTTCTTCGATGAGCCGGTGGATGAACCGCATCTTCTCCGCGACGGGTTTTAACAGCGACCGGGTCAGCAGGTCTTTCAGGCCCATCGTCCGGTTCATCTCATTCAACGCCGTGCCCAGCCGGACATAAGCCGACACCATCGCGTCAAAGTCTGCGCCCGGGTAGACCCTCGGTATCTGTGGCCCGCCAAGCCCCATGTGGTACGCGGTATCCAAGGCCGCGGTCATCTCGAGATACGCTGAAAAAGTCTCGGCGAAGTCCTCCCACGGATGCATCGATGCGTACGCACTGACAAAGCGGTTCGCCCAGTCCTGCGGTGCGCCGTACTGATAATACTGCTGCATGGCGAAGCTGTAGGTCGGGTTGTTGTGGTCGTCGAACACGTCCTTGAACGCCTCTTCACGCTTCCCCCGGATCAGCAGGTCCCAGTAGTAGTGAGCGATCTCGTGACGGTAGTGCCCGATCAACGAGCGGTGCGGCTCGCCGAACTGGACCCGCAGCTTTTCCCGCTCGACCGGGTCGGCTTCACGGATATTAATCGTGATCTTGCCGTTGAGGTGCCCGGTCATCACCACCTCCTGCTCATCCAAGACGGCCGTCGTCACATAACTTCCCGTATCCGACGACCAGGTGGTGGGGTCTTCCTTGAAGTCAAACGATAGCGGCGGGTACAGGCCATCGCTGGCGTTGCCCCGGGGCAGCCTCAGCAGGTCCAGGTGATAAAAGACCCGGCGTTTGGCGGCCTCGAGCCTCCGCCACTTCACCCGGTTATCCCCCTTGGACAGGTCCGGGATGATCGCGTTGTACCGGCAGCAGTCGCAGAAGTTCTTCCCCAACTCGCCCACGGTCTCCAGCAGGACACAGCGGTTGCAGACCCCCTCGAACTGGTAGTTGTAGCACTTGCTCAGCGCCGCGCCGCAGTCGTCATTGCCGCAGCGGTACCCGATCGCCTGGTTGCCATGAATCGCCACCAGCAGCCGACAGGCCGGGCAGAACCCCACCTCACGCCCACAGGACACGCATTGGCTGTTGTCAAAAAATAGGGTCTCGTCACACGAGCATGTAAAAGTACGCATAGCGGTTGGTCTTCCTAAGCCCCCGCAAGTCATTATAACCGATATGGTTCACTCACCTGCATCAGCGGTTCTTTGCATAGCGCCCCCGGCCCCTTCACACCGGACCATATTCCCAGGCTCCATCCAAAGCGAAATGCGGTTCAAACCAGGCCGGTTAACCCCGGCCTGGTTTGACACGAAACCGACTGACCCCTTGACCCTTAAACACCAAAGATCAACAAACGCCGTATAACTCCACACAAACCCTTTTTCAATAGCCGCCGCATCAACACTTGCCGCGCCTGTTCAACCGTCACCGCGTCCGGCAGATTGATCCGGTGGCCCGACACAAGCAATCGCCCGTACACGTCAAACATCAGCGACCAATGTCACCCGCCGGAATGCTAACGACGCCGCAGCAGCGCGGGGGTTCCAACCACCAAGAGTACAAGCGAAGCGGGCTCGGGGATGACGAACTTGGTCAAGAAAGCATCGTAGTCACCCGCGTTGGGTCCGCCGAGGTTGCCTTGGGTGCCCCCGCTGATGTAGGTGTTCCCCGTTGCGTCCAGGGCCACGGAATAGCTGTGGTCATAACCCGCCGTGCCGATCTGTATACTCCACAACTCAGCCCCCGTTGGGTCGAACTTGGTCAGGAAGGCATCCCAGCCCCCGGCGTTTGACCCGCCAAGGCTGCCAGAGGTGTCTCCACTGATGTAGGCATTACCCGCCGCGTCGACGGCCACGGAAGAGCCTTTGTCATAATTCACCGATCCGATCTCTGTGGCCCACAACTTATTCCCAGACAGATCATACTTGGCCAGGAACGCATCAGGTCCCCCCGTGCTTAACCCATCGAGGCCGACAGAGGTTATTCCGCTGATGTAGGCGTTACCAGCCGCGTCCACCGCGACGCCAAAGCTGTTGTCCGAACTCGGGCCGCCGATCTGAGTGCTCCACAGTTCGTTTCCCAACGGGTCGATTTTTGTCAGGAAGGCATCGGAAGAACCGGCTAGGGGCCCGCCGAGGCTGCCTTCGGTGAGACCGCTGATGTAGACGTTGCCAAATGCGTCCACGGCCACGGCATTGCTGAGATCATTGCTCGTGGTCCCGATAGACTTGTACCACAGCTCGTTGCCTGCGGCATCGAACTTAGTCACGAAGGCATTCGAGTTATCGCCGTAGCCGCTCCACCCGCTGATATAGGCGTTGCCCGTAGCGTCGACAGCTACGGAAGTACTCCCGCCAAATCCCACTCCTCGGGTCCATAGCTCACTTCCCAGCGGATCATATTTGGTTAGGAAGGCGCCATAGCCCCCGACGAGGTTGCCGTGGGTCCACCCGCTAATGTAGGCGTTGCCCGTTGTGTCTACAGCGACGGCATAACTTCCATCAGCACGTGTCGAACCGATCTGCGTGCTCCACAACTCGGCCCCTGTTGGGTCGAACTTGGTCAGGAAGCCATCAACGTCCCCCGCGTTGGTCCCGCCGAGACTGCCTTCGGTGTACCCACTGATGAAGGCGTTGCCCGCCGCGTCCACGGCTACGGAAAAGCTGTTGTCATAACTCGCCGTGCCGATCTGGGCGGTCCACTCGACCTGGTACGGTTGTTCGGCGGCTTCGGTGTGCTGCATTGCACCCGGTGACACGGCCAGGCAGAGGCTGATGAATAGGGATCCCCGTACTATTTTCATGTTTCCCCTTCTTAGTAAACACGTGTTGGCCGAACGGTTGTACTTAAGCTAATTGTATAGAAAATTCGACTAAATACTATGATTTAGATCGTGTTATCCAGGTTTTGGTGAAGTTGGGTAAACGGCTGCGTCGCCTCTTCTTAGGCCGTACCGTTGGATATTGCCTAACACCCGGCCTCCGGGTCCGCCGGGAGGGCCTCGGCCCAAGGGCAACACGGGGGAGGCTGGTGTGGAGGAAGTGCTTGGTGCCGCTTGTGCCGCGGCGGCTAACGAACAGCCAGACCATTTCACGCGTTCCTCGACACTTCACGCGCATAAAAAAAGCAGCCTTACTTGTGGCAAGGCTGCCGAGGGGGGTATTCCCGGGAGGGGTTGCGGACTATCCGGTGAGGGTGCCCGCGGATTCCCAGGAATGAGGGAGGGACTTGTTGATAGGGATCGATCCCTGACAAGTGAACAGTTGGGTTTGTTTTTTCACAACACGTTGCCGTGCTGCTATCCGGCCGCTTTCGCGGGTCGGTTAAGAATGCGTTGACAGATTCACATCTCGGATCGCTCCGAGCGTGTGATCTAAGGATATCCCTTAGAAAGGAGGTGATCCAGCCGCAGGTTCCCCTACGGCTACCTTGTTACGACTTCGTCCCAGTCACCGATCTCACCGTCGACATACCTGAATCGGTACGGCTTCGGGTGCTACCGGCTCCCATG
>JAJDCW010000162.1 GCA_029260635.1 Phycisphaeraceae bacterium | reverse complement strand
TCCTCACCGGCTTCGACCCGACTGTTGAAGGCACTTACGCATTCTACATCACGGCATCTAACGGCGGCGGAGAACAAGCGCGGGTCGATGCACAGATCGTCGTCGTCCCCGAACCCGCCAGCCTGGCGCTGCTGAGCCTCGGTGGCCTGGCCATCCTCAAGCGTAAACGTGCGTAATTAAGCTCTTGGGAGGGAGCAGCGGGCGGCCGCGTCACGGGATCGGGAGAAAGCACCCGTGACGCGGCCAGAGCCCAACACGGAACCATCATCTGTAATTGAATCAATCCATTAACAACTAACAACAAGTCTTGTGATTTAAGCCGTCACGAGACTAAGTAAACGGGAGAATAAGATGAAACTTCGAAAGAAACTATTAACGATCGGTGCTCTGGTCGGCGTGTGTGGGATGGGGACGATGCAAGCCCACGCCGTCGAGGTCTGGAACCAGGGTTTCGAGACCGACGCCAGCGGCTGGCTGGATGACGACGACTTCGCGGGCTTCGGGAACATCGACCAGGTCGCGTCCGGCGGCGGCACCCTGGGCCTGACCTCTGCCACCGGTAGCGGCCACGCCGAGGTTCAGCAGGTCGGCCCCGTCGGCGATGAGTCCGGACCGTTCAGCCGGTTCGATGGCTACCGCAGCGTCTGGCCCGGCGGCATGACTGCGTCCCTTGATATCTACCTTGATACTTCATGGGCGGCAGGTGAGGGGTTTGATTTGTCTGTCGCAGCCAACGGCTCGGACGGCAACCACCGACGAGACTTTGTCTTCCACGTCACCCAGGACACCTCCTCCGGCGACCTCCTGGTCGGCGGCAGCAACAACACCAACTTCGACCCACGTGAAGACCTGGAGACCCTGAACCATTACGTGGTGCCCGCATCCGGCTGGTACACCTTCGAACACGTCTTCTACGACGCCGGCGACGGTTCGCTCGCGGTCGATCTGAACCTGCGTGACACTGGTGGCTCGCTGCTCTTTAGCGAAACTCGTAACGACGCCAGCGATGTCCTCGCGACCGTCGTCGGCGGCAACCGCTACTCATGGCTCACCAACGTGGATATCGCAGGCGGCATCGCCATCGACAACCACACACTGGACGTCGTCCCCGAGCCCGCGAGCCTGGCGCTGCTGGGCCTGGGTGGCCTGACCATCCTCAAGCGTAAACGTGCATAATAGAAACACTGGGAGGGAGGAAGCGGGCGGCCGCGTCACGGGAACGGGAGAAAGTACCCGTGACGCGGCCCAACCCACCCGGGGATCAACCTGACCCACGCATGGATAGTGTTTGGTCAGGCTTCACAAGAAATCGTTCAATCAACACAAGAGGGATGCCGGCCCACTCCGGCAGAGAAAGGTTTGATAATGTTTAAGAAGACTCCAATCACCACCGCCTGTGTCACGGTCCTGAGTCTCAGCGGGGTCGCTCAAGCGGGTTTCGATTCCTTCGTTATCCGTGAAGGTGGGGGTAACCCGCCCACGATCCAGCCGAATAACGCCTATGTGCCTGGCGCCACCGAGTTCATTATCAGCGTCGGCGGTATGAAGGCCGCCTTGGGCTCGAATGACATCAACGGCATCACCATCGCAGACATCACTGAGCTTAGCATCACGCGCCACGACGACACGACCCGTTTTGCCGCGGGTTCCGGTCCAGCCGTCGCCCCTTACTTCAATATGTGGGTCACCGATGGTGGCGGCAACTACGCCGTCATCGCCAACGAGCCTTCCAACGGCGCGTTCCAGCCATTGTTCACCTCGAACGTGGATGGCAGCAAGACCTACGACCTGGATTACAACGACCTATCAAACAAAGTCGCCAAAGTGTTTGAGACGCCGGGTTGGAACACCAACTCGTCCTGGGTCCACACCCTGTTTGGCAGTGACCCGTTGACATTCGCCGACGTGGCCACGCTCCAGATCGCACCACCCCCACCAAGCTACATCCAGAACGGGGCCAACGGTGTGGGCTCCGGTGCCCCGGATATCCTCGGCACCGAGGTCGCCTACGGCTTCAACTGGGTTTTCGGCGATACGCAGACCAACTACGTCTCCGGCCAGGAGGGCTACGTGGTCTCCAACGCCAACGCCGTACCGGAGCCCGCGAGCCTGGCGCTGCTAAGTATGGGTGGGCTGGCGCTGATCCGGCGTCGCTAAGCGGAGATCAATCGACTTAAGACACAAAGAGTAGGAACGGTCAGCACCGCCTCGAAAGGGGCGGTGTTGTTTTTTACACAACAAACTGAGCGCTACACCGGCTTGTGCTTCTTCTTATTCTTGATGACCTTGGTGCCCGGTGTGCCGGGCTTGGGCTTGCGGGGCTTGGATGAGCGGGCTTTTTTGACCGGGCCGATGTCGGGTGACGCTTTGACTTCCTTGATCCGGTCGCGGAGCTGGGCGGCCTTCTCGAATTCCAGCGCGTTGGCGGCTTCGAGCATCTGTTTTTCATATTCTGCGATCAACTCGGCGCGGTCGTATTCCTGCTCGCTCTCCGGGCCTTCGCCTGCCAGTGCTTCGCGGGCGGTCTTGCGGGCCCGCAATTCCAGTTCAAGACCCATACGGATGGCCTTCTTGACCGTCTCCGGCTCGATGTCGTGTTTCGCGTTGTAGGCGAGCTGTATTTCACGCCGGCGGTTGGTTTCTTCGATGGCGGATTGCATGGCGGGGCTGACGACGTCGCCGTAGAGGATGACGGTGGCTTTGACGTTCCGCGCGGCCCGGCCGATCTGCTGGATCAGGCTGGTCGCGCTGCGCAAAAAGCCGGTCTTGTCCGCGTCCATGATCCCAACGAGCGAAACTTCCGGCAGGTCCAACCCTTCACGTAGCAGGTTGACGCCGACGAGGACATCGAACTGGCCTTCTCGCAACTCGCGGAGGATCTGTACACGGTCCAGCGTCTCAATGTCGCTGTGCAGGTACCGGCAGCTCAGCCCCTCGGCGGTGAGATAGCTGGCGAGGTCCTCGGCGAGGCGCTTGGTGAGCGTGGTCACCAGCGTGCGTTCCCCGGCGGCTGCGCGTTCCTTGGCCCGGACCAGCAGGTCGGGGACCTGGCCTTGCGCGGGGATGACCTCGATGACCGGGTCGATCAGGCCGGTGGGGCGGATGATCTGCTCGACGACCTCGCCCTGGCATTTCTCCAGCTCGTACTTGCCCGGCGTCGCCGAGACGAAGACGACCTGAGGCCAGAGTTCCTCGATCTCGTCAAACTTCAGCGGTCGGTTGTCCAGCGCCGAGGGCAGGCGGAACCCGAAGTTGACCAGCGTGTCTTTGCGGTGCTTGTCGCCGTGGTACATCGCGCCGAGTTGCGGGATCGTGACGTGGCTCTCGTCGATGATCAGCAGCCAGTCGTCCTTGGGGAAGTAGTCGAACAGGCAGAACGGCCGCGATCCGGCGGGGCGGTCATCGAAGAAACGCGAGTAGTTCTCCACGCCAGAGCAGTAGCCGACCTCTTGAATCATCTCCAGGTCGTACTTGGTGCGGGCTTCCAGCCTTTGCGCTTCCAGGAGCTTGCCCTGGCTGCGCAGGTGCATAACCTGCGTCTTGAGTTCTTCCTTGATGCCAACGACAGCGGCCTCGAGTCGGTCCTCGGGCATCACATAATGCACGGCCGGGAACACCATCAGTTCTTCTTCATCGGCGAGCAGCTCACCGGTGAGTGGGTCGATGAATTGCAGGCCTTCAATCTCGTCGCCAAACAGCTCAACCCGGTAGGCGAACTCTTCCGCCGCAGGATGCAGCTCGATCACATCCCCACGGACCCGGTAGCTTCCGCGTTTCAGCTCGTAATCGTTGCGGGTGTATTGCAGGTCGGTCAACGTGCGCAGGAACTCCTGCCGATCGATTTCCTCGCCCTTGCGGAGGGTGAGGACGGCCGCTTTGTATTCGTTTGGCGAACCCAGGCCGAATATCGCCGAGACAGACGCGACGATCACCACATCCCGCCGGCTGACCAGATGCGTCGTCGCCGCGAGGCGAAGCCGGTCCAGGTCGTCGTTGCGTGAGGCGTCTTTCTCGATGTAGATATCCCGCTGGGGGATGTAGGCCTCGGGCTGGTAGTAGTCGTAGTAGCTGACGAAGTAGCTGACCGCGTTGTCGGGGTACAACTCCTTAAATTCTTCGTAGAGCTGGGCGGCGAGGGTCTTGTTGTGGCTGATGACGAGGGTGGGCTTGTTGACCCGGGCGATGGTGTTGGCCATCGTGAAGGTCTTGCCCGTCCCGGTCGCCCCCAAGAGGGTCTGGTAGCGTTGCCCGGCCTGGATGCCGTCGGTCAGCCGATCGATCGCCTTAGGCTGGTCGCCCATCGGGGTAAAGTCGCTGACGAGTTGGAATCTTTGTTCTTCCATCGTGGTTGGCTATTGTAGTCAACCTGGAAGCAGGGAACAGTATATGCGTCAAAAACGAAGGATATGGATAGCAATGATTAGTTCGGCTCTGATTATCGTAGGCTCGGCCATCGCGTTCGGCTTGGGCGACCAGGGGTGGATACACAAGGCCGGCGTCCGCGTCTTCGGCCCCCCGGTCGTCGCCATGACCGAGGCCTATGACGAATCTCCCGCCACACAGGCAGCCGCGTTCGACCATTCGGCGTTCGACGCCATCCTCAAGAAGCACGTCGATGCCGACGGTTGGGTGGACTACAAGGGCCTGCTAAACGAATCAGACCTGTTAGACGCCTACATCCAGACGCTCGCCGACGCCCCGTTCGATGCTTTGGACCGCGATGAGAAGCTGGCCCTGCTGATTAACGCATACAACGCGTTCACGCTCCGGCTGATCCTTGATCATTACCCGGTCAAGAGCATCAAGGATATTCCCGACGCCGAGCGTTGGGAGGAAAAACGCTGGGTATTGACCGGTGAGGCCTACAGCCTGAATCAGATCGAGCACGAATTGATCCGACCAAAGTTTGTCGAGCCGAGGATTCACTTTTCATTGGTATGTGCGGCGTATAGCTGCCCGCCGCTGCGTAACGAGGCCTTCACCGCTGACAAGCTCGAAGCCCAACTCCGTGAGCAGACCGAGTACACCCATACCCACGACCGCTGGTACCGTTTTGATCAGGCCCGCAACATACTCTACCTGACGCCCCTGTACGACTGGTACGGTGGTGACTTCGAGGCCGTGGCCGGCAGCGTGTTGGAATACGTAGCCGATCACGCTCCCGCCGTGCGCTCCGCGATCGATGCGGGCAAGCCCCCGAAAGTCCGCTGGCTGGACTACGACTGGAAACTCAACAGCAAGGCGAACCGGCTGTGACCGATTCACACCGCAACTCGGAATCAATCCCCGTAGCCTGGCCTCTGGACGAACACAACCGCAAACTGCTGGCGAACGTTCACCCAGCCAACTGGGTCAACCCCGATCCGCCTGAAGACGGTAGCCGGTATAACCTTGTCGTGATCGGGGCCGGTACCGCCGGGCTGGTCGCTGCGGCCGGCGCAGCAGGCTTAGGGGCAAGAGTCGCGTTGATCGAACGTGAATTAATGGGGGGCGACTGTCTGAATGTCGGTTGTGTTCCTTCCAAGGCCCTGCTGCGGTGTGCTAAAGCATATGCCGATGTCCGCGACGCCGGCCGATACGGGGTCACGGTGCCTGACGGCGTAGGTGTCGATTTCGTGGCGGTCATGGAACGGATGCGGAAACTGCGATCAGAGATCGCGACCCACGATTCATTTGAACGATTCAGCGATCTTGGTATCGATGTTTATATGGGGCAGGCATCGTTTACCTCCCAGGACACCGTCGAGGTCGATGGCAAGAAACTGCGATTCGCCCGGGCCTGCATTGCCACCGGAGCACGCGCCGCCGACCTGCCGATCGAGGGCCTAAAGGACGCGGGATCGCTGACCAACGAGACCGTGTTCTCCTTGACCGAGTTGCCTAAGCGTCTCGGTATTATCGGCGCCGGCCCAATCGGCGTCGAGATGGCTCAGGCATTTGCCCGCTTCGGGTCCAAGGTGACGCTCCTTGAAAACACTCACGACATCCTCGGCAGGGAAGACCCCGACGCCGTATCCCTGATCCGCGACGCGCTGGTCAATGACGGCGTCGACGTGAACTGCGATTGCAGAATCACAAAAGTGACGACGCAAGGCGATGACAAGATCATCCACTTCGTAGCCGACCGTAGCTGCAATGAACTGGCCGTTGATAAGGTCTTTGTCGGTGTGGGCCGCAAACCCAACGTCGAGGGCCTCGGGCTTGAAGAAGCCGGCATCGATTACGACGACGACGGGGTCAAGGTCAACCAGTATCTGCAGACGAGCAACCCATCCGTCTACGCCGCCGGCGACATCTGTTTCCAGTACAAGTTTACCCATACGGCCGATGCGATGGCCCGGATCGTGATCCGCAACGCAATGTTCTTCGGCCGCGCAAAAACCGATGCCCTCACCATCCCCTGGTGTACCTACACCGAACCACAACTCGCCCACGTCGGGATGTCGGCGGAGGCGGCTGAACAACAAGGTCATGACGTGAAAACCTATCGCGTCAACATGGACGAGGTAGACCGCGCGATTCTCGATGGTGAAACCGAAGGCTTTCTCAAGGTCCACGCCGATGCAAAAGGACGCATCCGTGGCGCAACACTTGTGGCTAAGAACGCCGGAGACCTGATCAGTGAGTTGAGCCTCGCGATGACAGCAGGCGTACGTCTTGGCAAGTTAGCCGATACTATCCACCCTTACCCCACGCAAGCGGAAGTCATTAAGAAGCTTGCAGATAAGTACAACAAGGGCCGTGTCACGCCCCGGGTCCGCTGGCTGTTCCAGGCCCTGATGCGGTGGCGCCGTTCTTAATCATGGCGGTTTAGATCTAGAGTTAACATTTCCGGTTACTGTTTTGTCTTATGGCTCAAACCCACGTGAATCTCTCGGTAATTATCCCGGCACGCAACGAGGCCAACCTTATTGGCCCTACCCTCGACGCATTGCTTACCAACGTATCGGACGGCCTGCCCGAACTGATTGTAGTCGATGGCGGCAGCCGCGACGCGACGCGCGAGGTCGCCCGTTCCGCGGGGGCCAAGGTGTTATCGACCAGCCCGGGTCGGGCGAGACAAATGAACTACGGGGCGGCATCGGCTCGCGGTGACCACCTGCTGTTCCTTCACGCCGACACGCTCGTCCCATCGGGTTACGACAGGCATATCCACCACCTCCTGGCTTCCCCTCATACCGCCTGTGGGGCCTTCCGCCTCCATATCGATGCCCCGGGTGCCGTCTACCGATGGATCCAACGCGGGGTCAACCTTCGTAGCCGCCTGCGTTCGCTGCCCTACGGCGATCAGGGTCTTTTTATGCGAGCGATAGATTTTCGTCAGATCGGTGGCTACCGTGACATCCTTGTGATGGAGGACTATGACATGGTGCGTCGACTGCATCGACTCGGTCGGGTCAGGCTGGCTCCAGCCTGTGTGCAGACCTCGGCCCGCCGGTGGCTTCGGCAGGGTGTGCTCTGTGCGACGTTGACCAATCAGATGTGTATCATCGGGTATCATTTAGGGGTCTCCCCCCGTCGGCTTGCGGTTTGGCGTGATGGTCACTGCGCAAGACGGACGGCGAAGAACGGAATGATACATGATGCGGGTAGCGATTACGGGAGCGGGCGGGCTGATCGGAAAGGCGCTGCGGACCAGGCTGGAAGATCA
>JAJDCW010000161.1 GCA_029260635.1 Phycisphaeraceae bacterium | reverse complement strand
TGTCCCGGTCATCAACATGCTCAGCGACGAGTCTCACCCGTGCCAGGCTTTGGCGGACATCATGACGCTGCAGGACGAGTTCGGCGCGGACATTTCGGGCCGGAGCGTGGCGTTTATCGGGGATGGGAATAATGTCGCTCGCAGCGTGGCGATCCTGTGCGGCCGACTGGGTGTGCGATTCGTGTTGGCGAGCCCGTCGGGTTATGAGTTCAAGCCCCAGGTGCAGAAGCAGCTGTTGGCCGATGCCCCCGGAATGGATTTAGAAGTGATCAGTGATCCGATTGAAGCGGTCAAGGGTGTGGACGCGGTATTCACGGATACGTTTACTTCGATGGGGCAGGAAGACGAGAAAGCGGCCCGGCTCAAGGCGTTTGCGGGTTATCAGGTGAACGACGGCTTGCTGTCGCACGCGGCCGACCACGCGGTGGTGCTGCATTGCCTGCCTGCTTATCGCGGCGTTGAGATCACCGATGAGGTGATGGACGGCCCGCGCAGCCGGGTCTTCCCAGAAGCGCACAACCGGTTACACGCCCAGAAGGGGTTGCTGGCCGTGCTGATGGGCGGCGCGTAAAGCACATCTTTCGTAGCCCTGTGTGATCTAGAGATATCCAGATACCCGATACTTTTGCCATGACCACGCCATCACCGGACGCCGATGCCCACCCGGGACTGGACCCGTCGCACCTGGTGCTGATCGTGGTCGGCGCGCATCTGCGTGCGGAGCAGGGGGATCGACCACTGGCGTACAAACTGCGCGATCAGGTTGAGGCCTGGGTGAGTAAGCACCGTGACGCGCTGGCGACGCCGATCCAGCCGGTTGTCTGCACCGACATCTGGTACCTGAACCACGGCACGTTGCACGGCCGACCCACGGTCAGCATCGGCGGGCCCGGCGTCAATGCGCTGTCATCCCACTTCGCCCAGAGCATCACCGGCCAGACCGACGACGACCAGCAGGTGGTTATCCAGATCGACCCGGAGTTCACCGACCTGCGCGTCAGCATCTGGGGCACGGACCACGACCTTACCGAGAAGGGGCTTGACCTGTTTTTCAAGGATTACCTGGAGAGTTTCCTCAAGGCGGTCGCGACTCAGGTCGAGCCTGAGGGTTGATATACGGTTATATGGTGCGTTTGCCGTGCGGTGTTTGCAATCGTCAATAGCTGCTCCAATAATGTAATCCGATGCAGATCACGACCTTAGAGCCGGGTAATGCCCGACAGCACCAGGAGCTTGCCGAGAAGGCGGCTGAAGTGTTGCGTGGCGGCGGGCTGGTCGTTTTCCCGACCGAGACGGTCTACGGCGTCGCGGCATCGGCTCTGAGCGATAAGGGAGTTGAGAAGCTCCGTCGGCTCAAGCAGTCCGACGCGGGCCGGGCTTTTACAGTACATATCCCGGACCCCGAAGATATCCAGCGGTTTGCCGAGCTGTCGGTGGGTGGGGCCAGGCGGCTAGCGAAGAAGGCGATGCCCGGGCCGATCACGCTGCTGGTCGAGGTGGCGGCTGACGTGAGAGCCAAGTCCTTAAAGGGTTTGGGGCTGACCGACGAGCACACGGACCGGCTCTATCACGATGGGGTCGTGGGGCTTCGTTGCCCGGATCACGACCTTGGGCGTATGGTGTTGTTTGCTGGGGGTCCCGCTGTGATCGCCACCAGTGCCAATTTGCCGGGCGAACGGCCGCCGGTGGAGGCGCAGGAAGCCGCGGACGCGATCGCCGACTGGGTGGACCTGGTCGTGGATGGTGGGCGGTGCCAACACGCCAAGCCCTCGACGATCGTGAAGATTTCCGGGTCGGGTGCCCGGCAGGAGCTGACGGTCCAGCGGGAGGGCGTCTATGATGAGCGATACGTGCGCAAGCTGATGCGTTACACCATGATGATGGTCTGTACAGGCAACACCTGCCGGTCGCCCATGGCCGAGGGGATCGCCCGTCAGATGGTTGCCACACACCTGGACATACTGCCCAAGGACCTGGAGTCGGCGGGCATCGAGATCGTCTCCGCTGGGGCGTTTGCGTCCTCCGGGGCCCCCGCGACACCCGAGGCGGCCCGTGCGGTCGCCAACGAGGGGATCGATATCAGCAAACACAGATCGACTCCCCTGACCCGGGAGCTTGTGGATTCGGCAGACGTGATATATTGCATGACCGACAGCCACCGCGACGCGGTGCTGAGTCTGGTGCCCTCTGCCCGGGGCAAGACCCACCGGCTGGACCCGGGCGCGGATATCCCGGACCCGATCGGGGCGGACGACGTAGTGTATCGGGCGACGGCTGAGGCGATCCGGCGTGGCCTGACCGGCAGGCTAAAGGAGTTACCGTTATGAAAATCGCATTGGGATCTGACCACCGTGGAACCGAGGCGATCCGTGCCATCACCGACACCGTGGTCTCCGACGGCCATATCCCCGACGCGATGGGGGTCTGTGGCACGCGCTCCTGCGACTACCCGGACATGGCTTACCCCGTCGCGAACGCGGTCGCCTCAGGCAAGGCGGACCGGGGCATCCTGGTCTGCGGTTCGGGCATCGGGATGTCGATTGCGGCCAACAAGGTCAAGGGCATCCGGGCGGCACTGGTCCACGACGAGGTCGGCGCGGAGGTCTCCCGCCGACACAACGACGCGAATGTGCTGTGCATCCCCGCCGACATGCTGGGGGTACGTGTGATCGAGCGGATCGTCTCGGCCTGGCTGCGGACAGAATTTGAAGGTGGTCGCCACGACCGCCGGGTGCAGAAGATCCAGGCGATCGAGCAGGGGCTTGACCCGTCATCGATCTCCGCCGAGAGCGCCGCCGCGGTCAATGAATAACCCGTTGATGATCAAGATGGGTCCCGATTCCTCTTCCCGGTATGTACATCCCCGGGGCACACACCGGAGCTGAACATGGCAGAACAAGACTACCGAGTGACACTGGACGGGGTCGACTGGCGTGCGTCGTTCCCATTCCTCAAGCTCTTCAGCGCGTTCGGCATGGCGGTCCAGCCCGGCCGGCTGCTGCTGTCGCTGATGCTCGTGTTGCTTCTGTATCTAGGCGGCATCGCGATGGACTTCGTCTGGGGCGAACAGGTTTATCCCAACGAGGTCGGGGCCTACGTTAATAAGGACGCACAGGAATTTGATGCCTGGCTCACCTCGATGGTCGAGACGGAAAACGCTGCGACCACCGTATTCATTAAGAAAGACAATATATTCAACACCCTTCTGAATGAGCAGGTCAGCGCGTTTGAGCGGATGGTGGTTTCGGCGACGGCGTTGGACTTTGGCATCCGTGACCTGGCCAGCGGCCGGGGGGCCGATAGCGGGGGGGTGATCGGTGCGTTGGCAACCATGACGGTCCGCACGCCCGGCTGGCTCTACGCGGCGCACCCGGGGTTTATGGTGCTGTATCTTTTGTATGCGTTCGCGCTGACATCACTGTTCGGCGCGGCGATCTGCCGGGTGGCGGCGATGGACGCCTGTAAACGTGAACACATCTCCGCGTTTGAGGGGCTGCGGTTTGGATTGGACAACTGGGTGCAGGTGATGATCGCGCCGCTGATCCCGCTTGGGCTCGTGGTCCTGATCCGCCTGGTGCTGGCGTTGTCCGGCTGGGTGTTCTTCAACCTGCCGGGCCTTGACGTGCTGGGGGCGGTGTTATTCGGTCTGATGCTGCTGGGCGGGTTTATCGCGGCGATGCTCTTGATCGGGTTTGCGTTCGGCGTGAACCTGCTGACGCCTGGCATCGCGGTCGAGGGGACGGACGCGTTTGATGCCGTAAGCCGGGCGTACAACTACGTGGTCGGCCGGTTCTGGCGGTACCTGGCGTATACGGCCGTCGTGATCGTCTACGGCGCGGTGACCTACCTGCTGATCGGATTGGTGGTGTTCTGCACGATCTGGATCACCAAGGCCTGCCTGTCCGTTGGAGCGGTCTCCGAGGTGACGGAAGGCACGACCCGGCTTGGCGCGATGCTGCCCGACCCGCAGTGGGGCCGATTGCTGCCGGATGCGGACTGGGAAAACCTAAGCGGACTTGGCACGGTCGCCGCGGCGTTGCTGATGGTCTGGATGAAGCTCCTGATCGCCGTGCTGCCCGCGTTCGCGGTCAGCTACTACTTCAATGCTCAGACCTGGGTGTACCTGCTGCTCCGCCGCAGCGCCGACCTGGTGGAGTTCGACGACGTCTATGTTGAGTCCGACGAGGTGGATGGGTCCGCGGCGCAGGATAAGGTCGAGCCCGCCGGGACCGCCGAAGCCAGCGAATGATGACGGCGACCCGATGCTTATGTCTGCTCCTCCTGGCGGCGGTGGGCTGCTCCGAAGAAACACCACCAATCCAGCACGCAACCGGGAACCAGGCGGATACCTTGCGGATCGTGACGGTCGCGCCGGCGCTCAGCCAGATGGTCGTGGACCTTGGGCTGGGCGATTCAATCGTGGGGGTGGCCGAATACGAGACGGCGGCGCCCGAGGGGCTGCCGATCGTGGGCAACTACAACGATGTGAACACAGAGATGCTGCTTGGGACCAACCCGACACACGTCTTGATGATGGTCGGGCATGGCGGGCCGCCGGGACGGGTCAGCGACCTCGCAGAGCAGGGGTTGTTTGAGTTGCATACCTTTCCTTTTGTGGTGAGTATCAAGCAGATCTGTGCCGTGCTGTACGACGATACCGGGGCGGACGTTGCCGGCCCCACTCTGGGTGGGGCGTTGGGCGTGCCAGAGGCGGCGGCGGCGTTGAAGCTTCGGATGCTCAAGCAACTCGCGGGGATCAGCTCACTGACCGGGCCGTTAGACAAGCCGACGGTGTTGCTGGTGATCGGGACTGGGCCTGTCATGGTCTGTGGGCCGAGGACGGTGCACGATGAGTTGCTGGGTTTTGCCGGCGCAGTCAACGCGGCGGCGGATGCGGCGGTGACGGCCCCGGAGTACGGGCGGGAATCTTTGATCGCCTTATCGCCAGACGTTGTTATATTTTTACAGCCCGATGCGCCCGAGATTGAAGCAGACGACCCGAGGCTCAAGTCGTTTCAGGGCCTGCCGATCCCGGCGATCGAAGACGGCCGGGTACACGTCATCAACCACCCGCTGGCGCTGCTGCCCAGCACCTCGATTACAACCATCTGTGCCGAGATGGCCAAGGCGATCCACCCGCAAGTCGCGGAACAGATCGATGCGCTCATGGCGGAGGGTGAAACCCATGAGTGATACCGCAATCGATAAGTCCGGCGCGCGCACCGTGACGGCGTTAGCGCTGATGGGAGTTGTGCTCCTGCTGGCGGTCGTCGCGCGGCTCTTCATCGGCCCCAACGGGATCGGGTGGCCGGACGGGGAGCACGCAAGCTTCATCATCGAAGACCGGCTGATGCGGATGCTGATCGGTCTGATCGTCGGGGTCGCCCTGTCGGTCAGCGGGGTGTCGTTGCAGACCCTGCTGCGCAACCCGCTGGCGGAGCCTTACATCCTGGGGTTGTCGACCGGGGCGGGGGCGGGGATCATGGTGCAGTCGTACGTCTATTACCTGGTCAAAGGCGACATCGCGGTCGGCTCAAACGCCGGCGGCGCGGTGATGGGTGCGGCGGTCGTGATGCTCATCGTTTTTATGGCGGGGCGGCGCAGGGGTGTGATCGACCCGTTGGGCCTGCTGCTTACCGGGGTGGTGCTGTCGACGATCTGCGGGGCGTTGATCCTGATGCTTAATTACCTGGTCGGGCCGGGCGGGATCCGTGACGATCTGTCGCGTTGGATGATGGGCAGCCTCCAGGTGCCGGGCAAGTCACAGATGATGTCGGTGTGGTCGGTCGGTCTGGCGACGGCCGGGGGGCTTGGTCTGCTGGTGTACGCCTCCCGCGCGATGGACGTGGCGACCACGTCGGACGCCGAGGCGGTGAGCCTGGGTGTGGACCTGACACGACTGCGCGGGATGTTGTTCGCGGTGTCGAGCCTGTTGGCCGCCGGCGCGGTGGTATTAGCGGGGCCGATCGCGTTTGTGGGGTTGATCTGCCCCCACATCGCGAGGCTGGTGCTGGGGCCACGACACGGGCCGTTGCTGATCGGCTCCGCGGTGCTGGGCGCGGCGCTGGTGGTAACGGCGGACACGACCAGCGCCCTGTTAAACCTCTGGCTTGGGATCGGGCTGATGCCGATCGGGGTATTCACCGCCATCGTCGGGGGGCCGGCGTTCCTGTGGATGCTCCGGCCGCAGCTTGGACGCGGGCAGGTGTGACCGCGCAGGATCACGACGATTGATTACAATCCCGCGAACTTCCCATGAGCCAAACTAAAAAACACTTTGCCGACCGGTTCCTGCAAGCTGCAAAGGACAAAGGCGCACCCGTATGTGTCGGGCTGGACCCGGTGATCGATCGGCTGCCCCCGGATTTGGCTGGCACCACAACCGAGCGGATCGAGGCGTGGTGCCTGGGGGTGCTGGACGCGGTGGCGGAGCATGTCCCGGCGGTGAAGCCGCAGCTCGCCTGCTTCGAGCGGTACGGCTCAGCGGGTTACGCGGTCTACGAACGTGTGGTTGAGTCAGCGAAGAAGCTGGGCCTGATCGTGATCGCCGA
>JAJDCW010000160.1 GCA_029260635.1 Phycisphaeraceae bacterium | reverse complement strand
GGGTCAACCCACGAAGATTTAGAAGGCGAGTTCGCGGATGTGCTGGCGTGGCTGTGCACGTTGGCGAATATCAATGATGTGGACCTGACCACAGCGATCACGAAGAAGTATCTGGCCAGCGGCGGGCCGAAGGGGCATAAGTAAGATCGGGGATCGGGGGATTGTATTGATAAAGGTGTGTGGGGGGTGCGACAAGTGGCGGATCCCCCGGCAGAGCCGGGGGCTGAGGGGAGGCATTGTGTCACATTGCGGTAGGGTTTATTGAGTGCGGGCGGTCGCGTGGTCATGTGTATTGACAGGATGCGCCGCTATCAATTCTTTCATCGTCTCCGCGATGCTGTCGGGGTCGAGGCCGACTTCTTTGAGTTGGGCGTTGCGGCTGGCTTGTTTGATCCACTTCATGGGCAGGCCAAGACGTTTGATCTTGTGGGTGGGTAGGCCGTGCTCGTTGCAGGCTTCGAGGACGGCGGAGCCAAAGCCGCCGGCGAGAGTGTGGTCTTCGATCGTCAGCACGGGGATGTCGGCATCGATGATCCTACGCAGCAGTTCGATATCCACGGGCTTGGCGAAGCGGGCGTCGTAGAGCGCGATGTCGTAGGTATCCGGGGTGTCGTGGGATTCGTCGTAGAGTTTCCTGATCGCTTCGGCGGCGGCGTAGACGGGCATCCCGTAGGCGAGGATGACCAGGTCGGGTTTGTCGTTCGGCGCGACGACGAGGTTGGCTTTGCCCAACTTGAAGGGCGGGCAGTCGGCGTCGGTCTGCAGCGGCGACTCGGCGACGCTGTCGCGCGGATAACGCAGGAAGCTGGCGCCGGTGTCGTAGTCACGCATGAAATGTAGCGCGGCTTTGAGCGTGGGCTCGTCGCAGGCAGCCATGAGCACTGCGCCGGGGAGCGGCCGGAAAATCGAGATATCCATGAACCCGTGGTGGACGGCGCCGTCACCGCCAACCAGGCCGGCCCGGTCCATGCAGACACGGACGGGCAGGTTCTGCAGCGCAACTTCCTGGAATGCCTGGTCTAGTGCGCGTTGGCTGAATGTGGAGTACACCGCGAAGAAGGGCTTGATCCCTGTTTTGGCTAAGCCCGCACACATGTCCATCGCGAGGGATTCGCAGATGCCGGTGTCGCGTGAGCGGTCGGGATATTGTTCGATGAGTTTGTCGACGCCGGTGCCCGGGCCCATCGCGGCGGTGACGGTGTAGATCTTTTCGTCCTCGGCCATCAGCGCGAGCATCGCGTCAGCGAAGGCGGCGGTGAAGCTGCGTCCGCCCGAGGCGACTTCAACCCGGCAGCCGTCAACCGTGAAAGGCTTGGGCGAGTGGAACGTAGTCGCGTCGTCTTCACTGAAGCCGAAGCCCTTGCCCTTGATTGTTTTAGCGTGCAGGAGGACGGGACGGTCGATGTCCTTGACCTCGTTGAACATGTCGATGAGCGTGGGCAGGTCGTGGCCGTCGACGGGGCCGACGCAGACCAGGCCGAAGTGCTCGAACATGTGGTCGGTGGCGATGGCGTGCTTGAGGATCTCGCCGCCGCGGTGGTAGATCTCTTCGAGGATGGACCCGCCGGGGATGTTTTCAAGGACCTTGTGGGCACGTTTCTTGAAGTCGCCGTAGGTCGGGCTCACACGGACGCGGTCGAAGTAGGCGGCCATCGCGCCCTGGGGGTCGCTGATGGACATGCCGTTGTCGTTAAGGACGACGAGGAACTGGCGGTCGAGCGTGCCGGCGTTGTTCAGGCCCTCGAAGGCGACGCCATTGACGATCGATGCGTCGCCGACGAGCGCAACGGCCTTGCGGTCAGCCTCGTTGTTGAGCTGGTCGCCGCGCGCCATGCCTACGGCGGTGGAAATCGCGGTCCCCGCGTGGCCGACAGCGAAGAGGTCGTAGGGCGACTCGTCGGGGTCGGGGAACCCGGCCATCCCCTCGCGGGTGCGGAGCTTAGGCAGCAGGGCCAGCCGACCGGTCAGCAGCTTGTGGGGGTAGCACTGGTGGCCGACGTCGAAGAGCAGGCGGTCGTATCCGAAGTCGAAGACGTAGTGCAGCGCGATGGTCAGCTCGACCACGCCTAGGTTGGGCGCGAGGTGCCCGCCGGTCAGGGCGACCTGGTCACAGATCGTCTGGCGGATCTCCTGGGCCAGCTGCGGGAGCTGGTCGATGCTCAACCGTTTGAGGTCGGCCGGGGTCTGGATGGTGTTTAACAGTGGGGCGTCCATGAGTATGCGGGTTCCGTAACTGATACGCCCGGGAGGACCTATGGGTTTCACGCGTCTGTCAAGCCGTATGTGATTCTATCCGTTTCGTGGCTGGCGGGAAGGATTCATGCGGATAAGTGAAGCTGGGTAGTTCATAGATGGTGTGAATTTTGGGGGTATGCAAAGGTAATCCCCTAAGAATCCCCCGACAGAGCCGGGGGCTGAGGGGGACAAAGGCATACTATTTTTGGCGGACGGCCAGGTAATCGCAGAGTTCACGCAACGGGTTGGCCCGATGGTCGAAGCCTTCCAGGGCGACGGTGGCCTCGGTGTGAAGGCTGGCGATCTGCTCGCGGGTGCCGTCCAGGCCCAGCACGCCGGGGTAAGTGAGTTTGCCCATCTCGGCGTCTTTTCGAACGGCCTTGCCGAGGTTTTCAGGTGTCGAGGTGACATCCAGCAGGTCGTCCACCGCCTGAAACATCAGCCCGGTCGCCTGGGCGTAACGGGTCAATGATGCGAGCTGTTTAGCGTTGGCCCCGCCACAGATCCCGCCCATCCGGCAGGCGGCGCGGAGCAGGGCACCGGTCTTGTTCTTGTGGATATCTTCAAGCCGGTCGATCGGATCTTGATCGGAAGGCTCCAGCGGGAGTGTATCCTGGACCTGGCCGACGATCATGTCGTTGGTGCCGACGGAGAGTTCACGCATGACTTCAAGCGCGGTATCGGCGGATTTCATGCGGGTGGCGATCAACTCGAACGCCAGTGAGAGCATCGCGTCGCCTGCGAGGACGGCCATGGCCTCGCTCTCATGGATGTGCAGCGTCGGCTTGCCGCGGCGCAGGTCGTCGTCGTCCATCGCCGGCAGGTCGTCGTGGACCAGGCTGAAGACGTGGACCATCTCGACGGCGGCGGCGGGTGCCAGGGCCTGCTCGGGCTTGCCCCCCACCGCCTCGCAGCAGCGGATCACCAGCAGCGGACGGACGAGCTTGCCGCCACTGAGCAGCGAGTACTCAATCGCCCGCTTGAGGTTTTCCGGCAGCGGCCGGTGGCGCAGGAAGGCGGACAGATAAGCCTCCACGTTGCGAGCCGGGAGGGTGATCTGCTCAAGGTCCATTTGGGTTATGTCCAAGGTGGTCATCTTTCATCCCTGTTGATTCGAGCCAAATATTTTAGATCAACTGGGTCTGTACAACAACGGATCGGCTTATTAAAGCTGTTTTTGAGCCTAAAAACGCCCATTTAATCGCTTTTACCCCCCCACCTTCCGGCCGAAGCCGACGCCGGTCATGGTGGTGAGCCAGTCGGCGACGACGGCGGCCCCGTCCGGCGGGCAGGTGTCGCGCATGATCTGACGCATCTTGTCCAGACGGACCTCGTTGGCGAGCAGGGCCTTGAGCGGGCCGGCGATCTGATTCACGTTCTCGATCGGGTCGATCAGGTCCCGGTGAAGCAGCGCCGCGCCGGAACTGACCAGCGGCTCGGCGTTGAGCCGCTGGTGCTGGTCCTTGTGGAAGGGGTAAGGCATGAAGATTGACGGGACGGCGTTGGCCCAGGCCTCGGCGACGGAGCCGGCACCGGCCCGGCCGATCGCGATCGTGGCGGCGGCCCAGACGGCGCCCATCTTGTGACAAAAAGCGTGGGCCATCCCGCGGACGTTGGCGTCGTCGTAGGCTTTTTGAACCTTGGCCTGGTCGCTGGGACCCGTGAGGTGGATGATCTGCCAGTTCTCCAGAACCTTGCGGTGCTGGGCACGGGTGCACAGCTCCATCATCATGTTGTTGATGGAGCTTGACCCCTGCGAGCCGGCGAAGACCAGGATCGTGTCCAGGTCCGGGCGCAGGCCCAGGTCCCAGCGGGCCTTCTCGGGTTTCAGAGTCGCGATCACGGAGCGGCGCAGCGGCATGCCGATGGTCTGTGCCCGGCGGATCTGCTTGGTCGGGTAGGTCGTGAAGGCCTCGGTGGCTTTCCCGGCGGCGAAGCGGTTGGCCCGGCCGGGGACAGCGTCGAGGTTAAGTAGTGCCACGGGGATGCCCGCCTTCTGCGCGGCGGAAACAGCGGGGCCGGAGACGAAGCCGCCGGTCGCGACCATCGCCGAGGCATCCGTGCGGGCGATGCTCTCCAGCGCGACCTGCTCGCTTTCCTTATAAGCGTTGTAGAAAGCCCACAAAGGTTTCGGACGCATGACCAACGGCAACGCGGGCAGGGCTGTGAACGGCAACTGCTCCTTGCGGACGATCTGCTCATCGACCGGACGCTCTGAGACCAGGAAGTGTGCGGACATCAGTGGGTCGGCTTCGCGCAGGCGTTCCAACACCGCGAGGTTCGGGTAGATGTGCCCGCCTGAGCCGCCGCCGGCAAAGAGGATGGTGCGTGAACTGTTTGTCAAAAGCCTCCCCTACTTGTTACGGGCAAGCCCCTTGGGGTGCGAGACCCAGTCACTCAGTAGCTGGACAATGACGGCGAATACGCCCAGACCGCCGCCTAACAACACGCCCACGATAGCACCTAACACGGTCGCGGCACCAACAGGCTCCAACTCGATCCATGGGATCAATGTTGCAAATAGCCCGGGCGAAATCTTCGCTGCAACGCACCCGAACACGCCCGCCATCACCATCCCGATCAAGGAGGTGGTGGTCACAACGATGAAAACCTTGGCCATGCTGAGTTTCACGAGCCTGCTCCTAAAAGGGGATTGTAGCTCGGATTCACCGGATGGATCGGATAGTGCCAAGAAAGCGAACTCACTCGGGGGCGCTAAGGAGAACAGGAGCCTGGAGAAGGAACAGTGATAAACACAGATGAACGCTGATAAAGTAGATTTTCAACGTGACATTTCTGCTCTTAATTCTTATCACCGTTCATCCGCGTTCATCACTGTTTCACCCACAGCTGTCTTTATCCGCTTGTATCCGAACCCATCCGAGTTACTTAAATTGTTTACGCCGGTTCGAGCATCAGCCCTTCGAGTTCTTCCTTAGCTTCGAGGTAGTTGGCGTTGTCCAGTGCGGCGACCAGGCCCAGTGCGAAGGCGGTCATGATCCAGCCCGTGCCTCCCGAGGAGACCAGCGGCAGCGCGATGCCCTTGGTGGGAACGACAGCGACCACAACAGCGATGTTGATCGCCGCCTGCAGCCCGACGGTGAGCAAGACGCCCAGCCCGACGAGTCGACCGAAGGTGTCTTTGCAGTCGCGGACGATCCCTAAGCCGATCCACAGGATGACCAGGAACAACCCAACTACGACCGCAGCCCCAGCGACGCCCAGCTCTTCACAGATGACCGCGAAGATGAAGTCGGTCGTGTCTTCGGGGAGGTAGCCGAACTTCTGGATGCCGTTGCCCAGGCCGCTGCCGGTGAGCCCGCCCTGGCTGACAGCGAGCATCGACTGGATCGGGTGGTAGCCGGAGCCCGCGGGGTCGGCCCAGGGGTCAAGGAACGCGGTGAGCCGCTTGATGCGGTACGGGCTGTGAAGCATGGCCGCGACCAGGCCGACCAACCCGACCGGGACGACCCAGGCGAGTTGCTTGAGGCTCGCCCCACCGGCGATAAGCATGCAGACGGCGACAAGACCGATCAGGGCCGAGGTCCCCAGGTCTTCCACGACGACGATCAGGCACGCCCCGGCCAACAGGATCAGCGGGGGAAAAAGCCCGTAACGGAACCGGTGCATCAGGCCGCGTCGGCGGGCGCACCACCAGGCGATCGCCAGCACCATGACCCACTTGACCAGTTCACTGGGCTGGAAGCTCAGCCCCCAGGTCTTAGGCCCCAGGTACAGCCAGCGGCTGGCACCGTTGACGCTCTTGCCCATGCCCGGGACCAGCGTAAGTGCGGCCAAAGCCAGGGCACCGACGACGATGAAAGCGAGAGGGTTCGTCCAGCCCCGGGCGGCGAAGAGTTGCCTGACATTGATCCGGCTGGCCAGCAGCATCACCCCGATCGCCAGCACGGCATAGATCACGGTCCGGCCGCCCAGAACCCCCAGCACCCCCGCCACCAGCCCGGCGTCCCCGGTGTGGCTCTCACCCCCCACCGCCACCGCCGCGGAGTTGACCATAATCACCGCCAGCCCCAGCAGCGCGATCACGGCTAATTGCAGGATGTGTGAAGAACGGATCACCAAGGGGTTATCGGCCACCCCACCCGATCCAAACCAATATCGCGTCCCCTTACCAACCCGTCGGCATCGAAGTCGGCGATGGTCGAACCCATCCCGTTCCGGTCCGTCCCCACCCCGGCCGCGGTCGTCCCGTCGGTAAACGTCCCGTCGCCGTCGTTCCAGAACAGTTGACTGGTCAAGAAGTCTGCAGCGTAGGTCAGGTCCTGCCTGCCATCATTATCCATATCCGCGAAACGCGGGGAGAACCTCAGCGAGACGGGCCCGGGGTGCTGATTGATGCCCGACGCGACGGTGACATCCTCGAAGTGGCCCGGGTTGGCGTCGCCGAGATTACGCAAGAGCTGTGAGCCGCTGTTGGCCGCGGGTTGGCCCCACACGGACGTGGCGATGTCGAGGAACCCGTCCCCGTCATAATCACCGAACGCCACCCCCTGCCCGCACGCACCGCCCGCCTGGGGAACCGACGCCCCACGCGCGGCCGCCTGCTCGGTGAAGCCGCCCACGCCGTCATTGACATACAGGTAGAAGCCGCTCTCACCCATCGCGGTCACATACAGGTCCTGGTCGCCGTCGTTGTCGATGTCGGCAAAGGCGGCGCCGTTGGTTCGCTTGTTGGCCGTGAACCCAGAGGAGATGGACACGTCCTGAAACGTCCCGTTACCCAGGTTCCGGTACAGGATGTCGGTGTCATCGATCCTGGTGACAAAGAGGTCCACCCACCCGTCGTTGTCGAAGTCCGCCGCCGCCGCGCCGCCGGTCATCCGCATGTTGCCAATCTGAGTCGTCTGCGCCTGAACGTGGTTGATCAACGCTGTCGCGGTGACATCCTGTGGAGGGCGACCGTATGAGCCTTGAATGCAAAAGACAGCAAGACGAGGCAAGGCACGCCAGCGAGATGTACTAATCGACCGGTTGTAATCGGGTCAGAAACGGGCAAACTTCTCCTTCATGCGGTGACATGCCATAGCGGAACCGATCCGCCGATACACAAGAATTCAACACCATTATACCCGTGATGGCCACAAATTATGGTTTGAAACCCGTTAATACCGGCGGGTGCTAACCATGCCCCCGACAAGGCCCGCCAAGATCAAAACGGCCGTTCCCGGCTCTGGGACCGTGTTTCCCGCACCCGAGAAGGGCGGTGTGCCCGCGTTCCAGTTGCCCAGCACCGCGTTGAGGTCGTCGATCCCGATGAAGCCATCGCCTGATGGATCGCCCGCAGGCCAGATGCCGGCGGCGACGTTCTGATTCCACGCGCCCAGGACGATATTCAGGTCGGCAATGCCGACGAACCCGTCGAAGTTCAGGTCGCCGACGAGCAGGTCGCGGTCGAGCGTGAGTGTGACCTCGGTCGCGGTGTACTGGACGCCGATCAGGTCGTCGTAGATGCCCAGGTCGGTAACGTCCTGGAAGGTGCCGGTGAGCGTGCCGCCTGTGGTGCGTAGGAGCGTATAGGTGCCCATGGCCATGGCGTCGACCGGTCGGAGTTCGAGCGACGTCCCGGCCAGGGCGATGTCGATGTTGCTGGTGGCTTCGAACAGATCGATCGGGTTGCCCGCGCCGCCGAACTGGGTCTCGAGAGCGCCGCCAGCGAGGTCGTAGGCTCCCACCAGTTGGGTCGTGCCAATCGATCCGCCGGGCGCGAGCGTGCCGCCGGACTGATCGAGGTCGATGCCGATGTCGATGTTGGCGGCGCCTTCGAGTCGGCCGCCTGTGAGGGTGAAGGTCGCGCCGGTGTCAATGAAATCGCTGCCATCGAAGTCGAGTGTCGAGCCAGCTTCGATGATGACGGTGCTGCCGGTGCCGTTGAGCCCACCTTTTAGTGTGAGTGTGCCGCCTGACGAACGGATCGTGCCTTCGCCGGTCACTTGAGGCGTCACCGTGCCATAACCGAACAACTCGCCGCCAGCTTGGTTGTCGAGACTGGTCGTGGTGAACGTGCCACTACCCAGCTCGATGTCGCCGGCATTTGCGAAGGCGGTGGTGCCGGTGTACACGTGGTCGCCGAGGATACGCAGGACACCGGCCGTGGCATTCGTGGTCAGCACGTCTTCGATGGGAGTGCTGGAGATCACCGTGAATACGGAACCGACCCCCTCCAGGATAAGCTCGGCCTCGTTGGTCTCAATCGATCCCGCGTCGAAGTCAAACGTACCGCCGTCCGCGACGCGCCACGTACCGCCAGTGAGTGTCGCACCAACCAGATTCGTCAGCGTGGTTGGATTTACCCTGATATCCCCCCCGTTAATCGCCTCGAACGTGCCCGTGTTGTTCAAAGTGCTTGGATCGACGGTCAGCGTCTGGTTGTTGATATCGGCTCGCAGGGTACCGCTGTTGTCGAGTTGCCCAGTCCCGCCGACGATCGAACCGCTGGTCACCGAGCCACGACCACGCACCAGCAGGTTGGCCCCCAGCGTCAGCGTGTTGCCCCCCGAGACCGAGAGCGTGTTGCCGCTGCCGTCCATGTTTACCGTCCGGTTGTCCAGCACGTGTGTGTCGTTAAAGACAAGGAAGTTGTTGTTCGCTGTGAAGTTCACGTCCCCCGTGAACGCCGCCCCGCCCTCGATCCGCACACGCCCCGAGCCGATGGTGAAGTTCAGGTCCCCGATGTAGTTCAGACCGCCGGTGAGGATGTTGCTGTTGCTCACACCGAACTCAAGCTGCTCGCCGCCCACCCCGGGGGTCAGCGTCCCACCGGTGATCGTCGTGCTGTCCATGATCCAATCACCGGTGTTGCTGTCGAATGTGAAGCTGTCGCCCGTGTTGTCCCAGGGGCTGGTGATGT
>JAJDCW010000159.1 GCA_029260635.1 Phycisphaeraceae bacterium | reverse complement strand
GGGCGGGCATGGGCCTGGCGAAGAAAAATCCCTGGCCGTACTTGCAGTCCATCGCCTGGAGCTGGGCGAGCTGGTCGCTGTTCTCGATACCCTCGGCAACGACCTCCAGATGCAGGAAGTGGGCCAGCGTCACGATCGCGTCCATCACGGCGGCGAACTCGCGGTGCTCCTGCATGTTCACGATGAAGCTGCGGTCGATCTTGAGCTGGTCGATGGGGAACTGGTGCAGGCAGCTCAGCGACGAGTGGCCCGTGCCGAAGTCGTCCATCGCCAGGCGCACCCCAAGCTCGTGGATGCGGTGCATGACGTCGACGATGTCCTTGGGGCTGTCCATGACCGTGGACTCGGTGATCTCCAGCTTGAGCGATTGTGCGGGGATGCGTGTGCGTTGCAGCGCGTCGCGAACAGTCTGGATCAGGTCGGCGTGCATGAGTTGGCGCTTGGAGACGTTCACGTTGATGCTCAGGTCGTCGGCGTTGTCACAGACTTTGCGCCACTGGGCCAACTGGTCGCAGGCGACGTTGAGCACCCACTCGCCGAGTTCGACGATCAGGCCGGTCTCCTCGGCGATGGTGATGAATTCGTCCGGGCCGACGCGCCCGTGTTCGGGGTGTTCCCAGCGGACCAGCGCCTCGAAGCCCGTAATTTCACCGCTGTCGAGGCTGATGACCGGCTGGTAATAGACCACGAACTGTTCGGCGAACTTGCAGCTCCGCAGGTCCTGCTCGAGCTTCATCCGCCGGACCGCCTGGGTGTGCATCTGCTCGTCGAACAGGCAGTAGCGTGCCCGGCCACCGGCCTTGGCCTGGTACATGGCTGCGTCGGCGTCGCGGATGACTTCCCCGGCGTTCTCATAGCCGTGCTCACTGTCCACGATCCCGATGCTCACGGTCGATGTGACCTCACACGACTGGAATTCGAACGGCTTGGAGAGCAACTCCATGAGACGGTCGGCGAAGACCCGAGCGCCTTGGACCTCTTTGATGTCGTCCAGGAGGATGACAAACTCGTCCCCGCCGAAGCGTGCGACGGTATCTACCTCGCGCACCTCCGAGCGTATCCGGTTGGCGACCGCCACGAGCAGCCGATCTCCCACACCGTGCCCCAGGCTGTCGTTGATTACCTTGAACCGGTCGAAGTCCAGGAAGAGCAGCGCGTAGCGGTAACCGGTATTGCGACGCGCCCTGGCGATGGCCCGCGTGAGCCGGTCGGTCAGGAGCGTGCGGTTGGCCAGGCCGGTCAGCCGGTCGTGGTGCGCCAGGGCCTGCAACTCCTGCTGGGCCTGCTTGAGGTCGGTGATATCGG
Source organism: Phycisphaeraceae bacterium (assembly GCA_029260635.1). Lineage (GTDB taxonomy): Bacteria > Planctomycetota > Phycisphaerae > Phycisphaerales > Phycisphaeraceae > JAJRRS01. The sequence goes on along the minus strand of JAJDCW010000159.1, from coordinate 4,625 downwards.
CCAATGACCCGGCCAAGCGTAACGCCTTACCCGACTCATCCCGCACCGCCGCGGCGCGGCACAGCATCCATCGGGGCGAGCCGTCTGTATGCGTCATCTGAAGTTCGATGTCGAAACGATCCGTCACCCCCTCGATGTGCTGAGTCAGGCTCGCGTGGAAACGTGCCAGGTCGTGCGAAGCGATACGGTTGAACCATTCCTCAGGCAGATCATCGACCTGCTGGTCTTCCAAACCAAGCAGTGCCTTCCAACGCGGGGCGTAATAAATCGTGTCTGTGGTCAGGTCCCAGTCCCAGAGCCCCTCGTGTGATCCGTCTACGGCCAGCGCGTATCTCTGTTCGTTGTTCCGCAATGTCTGTGTAAGTTCGTCGGCCAACATACGGGCCCGATCGCGTGTGCGCGTTAGAGACCAGGTCAAGAGCACCAGCAATAGCCCGATCGAACCCCCACCGATGAAGACCTGGATCACGGGCGCCGAGAAAAGTGCAGCCGACGGGTCCGGGTCAACGGCGGTAATGATCCAGTCCCATTCACCGATGGGGATCACGGAGACGTATTGAAATTTTATGGGGGCTTTGAAGACACGATCAAGATCACCGTCCAGCCCGGGCGAGTTGTACAGCCCGTGCGACTGTTTAGCCCCTGCCGGCCTGATCTTCAGGTAGTGGATCTGCCCGGGTGTTTTCAGGGCGCGGCCCAGATCGTCGTCCGCGTTGGGCGGTGCATTCCATCCGGCGTTGTCGTCTGCCGAAATGACCTCACGGATGACCAGATCGATGTCGGACCAGTGTTCTGCCCATGGGTCGGACATAAAATCCGTCATGGCAAGGGGGATAGCGACCCAGCCGGTCACGGCTTCGGCCCGTGCCTCCGGCGTGCTCGTGTCGGCGTCGGCCGTGTAGATCGGCAGGTAGAGCGCGACCCCCACCTGCGACTCGCCGGTCTGCTGCAGAGACAGGTGGCGTGAGACAACCATCCGGTTCTGAGCAACACTGCGTCTCATCGCGTCCGCCGACGCAGGGATCGACGCGACGTTCAAGCCGATCGCCCTGGCATTGCGTTCCTCGGGCTCGATATACTTCAGCACGCAGTAGTCATCGTACGCCTGGGGCTCGTAGATCTGTGTGTCGAAGACCCGGAAATCGGGGGCGCCGTCCAGGCGGGTCTGTGCAACGAAGTCGTCAATCTCAGGCCTGGGCACGCGCTGAACGTAGGCAAACCCAAACGTCCCCGGCACACGGTCGAACAGCCGGCCGACATTTGTAAAAGACCGCCACTCATCGCGGCGTACCTCGTTGCTGGCGGTCAACATCCCGCGAGCCATTTCCATGGCGACTTCCAGGTATCGCAGGCGGCTGTTGATGCCGGACGCCAATTCGTCCAGATTCCCCTGGAACGCGCGGCGGTTTGCCTGGACCTGGTCCTGCCAGGTGATGTAACTAAGCAGCAACACCACCGATAGCGAAATACCAGCCACCACCCCCACGACGCGCAGACGCGCGAAGAGGCTAAGGCAACTGCGTTCCGTGTTTTCTGCTCCTGTCGTCATATTGGATCCATGGACCGGCGACAGGCCTAACCACGTCTTCGATTATCCGTGGCACCTGTATCTCAAACACACCCCGGTTCGGCCGTGGCTATCGGACGACAACCCCAAAGACCTTAAAGGCATCATCGAAGATATACCGGTGCGACTTAAAGCCTTAACTCTACCCCGTCTTGTGGCAGGGGCGGAGGTGTAAGTTGACGAAGCAGATGTGTTCAAGCGACCCCAGTTCCGCTTCCCGGTGGAGGGCTTTGAGCTTTGACGATATGAGTGGTTCCTGGAACCTGTCGTGAATGTCCATATAAGGATTCATCAGAGACTCGTGTTCCTGTTGGTTCTTATGGGCCATCGGGCAGCCGAGATTTGTCGGCAGTCTTCCTCGCGGGCGAAGTGGCGGACCAGCGAGGCAACGGGCCCTCGCAGTATTGTCACAACCTATCCGTACTTGAAAAAAGCGGGGACCATAATAAAGATGTCTTTAACTTGTTTCGTGACGGGATTTCCTCTTCACAACCCTCTCCAAACGGCCCCCCCTAGACCCTGCCCCGGGAACCCCCTACCCTACGGCCCATGACTCAGCTCAGCGTCAACGTCAACAAGGTCGCGCTCCTTCGAAATGCCCGGCACGGCAACACGCCCAGCGTCGTGCATATGTCCCGGCTTGCGCTCCGGGCCGGGGCGGCGGGCATCACCGTCCACCCACGCCCGGACGAACGGCACATCCGCCACCACGACGTCAACGACGTGACCGAGCTACTTAAAGAGGATGAGTTCCACGGCAGGGAGTTCAACATTGAGGGCAACCCGTTCCTCGGCGAGTTCCTGAACCACGCACGAAACACCAAACCCGACCAGTGCACGCTCGTCCCCGACGATCCCAACCAGTCCACCTCCGACCACGGCTGGAACCTGACACAAGACCTGGGCCGGCTCAAGCCGATCGTCGATGAGCTAAAAGGCCTGGGCATACGAGTCAGCCTGTTCATGGACCCCGACCCAAAGCAGATCAAGCTCGTGCCGGAGACCGGGGCGGACCGGATCGAGTTGTATACCGAGAGTTATGCGGTGGCGTATACAAAAGGTGGCGACGCGTTAGAAAAGACGCACCAGACGTTCGCCGACGCCGCCGTGTGCGCCACGGATCTGGGCCTGGGCCTCAACGCCGGCCACGACCTGAACCTAATCAACCTCGGCCGATTCGTCACGATCCCGAACATCCTGGAAGTCTCGATCGGCCACGCCCTGTGTGCCGATGCGCTGGAGATGGGCATGACCGGCGCGGTCAAGGCGTACCTGGACATCCTTGGCTGAGTTCACGCACCCGATGCTATGCATTTAGCCGCAAATGAACGCCAATGAACGCGGATAAGAACAAGGCTCAGAATCACGGTCATTTCAAGCCGATTAAATCGCGTTTATTCGCGTTCATTCGCGGCTAATCTGTCTTCTCGCCTTCGCGCTCTTCGCGCGTTCACGGGTATCCTCTGTTACTCTCGATTCGCGAAAAAAAAACACCCCGGTCGGTTTCTACCGGGGTGCGTGTCTCTCCCCCCCATGGCGGGATACCGGATCGGCATCCCGACCTGGCCCGTTTTGCTGACTGCTCTCTCTCCCTCCTGCTCTCCCCTCCTAAGCAGGCGCAACCCGGGCAGGGCCGTGGGGTGTTCTTCAATTGTTTTTTGTTTACGGCGACAGCCTAAGTCGGCGGTGTGTTGCGGCAGAAACCTCCCTGTGCCGCGGTGAAAATTCTCTTCCCTGCTCAACGAGACATGCTAAAACGAAAGAACATGACACACAACTTGCATGTACTCAACCAGCGGTGTCCGTTCCACAGGTGTTACGTATTCACTATACCAAATTCAGATCGGTTTGTGTGGCCCGATCCGCGCATTTTCATCTATTTTTTACGCTTCATCCCCGGCTCAACGGTTGAACAATTGCGGATCCGTCTCCGTTTGCAATAAAGCTCATTCTAGTTGTGATTTAACGAATGCCGCCCGTGTATCCTCGATCAGGTGCGACAACTCGCCGGGCATCGCCCCGCCTTGCCAACGCGCTTCGATCGCTTTGCTGTGACGCCCAATCAACACCTCGGCCCGGTCGATCCCCAGCGCCCTTTCCTCCGGGTCCAGTTCATCCAGGTGCTGCAAAGCGAACCAAACCGCCTGTAGCGTGATGATGTCCGGCACCGAGTCGCGCATCGCCCGCCCCGCATCGTCGTCCGGCAACGCCACCGAGCTTTTGGCGAACTCGATCCAGTTGCCCAGCAACGCCGCCCACGTGACGCGGTCAGCCAGGCCCGATGATTCGGGGGGATTAGCACTCATACGGTAGGTGTTTCCCCCTAACGAAATCGATCACGTCACACTCGCCAGCGTCACCGACTGCCCGCTCCAGGCGGACAGGTGAATCGCCTCGACCTTCTTCATGTATCGAAGCCCCTCGACGAAGTCCGGGCTCACCCGGCGCTGTTCCGGCGGGGCCCCGGCCCGGGCCGCACGGACCGCCGCGATGAAGCAGGCCTCCACCACCCAGTCACAGGTCAGTTCCACGGGTACGGTCGCCGGTTTCAGGGGTTCACCGGTCTTGCCATACATCAGCGTCCCCCCGATCGGCACACGCAGGCGGGCCGCGGAGCCATAGATCGTCACCGAGTTCATCGGCGCCTCCTGGCTGACGCCCGAGTGCTGCTCGTTGACGACCGCCCCGTTGGCAAGCCGGCCCTCGATCAGAACGACCTGAGGCACCCTGATGGCGTAAGGCTGGCCGCCGGGCTCGGTCTTCGTCGATACGGGCGTGTGCGTGACCGCCTTGAGCGTCTCGTACTCACCGAGCCAGGCGTTGAGGACCTCCGCCCAGATGCCGACCTGCATAATCTGTTTGCCGGAGTACTCGACGCGCTCGCGCCAGCTGATCACGTCCGGCTTGTCACAACTGGCGTCCAGACACGCGACCTCGACCTCGCGTAGCTCGCCGAGCCGACCGGTGTGGACCATGGTTCGGATAAAGGGCTCGTAGGGGAACCGGTGCGGCGGCGGGCAGAGCATGTTGACCAGTTCCGGTCGGGCCTTCGCCGCGG
>JAJDCW010000158.1 GCA_029260635.1 Phycisphaeraceae bacterium | reverse complement strand
GAGACGCGGACATCGAACTGGTCTCCCTCACGCACGCCGGTATCCGGGAGCGTGGAGGTGACGGAGACGAGCGCGACGGTCTTGGCGTCTTTCAGCTCGGTGGCGATGGTATTGGGGTCAACGAACCGACCGATCATCTGCGCAAGCGGACGCATGGCGGGCATGAACTTGCCGCCATCGCCCGTGCCGTTAAGACCGACGACCAGCCCCATGCCCAGGATCTTGTTAGATTCAGAACCTTTAAGACGGGCGATATCATGGACCTGCACCGCACCGGCGGGCGCGATAGCGAAAGTCACTGCGATCAGGGAAGCGAGGATGATCTGGAGGTTACGCGGTTTCATGATTACTTCTTGTTCTGGTACGTTCGTGCTTCGGTCTGCTATCGGTATGGCTTAAAAGTTGAATACGGCTTCGAAGAAGTTGGTCAGGAAACCCTTCTTCGTGGTCTTCTTCAGTTCGCCGCTGTGTTGCTTGTTCATGTGCAGGTCGTAGAGCTCGGTGGAGAGCACGGTGTTATCGACTGTGATGTCCGCGGCGCGGCAGGTGCCGGTGAGGATGACAACCAGCTCTTCCTTGTCGTGGACGATGGTCTGTTTGGCCTCGAGGATGAGCGTGCCGTTGGGCTTGACGTCCGCGATGCGTGCGGTGATCCGGCCGGTCATGCTCTCGGAGCGTGAGTAGTTGCCGTCGCCCTCGAACTCGTTACTCATACCCACGCCGACCTTGGGGTTGCCGCTGGACAATGGGTCGGGCTGGACGATGAGTTCGAGGAGCTTTTCAAGGTCGACGATGTCGGTGATCTCACCATCGAACTTCATCTCTTTTTCGGTATCGAGCGAGGCCTTGAGGTCGGTCTTGAACGACTCGCGGATAATGATGGTGACCAGGTCGTTCTTGATGTACTGCCTGGGCTCTGGGATCTGCACAGCGATATAGCTCTGCTCCGCGATGGCCCGTGACAGTACGCCGGTGCCCGCGGCCTGGAACCGGGTCTGCGGTGTCGTGGCGACCGGCTCCTGACGTACATACAAAGATGATGACTGCGCGGGAGCAGTCGAGGCGGATGCGCCTGCCAGAACGGCGACGATCAAGAATTTTCCAAAGGTGAATAATCTCAAGGCGAACTCCCTTGTTGTGTGTCGGCCATAACTTGTGACCCGGCGGATGTAGAAACGACGGCCTGCCGGTCGCCGGTGACGACGGCGTAGTACTCATCGCCGGTCGAGACGCTGCGCAGCCGAATCAGGTCATTGAGCGATCCATCCTCCGCGGCGTAGTCCGCGGTCCGGACAACCAGCCCGCCAATGAAACAGCGGACGTTGACCAGTTCACCGCGCTTCACCATGACGGGTGACTTCACTTTGTTGAAGCTGACCATCTCGCCGGCCCGCAGCGAGGTCGCGGACGCCTGGCCGATAACCATGCCGGGATCGGTGACGGGAACAATCGCGTCGTCATCGACAAGGCATTCGCGGACCTTCAAATGATTACGGGTAAAAACATCGCCGCGCGAGATCGGGCCGTCCGCGACCACGGCCAGCAGGACGTGCTGAACCTTAGCGCTGACTTGGATGGTCTGCGCAACGCGCTGCTCGTCGTAGAGGCGGATCGTCAGGGGCACACGGCCGAGCGTGTTAATGCCGACGGGTTCGATCTCGATCGATCGACCGAGGATCGGCAGGTCGAGCTTCCCGGTGTCGCGATCCGTAAACTCGATCCGCAGGTCACCCTGCGAGACCGTCGCGTTGTCGTTGATGTATTGCTCGACCACACCACGGAGAGTCAGCGTGGTCCGCAGGCCAATCGGGGTTTCAATGTTCGCAGCGACGGCCTGGCCGGCCTGTGGTGCTAATGATTGCGGCTCGACGAGGCGGGTCACTTTGCAGGTATTGAAGCCACGCAGCGAAACCAGGCCCCAATTGACCCCGGCTTCATCCAAAGCTTTCTCGATCATGTCGAGCGTGATGGTGTGCTCGCTTCGGCCATCTTTAAGTGTCGTCAGGACCACGCCGCCGTGGGCTAGCGCCGCATCGCCCGAGAGCTCCGCGACCTGGTTGAGTGTGACCACCGGCCCATCCACACCGACCTGATCGTAGAGCCTGACCGAGTCGGCCCGCGCGGCGATGCCAAACGCCATCACGATCGCGGCGATCAGGATCATCGCGATCCGGCGTAGTCTTGCGCCAGCGGTTTTGTCGGGCTCGAAATCTAACATCTGCATACGTCCTTACTCATGCCTGTTGATTCAGGCTGTTAACTTAGAACCGGCTGAGGTTGCCGATGACCTGAAGGGCCTCGTCGGCGGCCTGGATCGTCTGGCTGTTCATCTCGAAGGCGCGTTGGGTTTTGATCAGTGAAACCAGCTCGATGACCGGGTCGACGTTGGAAGATTCCAGGAACTTGTGGAGGATGGTCCCGAGCGTGCCTTCGCCGGGCGTGCCGGTGATCGGTGCGCCGGAGGCGGTGGTTTCAACAAAGATGTTCCCGCCGATGGATTCCAGACCGGCGCGGTTCACGAAGGTCGCGATCTCGACCTGCCCAAGCTCGGTAGGTGCCACGGCACCGGCCTCAAAGCCCGAGATGATCCCGTCTTCAGACATCTCGATGCCGGTGACGCCTTCGGGGATGTTGATGGCGGGTTCCAGCCGCGGGCCGTTGGAGTTGCCCAGGACCAGGTCGCCGTCCCTGTTTCTAAAGAGGTTGCCCGCCCGTGTGTAGCCGATGCCGTCGCCCTGATCCGGGAGGATGGAGACTTTAAAGAAGCCGTCGCCGTTGATCATCATGTCGAAGTCCTGACCGGTGGCGGTTGGGCTGCCGACGGTGAAGTCTGCCTGCGTGTTGCTCAGGCGCGTGCCCAGGCCGACCTGGATGCCCGCGGGGCGGTGGTCGCCGTTGGCGTTTTCAACGCCGGGCTGCGCCTTCTGTAGGTACAGAAGGTCTTCGAAATTGGTGCGCGAGGCCTTGAAGCCGACGGTATTGGCGTTGGCGAGGTTATTCGCGGTAACGTCGATGGATGTCGACAGGGCGCTGAGGCCCGAGGCGGCGGAGTGTAGAGCGGCGATGGCCATGAATTACCTCATCAATGCAACGGCCGTTGGGCCGGGTGGAACTCGAACTTCAATCAACCAACCCGTCCCAGGGTGTTCACAGCCTGGTCGAGCGTGCGGTCGTGATACTTAATCATGTTGGCGTTACCGGTGGCGGCCTTGGTGGCGGCGACGACCTGCATCATGGTCATGATGGGATCGACCCCACTGGCCTCAACAAAACCGGGCTTCATGTTCGGGGACTCAACGGCCTGCCGGGGGTCGGCCCCCTGGAACGCAAACAAGCCCTGCCCGCGTTTGCTCAGGCGGTCCAGGTCGTTGACCCGTGTCACCTGAATCAGTTGGCCGGTCGGCTGGTTGTTCTGGATGATCTGGCCGGACTCATCAATAGAAGCCGGTCCTGTACCGGTGACGACGATTGGCTGGTCGGCGATATCCAGGACACGCTTGCCGGACTGCGTGATCAGTTCTCGTGCGCTATTCAGAGTGAACCGCCCGTCGCGAGAAAGCCGGACCTCGGCTTGGCCGGTCTTGGAGTCGATGGCCTCAATTGCGAAGAACTGGTGCTTGTCTATCAAGGCAACATCCAGGCCATTGCCCGTCTGACGGGGCGTGCCCTGGTTGAAGTTGATGCGTTCGCGCCCGGCGAGGACACCGCCGCCTAGCCTGTCAAGCAGTTCATTGGACCCCTGAAAGCCTAAACCGTCTTCGATGGCTTCGGGGTCGCGCTGGCGGATCGAGGGCAGGTCGGGCTTGAAGCCCGGGGTCTCGACGTTGGCCAGGTTGTTTGCAAAGACGTCCTGCCGATAGGTATTGGTCAGAACGCCGGAAGCGGACAGATACAGGCCGTAGTTCACAGGTTCACCTCCGTGTGTCCCTCGCCGTCGATGTCGACGGCGACTACGTCCCGCGGGGCCGGTCCTTCGGCCCACACATCGCTTGACTCTCCCCTGTCTCCCCGTTGATACCCGTCCGCGGTCTGCTGCATGTGTGAAGCCGAAGCCAGGTTAGCCAGACGCAGGATCGCCTCGCCCAGCGTGGGCTGGTTAGATTGACTGCGGATCAGTGGCAACCAGACCTGTTCACTCATGTGTTTCTCATTCCTGTCAAGCATCGTGTCTCGATGCGGCGCAACGGCACGCCGCCCCCGGTCAGAACGCAACGGGGGTGCCAGCCGTGCCAGAAAAGAAACACCTATGAAGAAACAAATGCTTTACAGTCGCGTAAGTGATTGATTTGACTGGCTGAATAATTTTTTCTGCAGCCCGTCCCGCTCGGATTGAGGGTGTGATCTGACGGACTCATCTTAAGGCTCAACGCGCAACGCCTGCCGACGAAGCGCAGGGGCTGCGCTGCGCAACTGCGAACAACCCGGATCACCGAAGCGCAGAAAACAACCCGGTGATCCTCAAGCGATACAGCACGAAATGTTGAGGGTTTATAAAAACCGGTCAGCCAAGCAGGTGCTTGCGCTGCGCAAAAAGACGGTCGAGCCTGTCTTTCAATGGGGGTGACGCCGAGGGGCGGTCCAGCGATCGGCCAACTTCGACAAGTAGGCGGATCAGGCCGTGGTAATCCGACAGGGAGATGACTTCTGAATCGATTTTCCCGGGGCCTTTCAAGCCTTCCGGCCCCCCGCCGGAGATACCGCCGAAAGAGGAGGGCGTGGTGCGGACACTTTTGGCATCGGTTTTTTTTGATAATTTCGCGGGTGCGGGCTCGCCACTCATGTTGTGGTAATTGCCAAGCGGTAGACATAAACAGGTCGCGGTGAAGCCGAGCGCTTGGAAAGCGGAAGCCTCGCAGGTCCCGCCGGGCATGAGCTTGCGTTGCCATTGGAAGCCGGGGTCATGCTGCTGGATGTGTGCGGCGAGCTGAGAGACGCGGTAGGTCAGGTCGGGGTCGAAGCTGCTGGTGCGGTCGCCGACGCGGACGATCGGGCCGCCGCCAATGGGCGAGTCGGGGAAGCTCTTGGAGGTTTCCAAAGCGACCAGGCGGGTGGCCCTGGGGATGATCCCGCTCTTGCAAGCGGCAATCGCGCCGATGAAACCGACCTCCTCGGCCCGGGTCAACAGCACACGGACATCGGGGGCTGCTTTTTTTCTGGCGTGAACCTTGTTCAGTTGCTCGAAGGCCGCGAGCGCTGCGGCGACGCCGGCCAGGTCGTCGCAAGCCGGGGCGCGGAGCAGGCCACGGGCGACCCTAGGGGCGGGCAGGTTCCACGTGAGGATATCGCCGGGCTCGGCAACGGCGGGTTTGGCCAGTTCGATCAGGGCCCGCTTGTCCTCACCGGGCTTCGCCGGAATCTCCAGACGGACGACCCTGCCGGGGCGGGCGTCGTTATGCCCCAGATGCAGGCGGACCCGGGAGCCGGGGAAGTACCGGGCATCAACCCCGCCACGGAACTCGGCGATCAGGGTACATGGGTCCAGTTGTTTCGCGACGACGAAAGCGGGGTGATCCATGTGAGCGGTGAAGTAGATCGGCTTGCGCGACCGGGCACCGACGCGCTTGAGCAGCAGGTTCCCGAAGCGGTCGCGGGAGAGGTCCACGGACTTGCGTCGACGTGCCCAGTCTTCAACCCAGGCGGTGACGGATTGCTCTTGCCCTGTCGCGGTGGGCAGCCCGGTGAGTTCAAGCAGGTTCTTCTCGTGTTTCTTTTGCATGGCGGCTCCGTGGTGACTTCCGGTAGGATACTAGCCCGTGACAGACTCAAACCCAAACACCCAGGCCCCCGCGGTTGACGTAAGCGACCTCACCGTGGTGCGCAACAACACCACGATCCTGGATCGGGTGGGCTGTCGGCTTCAGCGGGGTCAATACACCGCGATCCTCGGGCCGAACGGCTGCGGGAAGACGACGCTGTCACGGGTGCTGCTCGGACAGATGTTCGCGACCAGCGGGACCGTCAGAATCCTGGGCGAGACGCTGGGCCGGACGGACGTGCGTGTGCTCCGCCGACGGATCGGGATCGTGAACCCGACGACGGATGTAGGCCACTACCACACGACGGGTGCGGTCGTGGATGCGAACCTCAGCACGACCCAGGCCGTGGCGACCGGGTTCTTCGGGACGGTCGGGCTGTATGACCGTGTCAGCGACGCACAGCTTCAGCGGGCGCGTGAGCTTCTCGCGATGGTCGGGCTGTCGCACCGGATGGATCACCGTTTCAAACTTTTGTCGACCGGGGAGCAGCGTCGAGGCTTGATCGCGCGGGCCTTGGTGCATGTGCCGGAGTTGTTGATCCTGGATGAACCCACCGCGGGGCTTGACTTGGCCGGCCGAGAGCAGGTGCTGGCGACGATCGAGCGGGTGCTGGACCCACCCGAGGCGCCTGCGGTACTGATGATTACGCACCACGTCGAGGAGCTGTCACCACAGACGCACAAGGTCATGCTGATGAACGGTGGGCGGATCGTCGCAACCGGGACACCGGCAGAAATCATCACCCCCGAACGACTCAGTAACGCATTTGGGTGCAAGGTCTTTGTCGAGCGGGTCCACGGGCGGTACTGGCTGCAGGTGCTGCCCGAGGCGTGGGTCGACCTGGTCAGGCCGGCGTGAAACGGGTTGAAAATCTGATGGATCGGATGGATCGGATTTTAAGAATTGAGTGTATTCACCCTGATTCCTCCCGATTTTATTCGATGAATCCGATACATCCGAGTTACTTCTTTTTTCTGATCCCGCTATACTCCCGGCCATGAGCGACAAATCCCCCCTGGTTGGAATCGTGATGGGCAGCGCCAGCGACGCGCAGGCGATGCGTCAGTGCGCCGCGGTGCTTGAGCAGCTGGACATCCCCTACGAGATGAAGGTGTGCTCGGCCCACCGGACACCGGTACGAGCGCATGAGTTCGTGAGCACCGCGAAAGCCCGTGGGCTTAAAGTCATCATCGCCGCGGCGGGGATGAGCGCGCACCTGGCGGGCGTGATGGCGGCGGGGACGCATATCCCCGTCCTGGGTGTGCCGATGGACGGGAAGCTGATGGGCGGGCTGGATGCGCTGCTGTCGACCTGCAACATGCCCAAGGGCATCCCCGTCGGGACGATGAGCATGGGCAGCCACGGCGCGGTCAACGCGGCGCTGTTCGCCGCCTCGATCCTGGCGCTGTCGGATGCGGGTATCGAGAAACGGCTGCTGGCGTACCGAGAGGCGCAGACCGCGGCGGTGCCTGAATATCCGCCGGAATAACACAACCTGCCTCAGTTTTCGCCGGGCTTGAGCCTGTAGACATGGGCCGTTGTCCTATGGCTATGCGGTCAGAGTACATCTAAAAGATGTCATTACGGGGCGGCTACAAGGCGGCCAACTATACAAAATATATAATTATCTTTATATTAGTGGGCCTGCTATTCCATGAAAGGCCCGTAAAGATGACCGCTCCTGCCCTACCTAGCGATTCTCAGCAACCCTCCTCATCCTTGATCCCGATCCGCTACCAGGTCTTGATTGGGGCGATACTTGTGCAATTGATCCTGGGGACGGTGTATGGGTACAGCATCTTCTGGCAGCCCTTGAACGCGGAGGTGTTCCCGGCGGTGATGACGGTGGCCGAGCAGGCGGCGCAAGTCGCGGAGGGGATTGAAGTAACCGGCGCAACGGTCGTTGCCGATGAGACAGCAAAAAAGGCACAGCTCGACCTCCAGCAAAGCTACCTGAACCACGCGTTCTCGATTTGTATTCTGTCATTCGCATTGACGATGGTGTTTGCCGGGCGGGTGCAGGACGTGCGCGGGCCTAAGCAGACGGCGATCATCGGTGCCGTCCTGATGGGTATGGGCTTCTTGGCGGCGTCACTGATGAAGTACCCGGTGATGTTCTTTTTCGCCCACGCGCTGCTGACCGGTGCGGTCGGGTTGGTGGCGTTACTTATCTTTGATGCTTTGCTGGGCGCGCGGGAGCAGACCCATGATAATCCGATGCTGCGTTACGTGCCCCAGGCGATCATGATTACGGTCGCGGTCGCGGGGATCACGACGGGGACGCAGTTCGTCGGCAAGCTCGGGCCGGTGGACCGGATCTTCATGCTATGGGCAACGGTCGGTTTCCTGGCCGGTGCGGGGATCGGGTTTGCCTATGTGTGTCCGATCGCGGCGTTGATCAAGTGGTTCCCCAACGCCAAGGGATTGGTCAGCGGGGTGGCGGTGGCGGGGTTTGGTTTCGGTGCGTTTCTATTTAAGGGCCAGCAGATCGGCGCGATGGGGTACATCGAGAGCCGGGGGATCACGGAGTTTTTTATGGTGCACGGGCTGGTGTGCCTGGTCGCGGTGACGCTGGG
>JAJDCW010000157.1 GCA_029260635.1 Phycisphaeraceae bacterium | reverse complement strand
ATGACAGACAGTCATTACACAAGACGCTTTAGACAGACACGCATTGCCGCTGCGCGGTCAAAACGTGACACCCGATACTGTTGAATTTGTTCGTCCCAACGATTACTTCAACTGAGCTTCCGCGTCGTTCGGGATACTCTGTCGGCCACGCACCAGCACCTTGATCGGCACCTCGGAGTACGGCAGCTCTTCACGCAGGCGATTGACGAAGTAGCGGAGGTAGTTGCGGTCGAACAGGTCCGGCACGTTGACGAAGAGCGCGATCGTCGGCGGATCGGCGTCAACCTGCGTGGCGTAATAGATCTTGGGCTGCTTGCCGAGCTTGGATCGGGGGGCGCCCTGAGCCATCACGGTCTGGACGACGTTGTTCAGCTCGCTGGTCCCGACGCGGTGGCGGGCCTGTTCGTAGAGGTTCATCGCCATGCCCACCGCCTCGCGCATCCCCCTGCCTTCGGACGCGGTGGTGAACACGATCGGAGCGAAGCTCAGGCCCTGCAATTCCTTGTCCATGTACTCGACGTACTCTTCCTGTGTGCTTTTTTTCTCGGCGAGGTCCCACTTGTTCACGACGATGACGGTCGGGCGGTGGTGTTCGAGGATCTCGTTGACCAGCTTCTTGTCGACCTGGCTGATGCGCAGGGACGAGTCGATCAGCAGCAGGCAGACGTCGGCCCGGCGGACGCTGCGCAGCGACCGGTGCATGGAGTAGTACTCGATGTCGCCGTCCAGACTCTTGGTCTTGCGGACGCCCGCGGTGTCGATCGCGGTGAAGGACTTCCCGTCGATCTCGAAGCGGACGTCGACGGAGTCGCGGGTCGTCCCCTCAATCTCGCTGACGATGACGCGCTGCTCCCCGGCGAGCGCGTTGACCATCGTGCTCTTGCCGGCGTTGCGCTTACCGACCAGCGCGATCAATGGCCCGGTCTCCATGGGGTCTTCGGGGTCGGTGTCTTGCTTAAACCGGTCGTAGTCGATCGCGTCCAGCAGGCGTTCGTAAAAGGCGTGCTTGTTGTGGCCGGTGATAGCCGAAACCATGACCGGGTCGCCGAAGCCAAGCCGCATCGCGTCGTAGGCTTGGGCCTCGTGGTTCTGGGCGTCGACCTTGTTCACGACGAGCATCACCGGGGTGTTCGCGCCGCTGGTGCGGATCAGCCGTGCAACGGTTTCGTCCAAAGGCGTGATGCCGGTCTGGGCGTCGACGATAAAGAGCACGAGGTCGGCCTGGCCAAGCCCCTGGGCGATCTGCCGTTCGATTTGAGCCGTGAGGTTCTGGTTGTCTGTCAGGCCGTACCCGCCGGTGTCGATGAGTTCGGCGTGTTGGGATTTCTTGTTGCGGTAGACCTGCGGCAGCTCGATGACGGTGCTGATCCGGTCGCGCGTGACGCCGGCGGTCGGCTCGACGATGCTGACGCGCCTGCCCGCCAGGAGGTTCATCAGGCTGGACTTGCCGACGTTGGGCCGGCCGATGATGACGATCTTGGGAAGCATGGCGGGGGTGATTGGGGTTCGGGGTGCAGGGTTCGGAGATCAGGGATACGGCTTTTGGGGCGGGACACCTTACCTATGGTCTGAACTAATAGCTAATAGCTAAGGGCTAAAGGCTCAATCTTCGCCGTGGCGGCGGTTCCATAGCTCCACGGCCTCGGGCTCGCGGATGTACAGGGGGGCCAGCGTCATCGGGTCGTCGGCGGGCCGGGTCTTGGCGGCGCTACGGCCCAGGCGCCAGACGGCGGGGCTCCGGCCGACCGCGCGGGCGGGGTCCAGCACGGTGACGGCGTCGGCCAACTCATCGGGGATCGTCGGCAGCGGGTCGCCGATCACGCAGAGTGGCTTTGGGCTTTCGCCTAACAGCTCGGCCATGGTCCGCAGCTTCGGTTCGATCAGGGCTGACCATGCACCGCCCTCACGTTGATAAGCGGCGCAGTGGACGGTGTCGTGCTTGAGGTTCAGACAGACGGCGACGTGCGCCGCATCGGCCGGGGCGTTCTGTGCCAGGACGTCGAGCGTCGGGATGCCGAAGACCTCGACACCGCCAGCCAGCGCGAGCATCTTCGCGGTGGTGATCCCGACACGCAGCCCGGTGAACGAGCCCGGGCCCAGCGAGACGTAGACCTGTCCGATCTGGCCGGGGGTGACACCGTGCGTCTTGCAGAGCACATCAATGGTCGGCAACAACTCGACGTTGTGCCGACGCTTGTGCGCCAGCCCGGCGGTGTCGATCATCTCATCGGCGCGGCCGAGCGTGACCGACCCGCTTCGGCCGGAGGTCTCGATCGCCAGGTTGTAAGGCCGGTCGGGCATCGGGGTATTGTAGTGAGTAGCAATACGTACCGTCAGGTCCCGCGTTTCTTGGAAATCCGATACCCGAAGTACCCGGTGAATCCGAAGACGATGATCCCGTGCAGCGAGAAGATGCGTTTGATAGCCATGTCCAGCATGAACGGCGTGTAGATGTGTTTTTCCGCGAGGATAAAACCACCGGCTGCGGCGAGCAGCGTGACTGCCATCGCGGTGATGGCGACATAATGCGATACGCCCTTGAAGGTCAGGCGTAATGCCAGGCTCACCAGCAGGCCGGCCAGCAGCACCGGGCCGTATTGCCCCATGTGCATGGGACCGCTCAGGTAGTAAACAAGCACACCCGCCAGACACGCGGCAACGACAGCGACACCGATCGGCGCGGCGGGGTTCATGCCGGTTGGTTTGGTTTCGTATCCGAAATCAGTAGGGTCTTGTGGGTCTTGCACGACGTGCTCCGGGGGCCGGGGTCAGGCGGCTTCGGTCGGGTCGGCCTGTGTGATCTTGGCGAGTTTGTCCAGCGCCTCCTGTGCGCTGCCGGAGTCGATGGCTTCGGTTGCGATCTCGCTCCCGACGACCAGGTCTTTGGCGATGTCGGCGACGACGAGCGCGGCGGCGGCGTTCAGGCAGACGATATCCCGCGCCGGGCCGTGGGCACCGCCGAGTAGGTCACGGATGATCTTGGCGCTGGACTCCGGGCCGTCGGCGTGCAGCGCCTCGGGGTGTGACAACGGCAACCCAAGCGTGGTCGGGTCGACCTCGTAGGTCTTGATCTGATCGCCCTTGACGTGGCTGATCTGGCTTGGCCCGCAGGTGCTAAGCTCGTCGATCACGCCGTGGGCCTGCCCGGTCGGTGCGGGCAGCTGGCCGTGGACAACCATCGCGTGCTCGCATCCGAGTTTTTTCAGCACGTTGGCCAGGGTGATCGTCAGCCCCGGCGCAAAGACGCCGATGACCTGGCGCATCGCCCCGGCGGGGTTGGTCAGCGGCCCGAGGATGTTAAAGATCGTGCGGAAACCCAGCTCGGCTCGGATCGGCGCGGCGTACTTCATCGCCGGGTGGTGCGCCGGCGCAAAGCAGAAGCAGATGCCCGCCTCGTCCATGCATTTTGTGAGTGTGTCGGTCTGGACCTGCAGCTTGACCCCGAGCGTCTGCAGGACCTGGCTGGAGCCGGAGTTGCTGGTGACGGCCTTGTTGCCGTGCTTGGCCACAACGACATCGTGCTCTCGCGCGGCGGCCGCGGCGACGAGGCTGGCGGCGGTGGAGATGTTGAAGGTCTGCGCGTGGTCGCCGCCGGTGCCCACCAGGTCGATCGCGGTCAGCCCGTCGGGCACCGTGACTCGGGTCGCCTTCTCGCGCATCACCTGCGCAGCGCCGGTGATCTCGTTGACATCCGCGCCGCGCAGCCGGATCAGCGAAAGCAGGGCCGCGGTCTGGGCCGGCGTGGACTGCCCGGTCATGATCAGGTCGAAGGCGTGGTAGGCCTGCTCGGTGGTGAGTGTCTGGCCGTCGGCGAGTTGTGCGAGGGTCTGTTTCATGGGTACGTCACGGCTTGATGAGATTGAAAAATGATTGCTGTCCCCCGGCGATTCATCTATCCACCCGGAGTAACGACGACACGGGTGGCGTTTCATTACACCAGCTCAGTCAACATCCACAACGCTAGCGCCGCGAGGACCATAAACGCGACGATCTGCGCCGCGAGGATCGATGCCTCGCGCGGGATCTTGTATAGCCGGTCGGTCTTGATGGTCTTGTAGACCACCGCGATGCTGAGTACTAACGGGATCAGAAGCAGCATCCAGTACCCGTCGATCGGCAGCGGGTCCAGGAACGGGCGGTACGCCAGGGTGGTAAGGCCGAGGGATAGTATCACGCGACCCCCCCGCTGTTGTCGGCGACCGGCGGAGTCTCCGGCGTGTCGGCGTTGTCGGGCTCGGGCGGGACCTCGCCGTGCAACTGCCGGTAGTGGTGGCGGTGGCGGGCGTCTTTGGGGTCGCGGTAGAGCACGTCCATGATCGCCAGGAGGTTGAGCATCCCGGCCAACGAGGTGTAGAGGACGCCCTGCTCGTGGACGTGGCCGAAGCTGGGCTGGTACGCGCCGTTCGGGTCATCCGGCCGTGGTGGCAGGCCGCCGGTACTCTGCAGGGATCGGTGATAGCCCTCCACGAGGACGGACGGGGCGATGAGCATCTGGCCCATGAACCAGACGGGGTGGCCCTTGCGGTCGAATACACCGACCCCGCCGATAAAAAGCCCCCCCACCCAGATCAGACCGATGCTCGCCAGGATGATGACCCCCCGGCCTTTTTGGCCCAGCATGAAGTGACCGGCGCCCGGGATCAGCCAGGTGGCGATGGCCCCGGCGAAGTGCCACTTGGGGGAGGCGTTTGGGTCACTCAAAACGGTCGGCTCCTGAGGGTTGGGATCGGCCGGGCCACGGGGGACAAAAGTTTCCGCGCCAGACGGGCCGATACCATTGACAAACCCCACGGTGAGGGTAGTTTAACCGCCAGAGGGGAGCCCGGCCAACACCGATAGGGATCGGCAGGTCGGCCGTCTGGGTAAGCTGGGATAAGGAGACCGCGATGTTTAACACCTTGCTTGACACCGTCGAAGTACCGTCCACGTCCGCATTGGGTTATCTGCCCGCATCACCGGAACAACCGGCCTGCCCCGCGTGGGCGTTTGACGATGATGAAGTGGATGACGACGACTTTCTGGACGATGAAGAGGATGACGACTTCGGGGACGACGACGACTTCGACGAGGACGATGAAGACCTCTTCGATGACGACGACGAAGACCTCTTGGACGACGACGAATAAGCCACACGGCCGGTGGGTGCGACTACTCATGGTGCCGAGGGGCAATTAGGAGTAGAGCCATGCCGGATCCTTCCAAGCAGCCACAAGGCCAGGACCCAAACGACAGCCGCCGCATCTCCGGCCCGGACCGCCGCAAGACGGTCGTGGACCAGCGCCATAATGGAACAGGGCTTGAACGCCGACGCGGCCCCGGACGCCGACGCAGCGACTTCATGAAGGCCGCCGAGGAAGGCGAGATGACCCAGGAGCAGTTCCTGTTCATCAAGGCCATCGACGCCTACAAGCGCGTCAACGAGGTGCCCTTCCCCTCGTGGACCGAGGTGCTGGAAGTGATCCGCAAGCTGGGCTACCGCAAGACGGTCGAGTCCTGCCTGCAACTCGACGCGGTGGAAGACTGGAAAGAACCCGCCGACGCCCCGGCATTCCCACCGAGCGAAGAAGAGATCGACGAGGCGGCGTAAACCAGCCGCGTCTGACACAACCGATTTGACTTTGAACCCTCGGCGAGAGCCGAGGGTTTTTAATTGTCGATGTGTTGGGTGCGAGGTATTCAGCTCATTGTTGAATCAAAACCCACGATGCTCCGGCGGTAACGGCAGGCACGGGCACGTCGGGACCAGGCCGGGGCCGTGTCCTGTTGGTCCGTCATCTAGCCGGGGCGTCCGCTACCAAGTCCCGTCACCGGGCACACCTTTTGAGTGCGCCTTTCCGTGGGGGCAGCCCTCGAGTCCTGGTCCTTTTAATCTTTGGATGCTCAGGGTAGCCGTCGACGCCGTCGTGGGTTGTCAGCACCCCCGACACGCCCCCGGAAGTTGGCAAGTGTTTCATCCGTTGCCGTGCCGGGAAATAGTTGGGGGTCTACTATTGGTTGAAACGACGGGTTTGTGCGCACTTTTATGTGTTACCAGAGGTGCATAGCCCTGCAATCACCGACCACGACATGACCTATGAAATCGGATCGTGATTGAAATAAAATCAGATTCGGTGACTCAACCGTGCGCACGCAGACAGACGATTTACCTTGTTCGTCTTCGGCTCACCGTCATCGCGCCGAGGGTTAGCAAGGTGAGTGTCGTGGGCTCGGGGATATGGGCGGTCGCTGTGGGTGGCGTCCCCGCGTTCCAGTTGCCGAGCACGACGTTCAGGTCATCAATGCCGACGAAGCCGTCACCGCTTGGGTCTGACAATGGGTTGGCGGGTGGGACGTTCTGGTTCCAGTTGGCGAGCACGATGTTCAGGTCGTTGATGCCGACGAAGCCGTCGCCGTCGAGGTCGCCGGGGAGTGTGGTGGAGAACACGGACAGGGTGCCGTCGATGAGCAGGTTGCTGGTGTCCCAGTCGAGATCACCGGTGAGCGCGGGTAGGTCGATTGTGCTGAATGTTCCGGTGATTGAGCCCCAATCGAGGATGTCGAAGCTGTCGCCTGCGTTGGGATCGAAGGCGTTGATCAGGGAGATATCGAGTGTGCCGCCGGCGGTCAGGTTGCCGACGACGTCCAGGGCGTCGAAGCCCGTGCCGGGGGTAAGCCCACCGATTTCGATGAACAGGGTGTTGCCCGCAGCAAAACTGACCGAACCTTCAATGAGTATTTGTGCCGGGCTGTCACCGGGAGAGAAGCCGCCTTGAAAGTCGGCGGTGCCGGAGCCGAGGATGTCGCCGCCACCAGAATAATGTCCCGTGAATGTGACGTCACCAATGACGTCGACCGCCGAGCCCGTGGGATTGATAATCGGCCCACCGATCGTGGTATCGATGAAGGCCGCTGTTCCAAGGTTGGTCAATCCGCCGGAACTAAATCCACCCGAGGGGAGGACTATAAGTGTGCCATCAGCCTCGACGGTCGTAAGGTTGGTGACGTCGATCGTCTGATCGCCGGTGATGATAATCTGGTCGCCGAAAAGACCCGCTGCACCAATAGTCAACCCGCCTGATCCGGTGAGTCGTAACGTCCCGCTTTGGAAGTCAAGTAGATGTGGATTGACCAGCGAGTTCGTGGTGAATGTTCCGCCGGATACGGTTAAAGTGGTATTCAGAATCGCCGTGTTATCGACTTGAAGGGTTTGGCCTGCAGATACGGCGTGTGACCCACCCAAAGCGGCTTCCAATCCGTCGCCCGAATCGATAACTAGAAAATTCGTGAACTGCAGCGTGCCGGTGTTAAACGCCATCGTGCCACCGGGATCGATCTCAAGGGCATTGAGTGCAAGAACGGCGCTGTTAATTGTGACGGTTCCCGGCCCCCAGATACGCATGGTGCCACCAACCTCGACCAGCCCGCCGTCCTCAACCGCGAGGTTGGCACTGCCGCCGTCACTGCTGCCATCTCCGCCCACATGCAGGTCGGAAGTGTTGGTCCACTTCGTTTTGAAGTTCTTTCTTCATGGTATCAAAGTCACGAGGTCCACCTGAGCTTTTTGTGAATCCTAGTGAGGATTGATTCTTGATGATCTGAGCGCCAATGTTTGAAGTCAGAATCAGGATCACATT
>JAJDCW010000156.1 GCA_029260635.1 Phycisphaeraceae bacterium | reverse complement strand
GGTGCGATCACCTTGCTTACGAGGGGGAGAAATCTGGGGAGAAAGTAGGGGGAGAAAGAACGGCTGACCAGCCGTGCCCACCACCGCCGATACGCCTGACCGTGTGTCGGTGGATTAGAAATGAGTCTAAAACACGCTCATCAATCGAAAGGAACAAGCCATGAACGCCGCTACCACAAAACTGATCCTGACGCCCGTACTTACTTTCGTGTTACTCATGACGAGTAACAGCACCTTCGCCCAGGGCACGGCGAGCGGGCCCACCACGTTTCACAACGTCACAAGTAGCGGCGGCAGCTCGCTTGTTTCGATCGGCCCCCAAGGGATCGATCTCGATCCTGACGGTCCGCCCTGGACCAAGTACATCTTTGATGACGCTGGATTCCTGAATAATGACAAGGGCAGCCTGAGGATCAGCGAACGCATCATCAACATCGGAAACGAGCCCTGGTATGACTGGCACGAGCATGTCCTCCCCGGCCCGACAGGCGTCTTGGGTGTATGGGACAACGCGCAACTACTCGTTAACGGCGTCCCCATCGGCTTTAACATCGCCGGGGTCAACACCCCGGACCTCTGGCTGGACGGTTTCACACAACCGGTACTCCCGGGTGACACGCTTACCATCAACAAAACCCTGGTCGTGCGGAACTACGTCTGGACCCCGGGCGCTGCGGTGCTGAGGATCGAGGAATACCCGACACCCGAGCCGGCCAGTGCGGCGCTGATGGGGCTGGGATCAATGATCCTGCTGAAGCGACGGAAGGAGGCGCCTCTGATCTCCTAAACCTGTTTCTCTCCGACACCATCGTCGGCGTGTCTAGCGGCGCGTCGACGGATTAAGAGCCCTGACTACTACAAATCACTCACTGAAAGGACACATCATGAAACGCTTACTCCCCATACTGGTTACAGGATTGACCATGACATTGCTGCCCGCGATCGTCACCGAAGCCGCGCCGATCACCGGCCCGGGGCAGATTATCGCGGCCACGGGGACGCCGGCATTCGCCAGCCCGTTCGGTGGATGTGTCGGGCCGGGGGCGGCCGGGTGCACGATCGACGGCGACTTCACCGGATCTGGCGGGACGTTCGTCGAATGGGACTCCACCGGCTCGCCAGAGATTTTCACCTACACACTGAATCAACCTTACGACATCACACGGTTCCTCTTGTGGAACGATCGGGGGTTCCCCGATTCGGGCATCCGCAACTTCGATCTGATTTTTAGAGACCCAGGTAATACCGTGATCGGCACGTTCAACGGCAACGCCGTCCCCTTCCAGGGGAGTGCCCCCGCACCGGAAGTCTTCTCGGTCGGCCTGCAATCCAACGTGCTCACGGTCCAATTACGCGTGAACAACACACTGAACCCGGTCGGCAGCAACACCCAGATGAGGGAGATCGCGTTTGACGGCACACCCGTGCCCGAACCCGCGAGCCTGGGGCTGATGGGTGCGGGTGCCATGTTGCTTCTCAAGCGACGGAAGGAGGCGCCTCTACTCTCCTAAACCTGTCTCTCTCCGACAACTCGTCGGCATATTTAACAGTGTGCCGGCGGTTTACAGACGCAGCTTAATGTTATGGCCTCTTACTGAATTCACAATACCGAATGGAAGGAAGATCGATGCAAAGTTTTACTAAACACACACTGATCGCGGCGACCGCTCTGGCGGCTACATTTCACTTGACCTGCGTACCGCAAACCGCTGAAGCTTACCTGGGTGAGTTTGAGGGCGCGGACGGGTATGGTTCATTCCTGAATGAAGTATCCACAACCAACGCCGGGGCGCACGGCGCGAATGCCGGCGGGGGCACACTGGCGACGATCCCGGTTAACAGCGGTCTGTGGGTCAAGCTACAAGGGCCGGTCTACCCAACGCCGGGCACCGCCGGTGGGGTCGCGTATGCCACGGGCCATCAGAATCTGGATCGAACCAATCCCGGGACCTCGGATCAGGCCCTGGTCATCACCACCAACGCGGACGGCTGGAGCGGCGCAGCGCAAGAGTACGCCTATTCTGTCGATACGTATGACCTGGGTGGTGCGAATCCGGCGACGACCGGCTCGGATACGATCGACATCTCGTTCTGGTCCTGTGCCCAGATCGTCGGCTCCACCGACCCCGCCAGCGGGCTGGGCGCGGGAACGATCGGTGACACCATCTCTTTCTACGACAGCAGCGGTAATCTCGGATTCAGCGTCGGCTACCGGCAGCCCGGCACCACGACCGATTACGCCGCCACCAACGTCGGCTCCTGGGTGCAATCCGCCGTGGCGGTGAATCCCAGCACCTATCACCGCTGGGACATCACACTTGACCTGCTCAACGACACGGTTTCGATCGACATCTTCGAAGGCGCGACACTGACAACCCTGGTGTCCGGTGCGCCGCTGGTCAACAACATGAACAACTTTACGGAGATGCGCTTCGAGAGCACCCCGGGTGTCAATAACGCAAAGATCTGGTCGCTGGACGACTTTGGGATGAGTGTCCGTCCCGTGCCCGAGCCGACTTCTTTTGCATTGCTCACACTCGGCATGCTTGCATGCGGCAGGCGCCGGAAATAAGAGCATCCATGAACTCACTACGCCACTAAAGAAAGGGGTTGCATCATGTCATCATACAAGACTCACAAGTTGGTACAGACAACCGCCCTTTGTGCCGTGATTGCTTCTGTGCTCTGGGCCTCACCTACACATTCTGAGGCAGCCATCGTCAACTTCAGCTCGGGCAACGCACTCCAGCACGTCAGCCCGGTCCCCTGGGACGTTACGCTGGGCAGCATCCAGTTCAACAGTAGAGTCGTCGGCTTCGACGAGCGACAGAACGTGTTTCTAAACAACGCTGTCACGGCTAACGCAATCGCTGCCGGGCTTTACGATGACACGGGTGACCTGGTAAATGTCTCTTTGTCAGGAATCACCGTCAACAGCCACTTCATCCATTTCGATCCAGGCAACTCCAACCAGTCGGTCAACGATGCCTGGTTTACATTCGACGGGCCGATCATCGGGGTGATTGAGAAAAATTCCGACCTGAGGAACAGCGAGTTTCTGGGGCATGCCGGCAACCAGTACCCCAGTGGTCTAATCAACCAGGGGTATGAATTCAATACGGACGCATTCTCAATCTCCAATGACCTGCTGACGCTTACAGTCAACCGCGTTCAGGCCGGTTCCCTGGGGCTGGATCAGCTGCGCGTGCTGACCGTCATCCCCGAGCCGACGACGGCGATGCTTCTGACAGCCGGCCTCGTCCCCTGCCTGCTCCGTAAGAAATACTAAACCTACGAGATGAGGAATAGAACCATGAAACGCCATCTGATTACAACCTTGCTTGTCGGCCTGTTGGCCACGCCCACGCTGGCCTCGTTTACCACGGTCCAGCATCAGGACCTCTCCGACTGTGACACGCTCGGTCCCTTGCCAACCATTATGGATGAGCTGGGCACCGGCGCGTTCCCAGCGAATGAGCTGATCTCGGCCTCGTTTAATTTCACGCAGTTAGATGCCTGCCCGCTGAACAGCGACGCAACGATACCCAACGTCCTGCTTAGTATCACGAACTTGACCAACCTCTCGTTTACGGACCTTCACTACGTCGCGGACCCGTTCACAACATTCTCTAACTTTGACGGCATCATCAACGGCGAGCACGCGGTCGTGTTGGATAACGTCGGAATCAATCGCCCACTGGTCGCGGAGCTCGGCGGGTCGCAACCGCTGGTCTTTGAGCCGGGCGAGACCTGGGAGATCGTGCTGGACGACTGGGTGAATGCGGCCGGTTTTGGCGCTGCGGACCTCGGGTCCATCGGCGTGCCCAGCCCTGTCCTGCCCGACTTCTCCAGCGGCAGCATCGTTGCGCTCCCCGTCCCCGAGCCCGCGTCGCTCTCCCTGCTGGCACTAGGTGCCGCATCACTTATTGAACGTAAACAAATCAACCACTAAACAGGAGAACACCCATGAAATCTTTCAACCTACTACTCACGACAACCGTTATCTCAGCGATGGCCATGCAAGCGTCTGCTTCCCCGGTTGCCGTCACGAGCGCGGACCTGGTCAATCATTGTGATGTGCTCGCACCGCTGCCAAACATCATGGATGAGTTGGGGACATCCGTGGCTTTCCCCGCCGACGAGTTCATCACGGCCGTTACCACGTTCAACAACACCGACGCGTGCCCGCACAGCAGCAGCCCACTGATCCCCAACGTCTTGCTGAGCATCACCAACCAGACCACGGTTTCCTTCACCGACCTGCACTACGTCTCTGACTTCGGCAGCGGCTTCACCAACTTTGATGGTGTGATCAACGGCTTCGAGGCGGTTCGGCTGGATAATGTAGGCATCAACCGCCCGCTCATCGCTGAGATCGGTGGCGTGCAGCCCTTGGTCTTCGAGCCCGGTGAGACCTGGCAGGTCATCCTGGATGACTGGAGCACGGGCAGCGGTCTTACCGCGGCGGACCTCGGCTCGATCGGTATCCCAAGCGGCCTGCTTCCTGATATCTCCAGCGGCAGCATCGTGGCGATCCCCGTGCCTGAACCCGCTTCGGCATCGCTGTTTGCCTGTGTCGCGGCGGCTTCGCTGTCACGCTTCAGAGGGAGGCTGTCATCGTGAAGTGTCGTCCATGGATAAACCTGCTTTGTTTGGTGGCCATGGCTTGCGGCGTGTTCGCGACGACCATACCGGCCGAAGCGGTCCCGGTGCCGATCCTGGGGCTCAGGCCGACAGGCGTGAGTAGTGGAGCGTTCTTCGCGAACCTGCCCCCACAAGCCGTCGATCCGCACTACACGCTGATCCAGGCGTTGGGGGGATTCGGGCCCAACGCGTTCGTGGCTTCGCCGCGTCCCGTGACGTGGGTGCCGAACCAGCCAGTGTCGCAATGGATCTCACCCGACGGGATCAGCACCCCGTTGTTGTCAGGCCTGTATGTGTACCGGTTGACCTTTGACCTGACCGGGCTCGATCCCTCGACGGCCATGATCTCCGGGCTGTGGACGGCGGATGACAACTCACGGGTCGTGCTCAACGGGAACTTCGGAGCAGGGATCGTCCAGACAACTACGTTTAGCCAATTCGATTCGTTCAGCTTCAACTCGGGATTCGTCCCGGGGATCAACACGCTGGACTTCAGGGTCGGCAACGCCTTCTTCCCCGGGATCAACCTGGGCGGGCCTTCGGGCCTGCACGTAACGAAGATCTCCGGGACGGCGGAACCCATCCCCGAGCCGGCGTCGCTGGCGCTCCTGTCAGCCGGCCTGTTTCTGTGTGCCCGACGACACAAGACCTGATTACTTCTTAACTCAACATCTCATCTTCTTTAACAGGATAACACCATGAATACTCCAACACCCACCCGTAATCACCGCCTCTCTCTTGCGACACTCGGTTTCACCTGGCTGGTGGCTGCCGGCCATGCCTCCGCGGTGCCAATTCAGGCCCGATATACCGACGACCCATTCGGGTGCGACCAGCACGGCACACAGTTGCTTACCCACGAATTAGGCGACGCCGCCGAATTCCCGAACTACGAGGCGCTGGCGATCACCGTCACTCAGTCCACGCTGCCGCCGGTCCACTTTGAGTGCGTCTCCGACGACGGGATCCCCAATGAGTGGCTGATCACCATCACAAATCTTTCTAGTATCGATTACACAGACCTGTTCTTCGTCGCGGATGAAGGGGCGAGTGTCGGCAACTTTGATGGTTTTACCGACGACCTGACCTTTACCGGATCGACGACCTCGTTTCGGATCGACGGCACGGTGACGCCGGGGATCAATAACCCTTTGATCTTTGAGAGTGCCATTGTTGATGAGATTCTCCAGGCTGGTGAAACCTGGGAATTCACCGTGACCAACTTCTCGCCGTTCGTGGCCCCTTCATTCGGATCGGCTGGTGAATTCGCGGCAAGCTCGGCTCTGACCGCTTTTTCCAACGCCAGCATCCTGGCCAACCCCGTACCTGAGCCCGCGTCCATCGCCCTGATGGGGCTGGGTGCCGCCACGATCGGCCTCCGCAAGAAACGTTTGTAGCGTTCCCGACACTGAAGCGACACACTCTGACTACTAACTTGAATCAATCATATATCAGGAGTACATACCATGAACCGAACCAAAACCATCTCGAAATCAATGATTCGCTCCGCCGCGGGCTTCTCGTTCGCTGCCATGATATTCGTGCCCGGCAGTTCTCTTCTGGCGGGCGAAATCACGCTCATCAGCTGGTTCTCCGGGGTCGGCTCGGTCGCGGGGGAATTCATCGCCCCCCTCGCAGCCCCGAACAATGACGACGCGGTCGGTCAGTCACCCAACTTCTTACTGGTGACACAGAAGGCGTACAACGCCATCGGCCCGGTAGACCTTGAGTTCACCGTCGTGCCCTCGGGCGGCACCACCGAATACTACATCGAAGAGGGTGTCGACAACGGCACGGGCATCGACTGGAGCGGATACCGCCTGGAACTTGGGTTCGGCGTGGGAAGCGCGTTTGTCCCCTCCACATCGGGCGACGGGCTCGATTTCGATTACCCCGACCAGAACTCGGGTGCCGACTTCTCCACGTTCTTCTCGACCCTGACGGAGAACGAAGACGAACTGATTGCGGGTGGGGGAGTCTTCCCGGCAGGGGCCTTCACCACGCCGCCTTTCTTCTTCTCGGTTGACGTGCCGGACGGGATCACAGCCTTTACCATCCGCCAGCAGCCGATCCCGGTTCCGGAGCCGGCGGGCATCGCTCTGCTTTCGGCCATGGGACTCGCGGCCTTGAACCGTCGTCGCCCACAACACTAAAACCGACCTGAATCAATTCCATTTAGATACTCATCATTTATAAAGGATAGAAAATGACACGCTTCTTATATACCAACCTGGCCGCGATCGGCATCACGCTCATTATCGTCACCGTGGTTCATGCCCAGGGGACCGCGTCCGCCCCCAGCACGGTGCACGTCGCGGATAACGCGGGCAACGTCGTCTACGCCGGCGGTCCGTTGGATTTTGTCAACGGCCCAGGCCCTTACCCGATCGACCTTGACCCGACGGGCGCACCCTGGCGGAAAACAATCAACAGCGACCTGGTCACCGGCTACATCGGGACGGGCAACCTCACCATGATCGAGACGGTTCAGAATGTCGGTACCGAGCCCTGGTATGACTGGCACGAGTTCCTGTTGAACAACGGGCAGCTCGGCGTCGCCTGGGACAGCGTCATCTCGCTGGCCGTCAATGGCATTCCAATCGTGTACAACGCAACGATCATCGGCAACGACCTCACCGTCGATGGGTTTTCCCAGCCCGTGCTGCCGGGCGACGTCTTCACGATCGAGAAGACACTGATCACGACATCGAACGTGGTCGCCCCGGGTGTGACGATGTTCCAGGTCCTTGAGTACCCGACCCCCGAGCCTGCCAGCGCAGCACTGCTGGGGATCGGATCCGTCGTCCTGATGGGTAAGCGGCGGTTAAGTCAACGCACTGCCTGAGCGGTAACACTTAGTCAACGCATAACAAACCCTTACACCTACTCTGACACACTACACACACAAGGATAAAACCATGCTACGCTCACTGACACAAATCGTTTTGACACCCGTCCTCGCCATCGCCTTATTGGCAACCAGCACCACCGTCTGGGCGCAGGGCACCGCAACCAGCCCGTTTACCATTCACGAAGTTGAGCCCGGCCCAATTGTCTTTATCGGCGACCCCAGTTCCCCGATCCCCATCGACCTGGACCCCACCGGAGGGCCTTGGAGCAAGAGTATCGTTGACCCCAATTTTGTAGTCACGGCCCCCGGCTTGTTGACGATGGTAGAGACGATCCAGAACGTCGGCAACGAGCCCTGGTTCGACTGGCACGAACACATCCTGCCCAACGCCGCCGGCGCCGGCGGAATTAGCACCTGGTTCCGCGTCAAGCTCTCAGTCAACGGCACGCCAATTGGTTTCGCGTCCGGCGGCTTAGGCACCGGCGACCTCTGGCTTGATACCTTCTCCCAGCCCGTCCTGCCCGGTGATATTCTTACGGTCACGAAAGAAGTCGAAGTCTTCCCACTCACCGCCGGTACTGCCGGCCCGATCCTCCGCATCCAGGAATACCCCACCCCCGAGCCCGCCAGTGCGGCGCTGATCGCTGTGGGTTCACTGGCGCTGCTTGGTAAGAGTCGAAGGTCGGTGTGAGCGAGCGGCTCGACGCCATCATGAAGACGTTTAGTGCCAGAATTAGTTAGTCAAGGTACACACGAAATGCATAAATCAATATGGACCTATCCACGAAAGAGCCTGTCTATGAAACGCTTTATCCAAGTCTCAGTGATTGCCTGTGCAACCGCTTTGATTTTTTCTGGGAATGCCCATGCGGCACTTATAACCACATCTGCGCCTCTGGCACCCTCGACGGTGATTGACTTCCAGCAATTCCCATCAGTCGTCTTTGCGAGCGCGGTGCCGTTACAGGTGGGGACGCCAGTTGGGTTGGATGTCGAGCTTTACGGGATCGGCACTTTCGACACCTATGTCGGGCCGGTCAGCCACAGCCTTGGCACGAACGGGTCCTGGAATAGCACGGGTGACGTGAATTTCCGAAGCGCCCGACTGCCGGTCAGTACGGCGCTGGCGATGGAGTTTGTATT
>JAJDCW010000155.1 GCA_029260635.1 Phycisphaeraceae bacterium | reverse complement strand
CAAAGGTGATGTCCAGCACATCGGCGTCATCGAACGTGCCCTGGATGTGGAACGACTCGAGTGCCGAGGTGTCCAGTCCTGGAACCGTGCCGACCGCGTTGTCCTGAAGGAAGTCATCGAGGAGGACCGTGAGGGTCTGGTCATCACCGACGCCCGCATGGGTAAACCGGATCACGCGTTCCGTGCCGTCCGCATCGATCAACACGACGTTGAACTCTTCCGCCACGTTGGCGGCGTTGATGTCCACATTGATCTCCAGCTCGGTCGCACCAGAGGCGTCGAGATTGGAGGGGAAGGTGAAGAAGCCACCACCCGTGTTGGTTGCCTCGACACGGTAGTCGGTGGCGCCTGACGTCAACGTGCCCGCGTCCCAATCGACATACGTGCCTGACAGGTTGAAGCTGCTGAAGTCCGAGAGCAATGGACCGGGGACCGGCGGAGGAGCGCTGACGTTCCAGCTGCCCAGGATGATGCCCAGGTCATCGATGCCGACGAAGCCGTCGCCGTTGATGTCGCCCGAGAGGTCCACGGGGACCGGGACGTCGAAGCCGCCGGGGGCGCTGCCGGGCAGAGCCGTCGCGTTGGCGGTCGCGAGATCAGTGAAGACCTCAACATATAAGTTGTCTACAAAGAGCTCGCCGGTCGCGCCGGGGCCACCGGACTGAACGACTACGGGGCGGATCTCCTGGAGATTCGCCAGGTCGTGTGTCACGGCGTCAAGTTCCAGGGTCAGGCTCTTCTGAGTCCAGCCGGTGGTTGAAATCGGGGCCGTCGTCACGGGCGACAGGGGGGTTGCAAAGATCAGGTCGGGGCTGCCTGGCAGACCGTTACCCAGGATGGTGTTCAGCAGCTCAAAACGCATGCCATCTTCACCGCCGACGTTGGTAATCGGGTCGTTCGGGTTCGACATGAACCACGCGCTCATGCGGATCGTGCTACCGGTGCTCAGGGCACCGAACGCCAGGGAGTCCATGCTTCTGGAAAAGCCGGCAAAGCCCGCACCGTCCTGCACGCCGATCGCGGCGAACTGGTTGGCGTCGCTGTCGGCGACGGCTTCATAGATATAGCCGCTGGCACCTTCAAAGTGGACGGTCTCATCCAGGCCACCGACACTCAGCAGGTCCAGATCCGTGCCCGTGGACACGATCGTAGCACTCGCCTGCTGCGAGGCGAGCAACATCCCGCCCGCCGCCATCATCGTAATCAACATTCTTTGATCAAACATCTGACATTCCTCCAAGGTGAAGAGTTGGGTAACGTTAACCCATCTATAAAATTCTTTCGAGGCACGAACGTCGTGCCGCATTTCTTTCTTAAAGCCGTCCACCCGCCTTACAGCAGGCGGACGGTACTAACACTTATTCACGTTCAGCGACGACGGATCATCGCCAGAGCGCCCAGACCCAGCAGGGCCATCGAGGCGGGCTCGGGCACGACGGTGACGGAGGTGTCATCGACGTAGTGGATCTGGTTCGGGCCAGCGCCGAAGCTCTGGATCGCGTAGACCACACGGGCGGTGTCCGCACCGGCGGGGACGGCGTCAACCAGCGACCAAGGCGTGTAAACGCCAGCGGTCAGCGTCGGAACCAGATTGCCGGTCCGGCTGATCTCGGTGTTACCTACGGAGTCGCGCCATTCGATGCGGATCTCAGCACCGCCAGCGTCCTGGCCAGCGTCCTTGGTCCAGCCTTCCCAGGTCACGATCTGACCGGCGCTCAGGCCGCCGACGTCCTGGTAGGTGCCTGCGAAACTGGCACCAATGTTGTCCAGCTGAAGATTCAGGTGGCCCGTACCACTCAGAGGCATCACGGTGTCTTGAGCCGAAAGGGTTGGCAGGGCGACACCCGCGCCACCAAACGGCTGCCACTTGCCAACACCCGAGCCGTCATCGACCAGAGGACCGACTTCGAAACCGGGGTTGACTAGCAGGTTGGCAGAAGCATCAGCAGCAGCGAAAGACATCGCCGCGAACAAGCAGGCCGCCATGCCGGCTTTAACGAAACTCAATGATCTCATTTCTTTCTCCTCCAAGAGTTAAGGTGCCTGTGTGGCACCCATAAAATAACGTCATCCCATACAGACAGGGATTACTTTGCTAAATTAATGATACGCTGGTTTTCAAGTGTGTCAATAGTATTCATGCCCTGTAACGAAGTTACACGCGTCATTGCTGTTACATTTTGTACGGAGACCGTGTTTTACTGGAAAAACAGACATATCAGGCTAAAATATCATGCGGTTCTGGTTAGTCCGTATGCCGTCACAGTCAGGTTATTTATCCTACTTTCACACAGGTTACGGCCGTCCCGGCAGAAGCAAGTAATCGTCACATGTGGGTCGCCGCAGACCCGCCATGTGGTAGTCTATAACCAAGGGCTTGGGCGGTTGAAAAAAAAACGCCGTTGAATGGAGAGAGAAGCACTTGATCGTAAGCCTGAAATACTCATCTGCTTTGACGATCATTACCGTGGTCCATGTGATCGCTGTCCCGGCGGCGGCTGTCACGTTTACCGACGTCACATCATCGGCGGGGATCAACCACGTCCAGTCCACACCCGAAGCCAACGCCGGGCTACCGGGCTCCACGTTCATGACCGGTGGGGTCGCCGCGGGCGACTTCGACAACGACGGGCTGACCGACCTGCTTTTTACCCGCTTCGGCGACACCGACATCCTCTACCGCAACCTGGGCAACGGGACGTTCGACCCGCTGACCACCGCGGCCGGCTTCACGACCGCCACGAACACCAACGGCGTCGTTTCAGGCGACATCGACAACGACGGTGATCTGGACCTCTACATGACCGGCGGCGTCCAGTCCACACGCAACTACCTCTATATCAACAACGGCAGCGGGGTCTTCACCGATGCGGGCGCGGCCAACCCGGCGTCGCAGATGAATGGCGCACCGCGCAACGGCCAGGGCGCCAGCTTTGCCGACTACGACAATGATGGCTACCTGGACCTGATCACCTCCGACTGGGGAACGGCCGCGGTCAACAGCCAGTCCAGGCTCTTCCGCAACCTGGGCGCGACGAACCCCGGCATGTTTGAGGACACCACGGTCTTCGCCGGCATCGATACCTACCGCACCGAGGTCAGTCGACGCTTTGCGCCGCGATTTGTTGACCTCGACCGTGACGGACATATGGACCTGACCATGGTCTCCGACTTTGTCACCAGCCAACTCTTCTGGAACAACGGCGACGGGACGTTTACGGATGGGACCCTCGCCGCCAACGTGGGCACCGATTACAACGGCATGGGCACGACGTTCGCGGACTACGACGGCGACGGCGACCTGGACTGGTTTATCACCAACATCACCGAGGCCCCCGAACACCCCGGCGGCTTCGGGGGGTGGAACCGGCTTTACCGCAACGAGGGCGACCGGACCTTCACCGATGTCACCCAGGAGGCCGGCGTCCGTGACTCGCGGTGGTCCTGGGGCACCAGTTTCTTCGACGCCGACAACGACGCCGACTTCGACCTGATCGCGACCAACGGTTACAACGGAGCAGGCTGGATCGACGACCGCACCTTCTTCTGGCAGAACGACGCGGGGGTCTACACCGACGTGTCAGATCTCTCAGGGATCACCGATACCGGTCAGGGCCGTGGCCTGGCGCACCTGGATTACGACAACGACGGTGATATCGACATCGTTGTCATCAACAACGAAGACGCGCCCATCCTGTACGAAAACGTTGGGGGCAACAGCCTAGACTACCTGCGTATCCATACCGAGGGCACGGCTTCCAACCGAGACGGTATCGGGGCGTTCATCACCGTCACCCCCGACCTCACCCAGCCCGACGACATCATTGTCTGGGAGATCGACGGCGGCAGCAGTTTCCTGAGCCAGAACGAGCACACGGCACACTTCGGACTCGGTGCCAATGCCGACCCCGTTGACCTGGTCACGATTGAGTGGACCAGCGGGATCGTCCAGTACCTCTACGACGTTGCCGTGAACCAGACCCTGACCGTCCTTGAGGCCGCGCCCCTTGCTGGCGACCTGGATGGGGATGGTTTCGTCGGGATCAACGACCTGAATATCGTGCTGAGCAATTGGAACCAGACGACGCCACCCGGCGTGCCGATACTCGGCGACCCGTCCGCCGATGGCTTCGTGGGCATCGACGATCTGAATACCGTGCTGGGCAACTGGAACCAAGGGGCACCACCCACCGCCACGGTGCCCGAGCCGACAGGGATCGCCTTGCTTGGGGTTAGCGGCTTAGCCTTATATGGCCGTCGTCTCTATCCGTAGGACTATTCTGAGGGTCCTTATCATTCAGATCAGGCGCTTCGTCGCATCAGCAGACCGGTGAGCGATATCACGATCAGCCCGGAAGCCGGCTCCGGGATCGGGACGCTCTGGGTCAGCAGGTTATCCAGTGCGTCAAGGTCATCGAAGAACTGTAGCCCCAGGCTCTCGGCGGAGACGGCCAACGCAAACGTGCCGTCGAAGTCGGAGATGAATAAATCGGCCGGGGACAGGTTGTACTGTGCGAGGGTGGGCGAGCGCAACCCCAGGCTGAACATCGCCAGATCGGTATCAAACCCGAAGTTCCAGTCGATGCCCTCGAACGTGGCGCCGGAGTTCGGGTCGAAGCGGAAATCATCATCGATGAGGTTGGGTGAGAGGAACAGGTCTCCCGCATCAATAAAGTCGTGCCCCCGCACGCCCTGGGATACGGAGGGCCTGTACAGGGCGAGTGCGTCGATGATATCCCCCTCGATCAGACCCATTTGGATATAGTCGGCCCATTCGCCGTCGACGGAAAACTCGCTCTTGTAGATGGCGGTCGGCCCGGGCACGTCGGTCGTGAAGTAGGTGTCGAAGTTACCCCCATCGCCGAGACGGTCGCCCCCGACGCGCGGCCTGGCACCCGTGCCGTCGTCGTTGTGCGACAGGATCGGGCTGTCCAGGTTGGAGAAACTGGTGGCCGGCAGGGCCGCATCGGTCCACATATCCAACGAAGAGAGGTTGTCGCCGCTGAGACTATCGGCGGTGGCCCCCGGGCCGACAAAGGAGCCCAGCCCCATGGTCTCCTGATTGATAAAGAGTTTGTTGTTGCCGTTGACCCGTGCCGGATTGCGTCCCTGATACGAGGCCTTGAATATGTCTGACCCGACCTGTTTCCGTGTGGCCTGAGTGCCGGCGTCGGTGCCGACCACGCCCTGACTCTGTGGGTTAATAGAGAAATACAGGTCGGTATTCACCGTGTCCTTGCCGGTGCTCATGCTGATGATGTTGGGTTTGCCCGCGCCGTCGAGTTTCATCGCCTTCTCGTCGATGTAGGTGGCATTACTGGCGGTGAGGTGTGTGCGGAAGACGGCCTTGGATTGATTGCCGTCCACGCCGTCGCTGAGTGTGGCGGCGATGCCGGGCTGGAGTTGGGGGATCGATCCAATGGTCGCCTCGTGCCGCACGGCGGTGGCCGCTGCGCCGGTGGTGTTCCCGTCCACACCGATGAGCATGCCCTTGGCTACGGCTGAGATGACGTCGGCCTTGCTGGGTGCATACAGCGTGAGCCGACCGTTGTTGTTGCCGCCGCCGGCGTTCTGTGGCGCGAAGTCCCAGAACTGCCCGAATCGGTTAAGCGTGTCGGTGCCGATGATCGAAGCACTGGTGGTGGGTGCCCCGGTATCGATGAGGATATTGTTCGCGCCCGTATTGACCAGTCCCGGGATATTGATCGTGCCGTACGGCCTGGGTGCCGATGATGGCAGGCGTATATTCTGCGTCAGATGAACCGTGGTGGCGGGACCGGCCTTGCTGACTACCTGGACCTGGACCATCCCGTCATCACGGACAAACCCACGCGGGTCAATCTCGCCGCCGGCCCGGATGGTCTCGTTGCGGACCTCAAACAGCCTTGAGATCTGGGCGTAGGCGTTGGTGCCCGCGGGATTGCTGACACGGTAGTAGACCTCCGGGAAGCTGTTGATGAAGGGCACGACCACGGTGCCGTTAGCGGCATCGGCGGGGGAGATCTCGATGGTAATCCTGCGGTCAACACCGGCGGGCAGGGCCGCATTGATCGTGGCCTGCGCATTGGACGGGACGAGTGTAGAAGAAAATTGCTGGGGCTGAATAGTGACGAAGTGAGCGAAGCCCGCGTTGGTGTTCTTGGCGGGCGTGGGGATACGGCTGCTGCCCGCGTTGTAGAAACTGATACTGGAGGCGCGTGAGTCAGTCGGGTTGCCCGCGCCTGAAAGCCCCCGGCCGTTCCCCCCCGTGGTGTTGTCATAAGCAAAAGGCAGGGGGGTTGCGTTGATGGGGTCGACATAGGCGGTCATGTTGTTCGCCGCGTTGGATGAGGTCACGAACGGCATGCCGGTGTGTGTCTCGCTGAATCGGTTGTTGTAGTCCCCGTACCACGTGTACAGGCCGTTGCTGGTGACAGGGTTGGAAGGCGCGACGGTCGCGCTGGTGAAGACGTGTGCCGGATCACCCATACGGATATCGACGTCCTGCCAGCCGCCGGGAGGGGCGGGGGTCGTTCGTTCGGGCCCGTCGAACCGTGCGCCGAACCAGCCGGAGGACTGGGTGTTTTGCTGGGCGATGGTGCCGACGTTTCTAAAGTTGCCACCGGAACCGCCGGGGACCAGAGGCGTCGTCGCGGGCAGACCGAGGTACATCGCGGTTTCGCGTGACATGGTTTCCCAAGGGTCGCCCGTGTCCCAGATAGCGACGACGGTGTTGTTCCCGCCGGGGACCGGTGCGCCGCTGTAGCGGGTCCAGACGATCGGCCTGACACTGGCCTCGATGTTCGTGCCCGGGACGACCGCCGCCTCCACGGCTGTAGTGACTACCACAACTGCAGCGGCCAACGAAAGCACCGCCCATAAACGCGCATTTCCCATGATCTTTCTCCCGTCCTGAAGTGTCGTACCGTCGTCCAACCGGTCGCCAGCCAGAACAAAAAAGGACAGAAATGATTCCCCGACGTCCCTGACAGCCGACCTGTCACGGGCCATCCTAATGACAGACTAAGAGGTAATCAAGATTAATATGCGGTAAATTGCCCGCTCGCCCGGCCAGGTTGGTGTACAGCGAGCCCCATCTATGTCCTGGCGGGCGACAACACAATCTAGCAAACCTGTCTGTTTCTTCGACTTGCGACGCAAGCCGCAGCGATTAACAGCGTCATGCTTGCGGGTTCGGGAACGGCATTCTGGCTAGGCGGGGTGCCCGCATTCCAATTGCCTAGGACCTCGCCGAGGTCGTCGATCCCGACAAACCCGTCGCCGCTTGGATCGGCTAATGGGTCGCCCGGCGGGACATTCTGGTTCCAGTTAGCCAGGACGATGCCCAAGTCGTCGATGCCGACAAACCCGTCCCCGTTGAGGTCGCCTTCCAACGATACGGGGATGCTGCCGAAACCCGAGAGGGGGACGATGTCGTCAAGGTACAGGTCCAGGAAGGGGAGCAGCCCGCCGTCCAGGGCCAGAGTACCCGAGGCGACCAGGCCGGTGGCCGAGTAGTCGATGAAGACCAGGTGGCCGGAGTTGACGGCGGCGACCAGGTGCTTGTTGCCATCGACCGAGCCCTGATCCATGACACGCAATTCCAGCCCGATCAAACTCGCGACCTCGACATCCTGTTGCAATGTGCTGAACGGCGAGGTGACCTGGATGTCCAGGATCAATTCGTTTGTTAATGCCGACAACTCAGCGGTCAGGTCGCGTGTGGACTTGATCGTCGGGTTCAAGGGGTCGGTGGTCACGTCGATCTGGAGGATGCGGTTGTCCCCGAAGAGGATCA
Source organism: Phycisphaeraceae bacterium (assembly GCA_029260635.1). Classification (GTDB taxonomy): domain Bacteria; phylum Planctomycetota; class Phycisphaerae; order Phycisphaerales; family Phycisphaeraceae; genus JAJRRS01. The sequence continues at coordinate 6,726 of JAJDCW010000155.1, read as the reverse complement.
CATCGCCGGTCGCCGAGTCGTAGGCGTAGGAGTGGGCCCCGGCCTGGCCGATGAGTTTGGGCGTGGCGACAAAGGTCCCGCTGGACATATCAAGGATGCCGAAGTTACCCACACCGTCGCGGTCAGAGTTCGTGTAGTAGGCGAGATCGGGGTTGAGCGCTGTGAGCTGTGGGGCGAAGCCGATCTGTGTGACGGTGTCGCCGTTTACGGGGTGTGACACGATCGTCGAACCAAAGTTCAGCGACACCTCGGCGATCTGGCCGTCGGGCTGGTCACTGGTCCAGACCTTCGCCAGGCCGGGGTCCATTGCCAGATGGAACGACTCCGATCCGGCGGGCAGGGCCGCGGTAATGAACGAACCGTCGGACGGGTCCACCTTATGTACCTCAGTGGTCTGGCCCCCGATCAACAGGTCGCCGTCGGGTGCATAGAGGATGCCGTCGGCACCGGGCGTGGTCGCGATATCGCTGGGCGTGCCGATGGTCAGCGTGTCGGTGGCGTCGTTCCAGTCCAGCGCGACGCTCCTGACATTGGGGACCGTCTGGTCCACGATAAACCCCGAGCCGGAGCCGAACGGGGGGAAGGGCACGGTCACCGTGCCGACGTTCTCCGACAGCCGGTTGATGAATCGTGTGTACGACAGGTCGATCGATACGTCGTCGGCGATAGCGGTTGAAGAAAAAAGAAGTGGAACGGATAAGACGCAAAGCAGACGGCTGGGGTGGAGATATGACATCAGACAAGCCTCCTTTAGAAGTGTTGATCACACGCATGCTATAGCCGCGCACCGTCTCGCGAAAGTGAAAAAATCATTAATTCTAGGCACAATCGTGCCAGGTGGATATGAAATATGACCGCATTCACCGGGCAACTATCAGCTCGGATAGGGAGTTATGTTTGGAAGCCTGTCCCGCGCACATCATAATACCCATCAGTATGATGGCATGGTTTAACTCAAATTATCACTCAAGCCGAATCTGATACGATCAAACTCTACGACGGAACAGGCACGCGGATGCGGTGGCAAGCAGCAGGGCCATCGAACCGGGCTCCGGCACGTTGTTAACACGCCAGACGATCTGGTCCGTCGTGTTGAAGTCGCTGGTCTGGAAGGTGAGCTGGTCCTGGTGATTCAGGTCGCCCAGGCGGACGATGGAGAAGAAGTTGTCGGTGCCGTTGATGTTGATGGTCTTGCCGGTGCGGACCAGCTCGTCGGCGATGGGGTCCCCGCCGGTGTAGATGCCGGTCTCGAAGTTGCCGGGGGAGACCTCGACGCTGGCCTGTAACACGATGGTGCCGTTGTCGTTCAGGCGTATCTCGCTGAAGGATTCGAAGGCCCCGCTGGTGTCGGCGATCTTGGTGAAAGTGAACGGCGTGCCGAACGCCGACGGCGTGGACATGTAGACGCCGGGCGTGAGCGACTGTGTGCCCGCCAGTGCTCCGCCGCCGGGTAGTGGGGGGTCGAAGTACTGGATGGTGATGTTGGATTCGAGGATGAAGGCGACCTGCCCGAGGTTATTCATCGCAAGATTAGGTTGCACGCCGACGCCGACGCGTTCGACGGCGGTTTCCATGGTGGCCAGGCCTTCTTCGGGGGAATCGAAGATGAGGATACCTCGCGACAGGCCGTTGTTGGGGTCGGTGTACTCCATCTGAATAGCGACCGCGCCCGAGTCGTTGACATCAAACTGCTGGTTGTTGAAGAACGTGCCCGTGCCGGAGCGCAGGATGGTGGCGGGGCCGCCTTGCGTGGCGGTATAAAGTTCTCCGTCACCGTCCTGGATATTGCTGAAAGCGATCGTGCCGTTGCCCGACATGAACAGGCGTGACTGCGGGCTGGGAATCGGTGGTGGGCCAAAGACCTGTTCTACCTCGAAGACGGTGGAGAACGCCGCACCGGTGGTGTTGGTCCGGTAGACGCCGCGGAAGTCGTGCGGATTTGCTGTCCGTGTACCCACGTATGCGAGGTTGCCGCTGGCGTCGATCTTGACGACAGCGGGGCTGGTATAACCAGCCGTTGTGTAGTCCGCGGTTTGCAGCGGGTTGAGCCCGTCACCCGTGAAGAAGACCGGTAGCGCCCCAGCGGGCGGAAGCGTGTTGGCAGCGAAGACGACCTTGCCGTTCTCCGCGATGGAGGGCCGTATATTGCCGTTGATGAACTGAACACCGCCGACAAAGTCCTGCCCGATGATGTCAAAGGTTGTCGCCGCGATAGATGTGTTTGCTACGCAAAGACCCAGCGCGACCGCGCTACCCACCCCAATATGTCGTCGCATCACTGCCTCCAGAGGATAGAAGAGAAAGACCGCCGGTATTGTCCTACGGCCGAAGGGCGTGGTCAATGGATTTTTTCTGAAATACGTAAGAAATGGCTGTTAAATTAGGGGGAATATGCCCTATCCGTTGGTCAAAATAATCCGTGGCCGATCGATGGTCATCAGGTCCACCATCTGCTGGCCGTATTCCTGAACCACCATCTGCATCCCGTCGAGGCGGGATGGCAGGGCGTCGGGCCGGTGCATATCCATCGCCATCAGCCAGTACCGGCCCTCGGTGAGGAATTGACGGACCCGTTGGTCCTGGTGGTAGCCGTCTTCGCCGGTCATACATCGGAAGTTGCCCTGCAAAAGTACGCCCCGTGCGGTGGCCTCTTTGAGATGCTTGACCAGTGTTTCGTATTTGGTGATCCCGATGCGTTCGGGGTGAGCGAGGATCGGCTGATACCCCTCCGCCATGAGCCAGTCGAGCGATTGATCGATGTACTTGGGCCAATGGTCTTCCCAGAAATCGGTCAGGACGTAGCGTGAGCCGGCGAGCGTGGGGACGCCGTGGGTTTTCATCCAATCGGTGACGCCCTTGAATAGCCGCAGTTCACCGCCGGGCCACAAGGCGTATTCGATCCCACGCTGTGCCAATTGGACGGTAAGTTCACCGGTCCAGCGATCGATGTTGCTTGGCGTGTTGTCGGGGAACATGTCCGGCCAGAGGTGGGGCGTACAGATGGTGCCGACATACCCCGCCTGTTTCAACATCGTGATGCTGGCGATGGATTCTTCGATCGTTTCGCAGCCGTCATCAATGCCGGGGAGCATGTGGCTGTGAACGTCGAGTCGGCCTGTCGCGGGGATAAGCATGTCGGGTACAGGGTACAGAATTCTGGGAACAGCAGGGCACCGGAACAAGAACTTCGAGTATATCGTTAGGGTTTGAGGTATGAGTCCGTGACCCAAGTCATCTCGGTCGGCGGGTGTCCGGACAGGTGCAGCCTTAGCCACTGCAAAGCACACATCGAGGCACGGCGGCGGATCGAGGGCCGGTCGCCGGGCAGGCGGACGCGGATAGCCGATGTTTGAGTTTGTTGGCCGTCACCAGACTTGTGAGCCAGCCCGAGCCACACCGTGCCTACGGGTTTATCTTCCGTGCCCCCGGTCGGGCCGGCCACGCCGCTGACGGACACCGCCAGGTCCGCACCACTGCGCTCCAGCGCCCCGGCCGCCATCGCACAAACCACCGGCCCGCTGACCGCGCCGTGTTCGGCGAACAGTTCATCAGGCACGCCTAGCTGACTTTGTTTCATCTCGTTGGTGTACGTCACCCAGCCCCCGGCGTAGACCCGGCTTGACCCGGAGACATCCGTCACCATCTTTCCGATCAGCCCGCCCGTGCAGCTCTCAGCGGTGGCGACCGTTTGGCCCGTGTTTTGAAGCGTCTGGACGAGGGCCTCCGCCAACGTCTGGTCATCCCGGCCAAAAGTGACTGGCCCCATGATCTGTGTAACCTGATCGACAGTGGCTTCCAACCGGGTGCGGGCCTCTTCGGGGTCGTCGAAGATGCTGCGGACACGGACCGATACGATCCCATTGGCGACGGTGGTGCCGACGGTGGGGTTTCGGTCACGGGTCATCAGACCATCAAGTAAAGCCCCGACCGCCGACTCGCCCATGCCGAAGGTGTTGACCTTGGTGGTGAGGATGGTCTTTGTGCTGCCCGCGTGCTGCCTGAGTGCGGGCAGGACGGTGGTATCCATCATCGCACGCATCTCGTGGGGGACGCCGGGCATCACAAATATCAGTGCGCCATTCAGCATCGTCTGGATGCCGGGTGCGGTGCCCCGGGCATTTGGAATCATCGTAGCGCCGACGGGCAGCAGGGCCTGGACCCGGTTGGCGTCAGACAGCACGATGCCCCGGCCGTCGAAAAACGTCTTGATCTGCTTTAGGCTCTCGGGGTCTTCACGGACTTGCACGTCCATCGCGTCGGCCAGGGCCTGGCGTGTCAGGTCGTCTTTGGTCGGCCCCAGCCCGCCTGAAATCAAGACGCATTGCCCCACGGTTGTGGCCCTACGGATGGCTTCGGTGATCATCGGCAGGTCATCGGCCAGCGTCTGGTGATACAGGCAGCCGATCCCCATCTCTGCCAGCTTCGCGGCGAGGTAGGCGCTGTTGGAATCGACGGTTTGCCCTAGCACCAACTCGTCACCGATGGATAATACTACTGCTTTCATACCGCGATTGTAGGCGGAGTGTGCCCGCCGTGCCCCGTGTCACGGATGCCGATATAATCCGGCCATGACTACTTCCACAGAACCCACCGTCATTAAGGGCAAGCCCATCGCCGACGCGATCCTCGCCAACTGCGAGCAGCGTGTGAAGCGGATCGTCGAGAAGACCGGCGTCACACCCTGCCTCGCCACCGTCCTGGTCGGCAACGACCCGGCAAGCGAGAAATACGTCGATCGCAAGGGCAAGCTCTGCGAGAAGCACGGCATGAAGTCCATCAAGGTCGTCATGCCCGACACCGCGACCACTGAAGAAGTGGTCGCCAAAGTCAGCGCCATGGCGAACGACGATTCGGTCCACGGCATCCTCGTCCAGCACCCGATGCCCAAGCAGATCGACGAGCGGGCCGTCTTCGAGTCCATCGGCGGCGCGAAAGACGTAGACGGCGTCACCTTCCACAGCTTCGGCACGATGACCTACTCCCTGCCCGGGTTCGGCTCGGCAACGCCCGAGGGCATCATGCGTCTGATGAAGGCCTACGACATCGATATCCAGGGCAAGCACGCCGTCGTGATCGGCCGAAGCGTGATCCTCGGCAAACCCATGGCGATGCTCCTGCTCGCCGCCCACGCCACCGTCACCATTTGCCACTCGCGCACCGTTGACCTGCCCAGCGTCGTCAAGCACGCCGACATCGTGGTCGCCGCGGTGGGGATACCAAACTTCGTCAAGGCCGACTGGCTCAAGGACGGCGCGGTCGTGATCGACGCCGGCTTTAACCCCTCGCCCAGCGGCAACGTCGGGGATGTGGACTACGAGGACTGCGCCCCCAAATGCTCCATGATCACCCCCGTCCCCGGCGGCGTCGGCCCGATGACCCTGGCCGTCCTCATCGACCAGACCTCCATCGGCGCAGCCAGACAACTCGGCGTAGAGACTGGGGATTGATATGTATCCACGAGCCGCTACCGTAAGTGCGCGTTGAAGGGTCTCTCACTAAGGACCGCTCGCTTACACTCGCGGCTCGTTACACTGAGTCTGAGATTAGTTATTACAAGTATCTGCACTTTATGTCCCAATTCAACACCCCCAGCTACGAGATCCCCAAGACCAGCGGGCAGTGCGCCTCGACCGGGCGAGAACTTGTCCCGGGCGAGCCTTATTATGCCGCGTTGATCGAACTCGCCGGGGAACAGGCCTCGGCCGAGGCGTCGGACGCCAGCAAGGACAAGGCGGCGGAGGCGCTGCGGGCGCTTGGGATGTGCCGGATCGACATCAGCATCGATGCGTGGGAAGGGGGGTTCCGACCGGAAGGTTTGTTCGGCTACTGGAAGTCCACGGTCCCCGAGCCGAATGAAAAGAAGAAGATGTTCGTCGATGACGCCGTGCTTATGAACCTCCTTGAGCGGCTGGCGGACGCGACCGAGCCGGATCGCCTGGCATTTCGGTATGTGCTCGCGCTGATCCTGATGCGCAAGAAGCTGCTGCGATATGACGGCAACGACATCCGTACGGCCGAGGTCGATGGCGAAGAGGTCGAACAGACCTGGTGGAAACTCACCCCCAAGCTGGACCTGTCCAAAGGCCCGCTTGGCAAGTGGCACCCGGAAGTCCGCCTTGTGGTTCTCGATCCCAAACTCGACGAGTCACGCGTGGAACAAGTCATGACGCAACTCGGTGAAATCCTCCAGGCGGAGTTGTAGTCGTGCGGCGCTGGACCCCGGCCTGCGTGCTGCTGCTTTCATTTTTGACCCTGCCGGGCTGCAATCGTGACAATCAAGTCCTGCCCGACACGATGCTCCCTGATAAAGCTGTGAACGAGGCCCCGTTGCCGAGCTATCCGGAGTTGGTTGCGCGATACAACCGGACGGCCGACCAGCTCAGCCCGATCCGCGCCGACGCCCGGGTCGACATGATCTGGCGTAACGAGAAGGGGAAGGTGAAGAACGAGCACGGCGATGGGCGTTTCATGTTTATTAAACCTGGCCGGGTCGTCCTGGAGGTCGAGGAGTTTGGCAAGGGCTTCTGGGCCGGTGCGGACGGCGAGCGTTACTGGTTCTTCGACTTTCTGGATGAACGTGTCGTGTATGTCGGCCGGTTCGATCAACTCGATGACGCGCATACAAACAATCTGCCCCTCCCGGTCAACCCCGCGGACCTGCTGCACGTCATGGGGCTTGCCAAGATCGACCCGACCGTCATCCCGCAAGCCCCTGCGGTGGAACGG